>JAKSLV010000026.1 GCA_024401025.1 Bacteroidales bacterium
GGTTCTCGGCATAGTCGAGATTGTTCTCACGCTTAAACTTGCCCTGAATAGCCTTCACCAGATCCTTGTAGCCCGGCACTGGAGTGTAGAAAGAGAAGTTGTCGTCGATGGCTTTCTTTGCGGCAGCCTTCACGTTGTCTGGAGTAAAGAAGTCAGGCTGTCCTACGGTAAGGTTAACAACATCAACGCCAGACTCCTTAAGCTCCTGGCTCTTCTGGCTCATTGCGAGGGTCTGCGACTCGGCAACCCTGTTGATTCTGTCTGATAATCTCATTTTGTAATGTTTTTTATTATTGTGTATTAATATTTTTAAATTTATAGTGAAATTGCAAATCATTGAGGGTCAACGTTTAGCGCCACTATCAAACCAGATTTGGTAACCTCGGCCCTTAGCTGCCCAATCGACGCTAAAATACAATTTTTTGCTTGAATTCCATAATGATTTCTGCTAATTTTAAGTAAAATTTCCTTAATATACAGATTCTGCAACCTGCTTATCAGCGGATACTCGGGTCCAAGCACGCCATCGCCGAAAAACTTCCTGAGCTTGGCTGCCAGATTGAGAGCGCAGTCATCCAGGAAAAGCGAGTCCTTGTGCTTTAGCTGAAGCTTTATCAGCCTGGTGTACGGCGGATACGCAAACATGCTCCTCTCTGCCGACACCCTGCGGTAGAAACTCTTGTAATCGCCAGTCACCACATCCTTGAAAACGGGATGCCCGGGCTGAGACGTCTGTATCAGCACCTTGCCCCTTACATCGGCGCGTCCCGTGCGCCCCGACACCTGACACAGCATCTGGAAGGCTCGCTCCTCGGCCCTGAAATCGGGGAAATTTATCAGACTGTCGGCGTTGAGCACTCCGGCCAGCTGAAGGTCCTTGAAATCGAATCCCTTGGATATCATCTGAGTGCCTGCTATGATGTCGATAAGGCCGTTCTCGAACTCGTATATCACTCGCTCATAACGGCGGCGCGATGCGGCCACGTCGGCATCCAGCCTTGCTATGCGGGCATCAGGGAAGAAAATCTTGATCTCGTCCTCTATCTTCTCGGTGCCGAAACCCTTGGTGGCTATGTTGGCATCTCCGCACGACTTGCACGAATGGGGCATATCCATGGCGAATCCGCAGTGGTGACACACCAGCTTGTTCTCGCGCTTGTGGTAGGTGAGGCACACGTCGCAGTTGTCGCAGACTGGAACCCATCCGCAGCTGGCGCACTCCACGTAGGGCGAGAATCCCCTTCTGTTGCGGAAAAGCACTGCCTGACGCCCGTTCTGCATCGTCTTATGAACCTCGTTGAGCATGAAGGTGGAAAACAGCGACCTCATTTGGTTTTTCTTGGCTGCATCCAGAGTGTTTACTATGTGCACCTCGGGGAGTCCGGCGTCGGAATAGCGGCGGTTGATCTCCACCAGGCCGTACTTGCCGCCAAGGGCATTGTAATAGGATTCCACAGCCGGAGTAGCCGATCCAAGGAGCACCTTGGCGCCGTGAAGCCCGGCCAACACAATGGCGCAGTCGCGGGCATTGTATCTGGGCGCGGGATCCTGCTGCTTGTACGAGCTGTCGTGCTCCTCGTCCACGATAACGAGGCCCAGATTGCTGAACGGCAGAAAGAGGGCCGACCTCACTCCCACCACCAGCCTGAGTTTGTTGTTGCCGTTCTGGCCAATCTCATGCCAGAGCTCGGCTCGTCCGCCATCTGAGATTTTGCTGTGGTAGATGGCCACCTCGTCGCCAAATACTTTCTGCAATCGTCTGATAATCTGAGAGGTAAGCACAATCTCCGGCAAGAGGTAAAGCACCTGCTTGCCCTGCTGAAGATAGCGGTCGATAAGTTTTATATATATTTCGGTTTTGCCGCATCCGGTAACTCCGTGCAGAAGAACCGTAGTCTTGTCGTTGAAAAAGTTTGTAATCCTGTCGAGAGCATCCTGCTGATACTCTGTAAGATCATGGTAGAGCTCCAGATCGCCGCTGTACTGTTCTATGCGGCTGGTCTCCTGCTCGTATTCGGTGAAAATCTTCTTGGTAACCAGGGTTGATAGCGACGATGGCGACACTCTGGGATCCTTGAGCATATCGCTCTTGCGCAATGCGCCGTATTCGGTCACAACATTGTTGGCGAGCCTTACGCCCGAATTCTGAAAATAAAACATGAGGGCCTCCAGCTGCTTTGGGCTCTTCTTTTCCAGAAGGTCGAAAATCTCCCTCAGCTGGTCCTCGGTGGTAATCTGGTCGGATAGAGATATGTACTTCTCTGTCCTGGGCTTGTATTTCTCCTCTATCACCTTGTCGGCCACCAGATATCCCATGCCGATAAGGTTTCTTACAATGCTTATTACATTCTTCTGACCAGCCATCTTGGCGGCCTTTATAAGCTCTATCTCCTGATGCTTGTCGTCGAACACACCAAGAAACATAGCCTCCTTTGGTTTCAGCAAAGCCAAATCCATGGGCTTTGCGGTGCGGTATAGCACGGTCTCGCTCTCAAGCTTAAGCGACGAAGGCACCGCGGCCCTGTACACCTCGCCAAGCGAGCATAGATAATAAGACGCAATCCAGTCCCAGAATCGGAGCTGAATTGCGTTTATTATGGGTTTCTGATCTAGAACCTCAATTATTTCCTTAATCTCGCAATTCTGTGGACAGGTATCCGAAACGCTCCTTACTATGGCGGAATACAGTTTGGATTTTCCGAGCGGTATCACCACCCTTACACCCGGCACACATTGCAAAAAAAATGTATCGGGGATAGCGTAAGTGTATAGCACAGGCAGTGAAACTGGCACTATAACTTCAGCATATCTCCGATACATTGTATAAAAATTAAGAAGTATGATCTATATGATACTTATCCCATCTACTAGAGAGTAGTCTCAGGCATACCAGGCTTCTTTGTGTACTTGCGCTTGTAATCAGCATTCTTGTACTGAGAAGGAATGTTGCGGATAGCACGGATAAGCATTGTCTTCTCGCCCTGCTCGAGCATGTTGAACTCGAGACGACGGTTGAACTTCTTAGAATCCTCATTGATCTCGCCATTTACGAAGTTGAGAGAAACAGGGTTCTCCTCACCCATAGATGCAACCTTGATCTGTGAAGACTTAACACCCTTCTTGAGCAAGTAAGACTGAGCTGTGAGGGCACGCTTGCGAGCGAGAGTGTAGTTCAAAGAAGAGCTACCCTGAGCATCTGCGTAACCGTTAACCTCAACCTTAGCCTTAGGATACTCCTTGAGGTAGTCAGCAAGTACATTGAGAGAAGCGTTCTCGCCGAATGGATCAGCCTTGCCGAATGCGAAGGTGATGTCCTCGATCTCTACGAAGAAATCGTAGCAAACGCCGTCCTCGCAGTTCTTCTTGTTTCTCTCCTCCTCAGCAGCGCGAGCAGCAAGCTCCTGATCGTACTTGTCGCAGTCGTAGCCTGGATCGAGCTGGATAGTCTTGTACTCCTGAGAAGCAGCAGCGTCAACAGCTACATCGAAATCCTCAGTAAATACAGGCTTCTCATCAGCGTATACAGTGATGGTGTAGTTGTGACCACGGTATGTCTTGATAGTGAAAGCACCATCAGCGCTTGGAGAAAGCTTCTGGATGCTAGCGTTAGAGTTGTCGCGAACCTCTACTCTAGAAACGATCTGAGCGTCGTGACAAACGCGAACCTTACCATTGAGGTCGGTCTGGGCAGTCTGCATTACAGATGTAGGACCAGCAACCCAGATGTCGAGGTTGTTCTGATCAGCATCACCCATGCCGTTAGGACGGTTAGAAGAGAAGTAAACCTTCTGGCCATCTACAAATGGGTACATCTCGTCGTCGCCAGTGTTGATTGGGCAACCGAGGTTCTCTGCATCGCCGAAAGAATCGCCGTTGATAGCAGCCTTGAAGAGGTCGTAACCACCAAGTGACTTGTGGCCTCTAGAAGCGAAGTAGAGTGTAGAGCCATCCTTAGATACGAATGGGCCTTCCTCTGACTCTGAAGTGTTGATAGCCTTGCCGAGGTTCTTTACATTACCCCATGAGTCGCCCTGACGCTGAGCAACCCAAATATCGAGACCACCAAGAGTACCTGGACGGTCTGAAGCGAAGTAGAGCTTCTGGCCATCAGGAGAGAGGGCAGCACCCTTCTCCTCGTAAGGAGTGTTGATATCGCCGCCGAGCATCTCTGGAGTAGACCATGAAGAGCCGCTCTTCTTAGATACGAGGATAGAACCATTGTCGTCCTCACGGTAGATGTAAAGCTCTGTGCCATCAGGAGAGATAGCGATAACAGCGTCATGAGCGTTTGTGTTGATGTCGCCGTTGTAGATCTCTGCCTTAGCATAAGTCTTTGTAGTAGCATCGAGGTTAGATACGTAGAGGTTCTCATCTACCTGATCCTCAGAAACTACGCTGTGGCCGTCGGCCTTTCTGCGTGATGTGAAGTACATCTGCTTCTTGTCGTTAGACAATACAGCTGAGTGGTCTGCCTTGCCCTCCTTATCGTTTACAAATGCACCAAGGTTGAGAACCATCTCGTCCTTAGGATTAGATCTAAGATCCTTGGCTACCTTGCAAGCCTCAAGCTCGTTTTCAACCAAAGCCTTGATGGCCTTGTTCTTTACATTTGGCTGAAGATCCTCAAGAGTCTTGATAGCATCATCTACCTTGTTAACCTCCTTCTGTGCATGAGCAAGAACGAGGGCATTCTTCTGTGCTACCTCTTTAGCCTTCTGCTTGTCGGTGTAGAGAGACTGAGCCTTCTGAAGTTCAGCAATAGCCTCCTCCTTCTTTCCAAGGTTCAGGAGACACTTTCCGAGCTGTGCATGGTACATAGGATTGCTAGCCTCGGCCTTTGTGAGAGCCTCATACTGCGACTTAGCCTGCTTCCAATCGCTGTTGACAAAAGCAGCTTCAGCGGTCTTTACCATCTCCTTGGTATCCTGAGCAGAAGCAACCTCTGCTCCGAAAACGCCAGACATTGTCAATAAGACACACGCTAACGATACAAATCGGTTTTTCATGTTAAATAAAATTAGGACTTTATCTTAAAAAATTTAATTAATTCAATACCGCAAATATACACATTATTTTTCATATAAGTTCAAATATATGGAAAATAATTTCAAAAAAAATAAGTGTATATTCAATTAAATTCCGCAACCTATTGATTGTCAGAATAATAAACGTTTGGCAATTTTCTCAGGTTATACTGCGAAGCCATGATTTCGCCGTATGCTCCAGCGGTTCTGAACGCCAAAAGGTCGCCTCTTTTGGTTTCCGGAAGCTTGATTCCCTTGTCGAAAACGTCGGTGGATTCGCAAATAGGGCCCACAACATCGTAGCTGAGAGTCTCCGAACTCTGCGATGTAAGGTTCTCGATCTTGTGGTATGATCCGTAGAGCGCGGGGCGTATCAGATCGGTGAAACCGGCGTCCACAATGGCGAAGTTGGTCTGCGATGCAGGCTTTATATATAGTACCCTCGATACCATGGTGCCACACTGTCCTACAACAGCGCGGCCAAACTCGAAGTGTACGTGCTGTCCCGGCTTTACAACCAGATTGCTGTGTATAGATTCTATAAAGGTGTCGAAATCCGGAATAGGGTTCTCGTCGGGCTTGTAGTAATCTACTCCTATGCCGCCGCCGAGGTTGATCTCTGGAAGCTCCACGCCCATCTTGGCGAGTTTCTCCTGCATCTCGTTGCTGCGCAGGCAGAGCAGCCTGTATGGCTCTGGATCCAGAATCTGCGATCCTATGTGGAAATGCAGACCCTTCAGCTTTATGTTCTTGAGGCCGAGGGCTATCTTCACCACCTCCTCCATCTTGTTGAAGTCGATTCCGAACTTGCTGTCGGCAAGGCCGGTGTTGATGCACTTGTTGGTGTGGGCATCTATGCCGGGATTAAGGCGGAGGGCCACGTTGGCTGTCTTGCCCATCTTGCCGGCTATCTCGTTTATTACCTCAAGCTCCTGTATCGACTCGCAGTTGAAACAGAAGATATCATGATTGAGAGCATTTATAATCTCGGGGTCGCTCTTGCCTACTCCAGCAAAAACCACTTTGCTGGCAGGGAATCCACACTCGATGGCTTTCGAAACCTCGTTGCCGCTTACGCAGTCGGCGCCGAATCCGTACGAGCTTATCACCTGAAGGATGCGTGGATTGGCATTGGCCTTTACCGCATAGTGTACATTGTAGCCGTACTTGTCCACAGCTTTCTTAAGTACATCAAGGGTCTTGCGCAAAAGGCTAAGATCATAATAATAAAAAGGTGTAGAAAATGTCTCAAATTTTCTGATGTCTTCTTGTGCAATCATAATAATTATAATAATGTGTATATTTCAGATGCAAAATTATTCTATTTTTTTCAATTTCTGTTATTTAAGAGAGTTTTTTATCAAAAAAAATTACATCTTGTAACTTTCTTATTTTCTGACAGTTGAAATTTCTTGTAAATATTTTGTCAAAATTTCTTTTTTTTACTACTTAAAAAAATTAAATTTGGAATTTAAAAATAGTGCCCAAATGTTGCGTTTGCAGATTACAGAACGCCATCATGGCAAATAATTTGATACTAAACAGCATCAGAGGCCAAAAATTTTTTTTGAGAAACGAAATGAAAACTCCAGAAAAGATATCTATAAAGCTAAAGTTCAGGATAATGCTTGTATGTTTTGCCGCATACGCCATTATCACCGGGCTGTCGTTCCTGTATCTGATACGCAGTTTCGACAGGGTGGAGACCTCGTACAACAAGGAAAACAACCTGAAGATAAACATATCGGAACTCAGGAACAACCAGTATGAGCTCTTCAGCCTGTACAGCGGCAAGAAAGACAAGGAAAAGGAAAACATCATCACCGACAATATCGCACAGATATGCGATAACATTGATGACGGCATCAGCTACCTGAATATTAACCCCATAGGCGACAGCAGGAAGATAAGGCAGAGCACCGTTATCTTGAAGGAGGAGTTTGCCCTGTACCGCCAGAAGAAGGACGAGATCACCAAGACCGAGGACGAGATCAACACCATGACTCAGGACGGCGGACGTCTGGCCACAAGCCGCAACACCGTGAAAACCACCATCCTGCAATGCGCCCTGGCCGGTAGCATGAAGGCTTTTGAGGAGATCAGCAAGGCTGAGGCCAGCTTCCTGGAGACCACCAACATCGACGACTACAAGAAGTTCAACAAGAACATCGACGCCATAATATCAATGGCCAAAAACTTCCAGACTTCCAACATCCTGATCAAGTATCAGAACCAGAAGCTCATGGACCAGCTCACAGACTACAAGACCACATTCAACCTGCTGTTCTCGAAGCAGCTGATGCTGGGCCTCAGCAACTACGACGGATACAAGGGCGAGGCTTCGTCGCTGGTGAAGACCATGCTCACCGACCTGGAGGAGATGATGGTGGAATCGCAGATAATCAGGGACGATATCAAGTCGGCTTCTGTAATAAAGGTGCTTATTATACAAGGCATCATGCTGGCTGTGGGTATTCCGTTTTTCCTGATACTGTTCTGGAGCGTAAACAAGCCTATAAACCTGATGTCGGAGTATCTGAGGAAGCTGCTGAATGGCGAGCTTGTAAGTGCCGAAGTATCAGAGGACTCCAGCAACGAGATGGACCTCATGCGTAAGCAGCTATCGCTATTTATAGAAAACCTGAGGGAGAAACAGATCTTCACCGAGGACATCGGCAACGGAAAGAAGGACAACGGTTTCAAGCTGCTGAGCGAGAAAGACCAGTTTGGAAACGCACTTATTATAATGAAGGAGAAGCTGGACGAGCAGCAGCAGCGTCAGCTCATGAGAAGAAAGGAGGACGAGATACAGGACAAGATAAACATCGGCCTGGCAGAATTCGGCAACATCCTGAGAAAGAACAACAACAACATCGACGACCTCTGCAACGAGACCGTAAGGAACATCATACACTACACCGACGCCAACTACGGCGCAATATACATCTACGACGACGAGGACCCCAACAACGTGCATCTGGTGATGAAATCAACCTACGCCGCCGACAAGAAGAAGTACATGGTGAAGCAGGTATCGCTGTATGAGGGCATCGTGGGCACATGCGCCGTGGAGAAAACAATGCAGATAATCGACGACATACCCAAGGACTACATAAAGATAGGATCGGGATTCGGCAACACGCTGCCAGCCAGCCTGATAGTGATGCCGCTGCTGATAAACGACGAGGTGTATGGCGTATTGGAGCTGTGCCGAACCGACAAGTTTGAGGACTACCGCATAAAGTTCCTTGAGAAGATAGCCGAGGAAATAGCAAGCACGATATCGTATGTGAAGGAAAACTCCAAAAACCTCTTCAAGCTTCAGGAGAAGGGCAAGCGCCTCGACGACTACACCAAGCGCCTCCACAAGGCCAAGAAGGACATCGCCGACAGGGACGAGGCCATCAAGAAGGCCAACAACGATATCGAGAAGCTTCAGAAGGAAAACTCGAGACTCATGGAGGAGCTTTCGGCCAGCCGAAAGTAATTTGTTAAAATTGAAAAGCAAACTATACAACGTTGCCTGATATGGACGTAAACAACAATATAAACAAGCTTAATACTATAAGGTGGAAGACCGTGCTGGGGTCGTCCCTGGGTGCCATTGTGCTGGCCGCTGCCATCATCATCATCCAGGACAACATCCTGCTGCAGAGGATCACCGACTACAGCAAGCTGAACGCCAACACACGATACAACAGGTATGTGGAGGATTTCGAGCAGATGCTTCAGCACACAATAATAAGGCTGGAGACCGAGGCCAACACCATCACCGAGCACACCGCCATAGCCCCCGACAAGAGCAAGGAGGTTACGGCAAGGGTGATGCAGTCGTTCCTGACCACCGACAAGAGCCTGAAATCGGTTTTCATAATATCGGAGCCCTACATTTTCGACAACAACGACAGCCTGCTCGTAAACACCAATCCGGGTTTCCCCATTGGATGGTATGCCAAATACATCACCAGAGAGAACCTGGGATCGCCGGAGTTCAGCAACGAGCTTCAGACCACATCGTCTGACGTATACGACCTATACCGCGCCATCAAGCACGACCACACCGCCAAGGTGCTGAGCCTGAAGCAGAACGCCGACGTAAGCAACGTAATAACATGCATGGTGCCTTTCTTCTGCAAAAACAAGTTTGCGGGCGTGTTGGGCATCGACATCGACCAGAAATACTACCGCGAGATGCTCGACGAGATTATTCCATCGCAGAGCACTGTATACATAGCCGACAGCACAGGCAACATCTTCTATTCCAGAAACAAGGACTTCCAGAACAGGAACATCCATGAGGTGCTAAGGTTTACCGAGGAGAAATACAACCTGCTATCCAAGACAGCAGAGAACCTGCCCGTGGACATAGTGTGCGACATCGTGGAGAACAACAACGAGCGCGTGTACCTGCACAACAAGCGCATAATGCTGCCCTGCAACAACGACAACTTCACGATGATAACCATTATACCATACAGCCAGATAAGCGCCGAGAAGGAAAGCTCGGTGATAAAGGCGGTGGTGATAGCGCTGATAATCGTGATACTGTATTTCCTGTACACGATACTGGCCACCAAGCAGATGGTGAAACCAATCAAGCTGGTGAAGAGCTACATCAAGAGGCTGTGCGACAACGATTTCGACGTGGCCGACAACATAGAGGAGCACCTCAACAAAATTCCCCAGGAATGGAACGATCTGCTAAACTCCATCCACAAGCTCTCCACATCGCTGAGAGAAACCACGGCCTTTGCCAACAACATCAAGGAGCGGAAATACACCAGCGAAAACGAGGATGCCGTAAGCCGCAACTCGATAGGAACGGCGCTGATATCGCTCCGCGACAGCCTCATGGAGACATCAGAGAAGGAAAAACAGCGTTTCGACAACGAGCAGAGAACACAGTGGGCCACACAGGGTCACTCAAAATTCTCTGATATCCTTAGAAACAACATCTCTGACATCCACAAGCTCTGCAACGCCGTAATGGACAGCCTGGTGCCATACATCAACGTAAGCCAGGGCGGTATCTTCATACGCACCACACTGCCCGAGGACGAGAAAACCGAGTGTTTCGAGCTGTACGCGGTGTTCGCCTACGGTCACCAGAGATTCCACAAGCGCACCCTGAGGCTCGACGAGGGCATGATAGGCGCATGCGCAATGGAGCAGCACACGATAATACTCAACAACATCCCCGACAACTACACCGACATCAGCTCCGGACTTGGATCGGCCAAGCCCAAGTGCATCATGTTTGTGCCCCTCATGTACAACGACTACCTCTACGGCGTAATGGAGTTTGCATCCTTCACCACATTCGAGGAGTATCAGGTGCAGTTTGTGGAGCGCATATCAGAAAACATAGCATCCACAATAGCCAACGCCAAGATCAACGAGCAGACCAACCTCCTGCTCAAGAAATCAAGACAGCAAGCCCAGATGATGGAGGAAAGGGAAGACCAGCTGAAGGGCGAGATAGAAACCCTCAACAACCTGGTGGCCACCACACAAAGCGAGCTAAACGACATAGAGCAGATAAACAACGCCATGAACAAGACAATGCTCGTGGCAATATTCAGCACCAAGGGCGACACCATAGACGCCAACCGTAAGTTTGCCCTCAGGTACACCCTGGACGTAAACGACATACGAAGGAAAAACGTATACGAGATACTACAGCTAAACCTTGGAAAATACGACGAGTTCAAGAAAATGTGGGATTCTGTAAAGCAAGGCTCCACAGAAACCTACAACATCGAGTTCAAGATAAACAACACAATACGAAAGATACGAAACGTATTTGTGCCGGTATCCAACAGAGAAAACCAGATAGACAGAATCCTCTGCCTGGCCACCGACATCACCAGCCAGCAAAACGTGGAAGACGAGCTCATGAAGCTGAAGAAACAGGGCAAGGAGCAGCAGAACGAATACGACAACCTGCGCAAGATGCTAGCCGGCAAGGAACAGGAGCTGGCCATTATCAACAACGAGCTTGTGGCCACAAAACAGAGCAACGCCGAGGCCAACTCCAAACTAGAGAAGGCCAACAACTCTGCCCAGTTCTACAAGAAGGAGCTGGAGAAACGAATAGGCAAGTCCCGAAAGATCGAGAACAACCTGAAGGAGAAGGTGAAGGCCAAGGACGAGGAGATAGCAAACCTGCGCCAGATGCTGAACATCAGCGACGACGACGAGGAAGCAACCGGCGACACCGACAACTAACACTATTATCACCATAACGCCAACATGCACAAAATACTATCAATATTATTAATAATGGCCGCCGCACTGATTGGTTTCGCCGGCAGCCCCCTAAATGCCAGAGACGACATGGAGGGAGTGCTGAAGCTTGCCAACTATGCGTCATGGCCCCCCGACGCCAATGTGATGAGGATAATGATGGCACCGCAGAGCGACGAATCGTTCAAGACAGCCTCCACATTCCTCAACAACTGCAACTTCAACGACCTGCCCATAGAGCTGGTGAGGTTTGATTCGGAGAGCAGTTTCGACGGCATATCGGTAATATACATAGAATCCAACAGCGGTGTCGACATGGAATCCCTATCAAAAAAGATGATGAGCCGCAAGATACTCACCATCACCAACGACATGGGAAACCTGATGCTGGGATGCATGTTCTACATCCACAACACCGACGAGATGCTCGACTACAAATACAACAAGCAGGCAGTCATAAACTCGGGCCTGATGATGCAGGCATCAGTAATGTCGCCATACCACTGCATGGACCAATAACACACTAATCAGCAACATAATAACTGCAACATGAAGATATTCTCCAACCTATCAATCCGCAACAAGATCACGGTATGCCTCATCACCGTGATGCTGCTTACAGCCGCACTCATCACAGGTGCCATGCTGAAGGTGCACTCCAGCTACATCGACAACTACATGAAGCACACCTACAGCCTTATAGCACAGCTGGAGAGCGAGCTATGCGTATCCACAATAGATTTCGGCAACTGGGCCGAGGTAAACAACAACCTGGAGAAACTCTCCAAAATAGAGGACGTGGAAAACGCGCAGGTATACGACAAAAACGGCAAGCTGAAAGCCTCCTACAACAGAAACACCATCCTGGAGGAGCAGCAGATCGACCCCAAGCAGTCGCTGGCCACCATGGACGGCGATTACCTCTGCGTATCCGAGCCTGTAGTATACAAGAGCGAATACAAGGGCACAATATTCCTTAAGGTATCCACCAAGAGCCACTCGCTCATCGAATACAACTTCCTGTTCACCATACTGGCAATACTGGCCGTTATCATTGCCCTGATACTGCTGGTAGCCATGCAGTTGCAGAAAGTACTCGGCAAGCCGCTCACCGACCTCTCATCCACCATAAAGGACATAGCCGAAAAACAGAACTTCAGCCAGAAACCCGCCGTGCCAGACGGCAACGACGAGATAAGCGACCTCTACAAGCAGTTCGGCACCATGATAGACACCATATCGGCCAGGGAGCAGGAGCGCGACAAGGCCAAGAGCAAGGAGAACGCCATCAACGAGATATTCACCATGGTGAGCAAGTCGTCGTTCGATGCCATAATAGTAACCGACAACGACCTCAAGATAAAATTCTACAACGCCGCCGCCGAGCGCCTCTTCGGATACAGCAGCAAGGACGTGGAGAACACTCCTATCCCAAGCCTGATACTGCCCAAAGACAAGCTATCCCTATGCGACGCCGAGCTTGACACCTACCGCAAAACCGGCAGCAGCAAATACCTCAACGAGGCTTTCGAGACCACGCTGATACGCAAAAACGGCGAGGAATTCTACGCCGAGATGTCGTCGATACCTTTCCAGAACAACGAGACATCAGGAATAGCCATCACCATAAAGGACATAACAGCCCGCAAGAAATACGAGAACGAGCTGGTGGAGGCGCGCAAGAAAGCCGAGGAGAGCGACAAGCTGAAGTCGGCATTCCTCTCCAACATGAGCCACGAGATACGCACCCCGATGAACTCCATCATAGGATTCAGCGAGCTGCTCTCCAAGCCCGGAAGCTTCGACAAGAACAAGGAGAAATACCTCCAGTTCATCATCAACAGCGGAAAGAGCCTCCTAAACCTCATCAACGACATCATCGACATTTCCAAGATAGAGGCCGGACAGCTGAAGGTGAAGCCAAGGAAGGTACAGCTGAACCCGATAATGAACGAGACCTACCTCTCCCACTACCAGATAAACGACATGAAGAACAAGCCGTTCGAGCTAAGGATGAAGAAGGCAGTGGAGAGCGACGAGTTCAACATCGAGACCGACCCATTCCGTTTCAAGCAGATACTCAACAACCTTATCGGCAACGCCATGAAGTTTACCGAGAAGGGCTACATAGAGTTCGGATACAAGTTCCGCGGACAGGACGAGCTGCTCTTCTACGTGAAGGACACCGGCGTGGGAATGCCTCAGGACAAGCTTGACGTGATTTTCAAGCGTTTTGGACAGATCGACCAGAAAGACGACAAAAACCAGAGCGGAACAGGCCTGGGCCTTACAATTTCGAAGCGACTCACCGAGCTCCTGGGCGGAGAGATGTGGGTGGAATCGGTGGAAGGCGAAGGCTCCACATTCTACTTTACCCTGCCATACGACCCCGAGCTAAACACCGCCGACGAATACGGCGCATCACTAAGCGGCGATGGCGATCAGAGCCTTGAGGGCAAAACCATCCTTGTGGCCGAAGACGAGGACATGAACGTGGCATACCTCCAGGAGGTGTTTGCTGATACCAAGGCAAACATACTGTGGGCCCGCAACGGTCAGGAGGCTGTGGACACAGCCAAGGAAAACCCAAACATCGACCTGATACTCATGGACATCAAGATGCCCGTGATGAACGGATACGACGCCACCAAGGCCATCAGAGAGTTCAACAAGGACGTGGTGATAATAGCCCAGACCGCATACGCACTTACCGGCGAGAAGGAGAAAACCATCGCCGTGGGCTGCAACTACTACATCACCAAGCCTATAGAGGTCACATTGCTGATGAACACTATTCAGGGATTCCTCAACAAGAAAAAATAAATGGAGAAACAAGTCTGGAAACCGGGCGCAATGCTAAATCCGGTGCCGGTGGTGATGGTGAGCTGCGGCAGCATCAGCCAGAAAACCAACATCATCACCATAGGCTGGACCGGCACCATCTGCACCATACCGCCCATGCTGTCGATATCGGTGAGGAAATCGAGATTCTCGCACGCGCTTATAAAAGACAGCGGCAAGTTTGTGGTAAACCTGGTATCGCAGCCGCTGGTGAGGGCCGCCGACTGGTGCGGCGTAAAATCCGGAAGGGATTTCGACAAGTTTGCGGAGATGGGTCTTACAGCCGTAAAGGCCGTTACGTCCAACTGCCCCGTAATAGACGAGAGCCCCGTAAACATAGAGTGCACGGTAAGCCAGATAATAGAGCTGGGCAGCCATGACCTCTTTATCGCCAACATCGATTCGGTGAGCGTAAGCCAGGACCTCATAGACAGCAGCACCGGCGCAATGGACCTGAAGAAGGCCAACCTTGCGGCATACTGCCACGGCGAATACATGGCCCTCGGCAGCCAGATTGGAAAATTCGGATTCTCCGTAAGGAAGAAGAAGAAAGGCAATTAAGAATTAACAATTAACAATTAACAATTAAGAATTAAGAGCTTTTCCAACGAAAACAAAAGTCCCCATCGGGGACAAAATATCAATAACCTCCAGTGCAAAATATGGACTTCGTCAATATTTTGTACTGGGGGGAAAACCAACTACTGAAATGGGCGTATTTTCAAGAATATTCAACAGCGACAAAAACGGCAAAACCAGCTCGCGCGTGGTTAAGTTTGGCAGGTTTGCCGAAAACTTCGAGTCAGAGGAGCAGGAAGAGCTCCGCGACCAGGCCGACGACCAATACAAGAGCGGCGAGTACAAGGAGGCCTACGTTACCTTCTTCGAGTACATGCAGAAGTTTGGAGGCCCGGCCGTGCAATGCCAGTACAACAAGGATACCGACGAGCTTACATTCAGCCTGATACAGGGCACCAAGACAATCACCGGCACCGTCACCAGCACCGAGGTTCACGCCCAGGCTGTGGTGGCCAGGCTGATGTCGCCCAACGTGGCTGTGATGCGATACCTGCTGGCCGAATGTTCCGAGCTGGCATACAGCAAGTTTGGAATAGTGGACAACGAGGTGATAATCTGCCAGAAATGCCCCATACGCGATATGTCGCCCAACGCCTTCAAAGACATGCTCTCCGAGGTGTCGCTAACGGCCAACAGCGCCGCCGAGTTCATCGCAAGGGAATTCCCCGGAGCCGCCCAGATCGACAACTCAAACATTGTGGAGATACCATCGAGCGAGGCCAACCACAAGGTGGAATACCTGAGGGCGTGGATAAACGAGACCTTCGACCTGGTGGAATCCACCACCAACGAGAACATCAGATCCATAATAATCCTGAGGCTGATTTTCAAGGTGATGTACCTGATATCGCCCGAGGGAGCGCTGCTCGACAAGTTCAACTCGATACTGGAGATATACGGCGAATACAAGCCCGACGAGGACAACGGCACCGAGATCAACTACCGCATGCTGGCCGAGCTTGAGGACGTGATGGCAATGAGCGACAAGGACATAAAGCAGTGGCTGTATATGACATACGCGGTGTTCCCCGTGCTGTGCTACCGCCCCTTCATGGAGCTTACCGAGGCCGTAACCAACCTCATGAAACTTCCCGTGCAGTTCCACGAGATGCGCAGGCCCGACCTCGTGGTGGTGGCGTGCGAGTACATAATAGGATCGCAGCTGTCAAGATACGGCGTGCATCCGCTGGCATACGAGCTGTTCTCGGTGATGTGGCGAACACTTAACACCGACTACTTCTACGGACTGGGATTCGGCGACATCTGGTACGACGACTCGCAGGAGCTGCTGGCCGAAAAGAAGATAAAGATAGAGACCAACGCCATCACATCCAACTTTGCCAGAGTGTACGGCGACACATTCAACGTGGAGAATGTATGTTTCGACTCGCTGGAAAACTTCGCGTACTCGTATCTGCTGGAATTCTGCAACATAAACCAAATAACCGACTAACCATAATGCCGAACAACACATCAGTAGTGGCCGAAAACGCCATAGTAAGGATAATAACACCATGGGGACTGGGAACAGGTTTCCAGCTCGGCGATTACGAGCTGATAGTAACCAACCGCCACGTGGTGCAGGGATGCCGGCAAGTAGTGCTGGCATCAGAAAACTTCAGGAAAAGGATAGCCAACGTGCTGTACGTAGACCCTCTGTACGATCTGGCGTTCATAGAGCTGCCATACGAGCTGGCAATAGGATCGCTGGAGCTGGCCTTCGAGGATTACGAGGTAAAGGACAGCGACCCGATACTGTGCGTGGGACATCCGCTGGGCCTTAAATACACCAACACCAAGGGAATAGTATCCAGGGCTCAGCGCCGCATGAACGGGCTTGACTACATACAGACCGACGCCGCCATAAACCCCGGCAACTCGGGCGGACCGCTCATCACTCAGGACGGCCTGGTGATTGGCGTAAACACTTTCATACTGGCCAACGGTCAGAACCTTGGTTTCGCGCTCCACTTCAAGTACCTGAGGCAGAGCCTGGAGGATTTCAGGAAAGCCGGATCGGTGTACTCCGTAAGGTGCAACTCATGCACCAACATCGTTACCGAGGCCACGCTCCAGAACGGATACTGCCCATACTGCGGCGTAAAGATGGAGAACGACGATTTTCAGGGAAAACTCTACATACCCGGAGCCACGGCCAGCAAGATAGAGGGAATACTCCAGAAACTGGGCTACTGCCTCGACATCATACGCGAGGGCCGCGAATCGTGGAACATAGAGGACAACAACCTGAACATCCGCATCGACTACCGCCCCGAGACCGACTACGTGGGCGCATCATGCGTGCTGTGTCAGCTGCCTCAGGAAAAAATACAGAGGCTGTACAGCTACCTGCTGGACCAGAACGCCAAGATGCCGCGCACTTCATTTACCGTGGAGGACGGATACGTGGTGTTGGCCACAGCAAGGGTAAAGAGCAGCGATTTCCACGAGGACACCGGCTACGAGCTGCTGAAAGACTACATAGAGGGCTGCCACAGATACTCTGCGGTGCTCATCAACAGATATTACTGCATACCAGCCGATATTGGAGAATAAATGAGAAAAAACATCAACAAAATAATGGCTATGGGGCTGATGCTTGCGATAATGGCATCGGCATGCTCCAGCCTTACAGGACGATATTCCGCCAAGGAATACAACACCATCACCGACACCCTGTTCGACGACACTACGGGCGCAATGGTGCTCCATTACGTAAACTTTGTGGGAATGGAGATAAAGATGGAATCGTATATCCACGACAGCATCGACGACTCGTGGTTCCTGTTTGGCTGCATGCAGAACATATACAACGACAGGGCCCTGGTGGACAGCCAGATCTTCTTCATGCCGGACATCGTGGACCTGAAGCTGAAGCCCCTGGAGCTCGACATCTGGAACTACGACGAGAGCGGAAACATCATAGAATCAAGGCATTGCGTGTCGGGTGGCGAAATCGACAAGTGGAGCAACATCAGCCGCTACACCTACGAATACAGCGGCGACACCATCTACCGCGAAACCTATTACTGCTGGATGCCCGACGATTCCACATGGCAGATGCAGCACGACCAGCACATGATGTACGACAAGCAGGGACGTCTGAAATTCACCCAGCACTACGAGATCGACCCCGACGACACCACAAAGATGACACAGTGGCTGGAGGAGCTGTAAAAAAAATCAGCAAAAAAATCAACGGATTATTTCCCAAAGTAAAATTTCTTTGTAAATTTGTAACGAAAATGAAAAATATCTGTTTACATGGAAAATAATCTGTTTCTGGGTCTGGAGCCATACCAACCCGCCGACAGCCAATACCTGCCATCGCGCAGCAAGGAAACCAGGATGCTGGAATACATGCTGGACAAAAACTCCGTGAGCATAATCTCAGGACACCCCAAAGCCGGCAAGACATCCATCATAAACGCCGCCACGGCAGAGAGCAAGCTGGCCGAATGCAAGGCCACGGCAATAGTTTTCAACATTCCGCAATTCCGTTTCGGCGATACGGTGCTGGAAAAACAGCTTACCGCCGCCATCAACTCGCTGTGCCAGAAACCCACCTACCTCGACATAGCAATGGAGGACGACCAATCGCTCTGGTTTGCCACCAAGAAGATGCAGGCCGCCCACAGCCAATCCAAGAAATTCTACCTGATACTCGACCAGTTCGAGAACATCTTCACATACGGCTACGCGGCGCGCAACGAGTTTGTATCCGCCATAGCCAGCCTGATACACGGCGACACACCCGTAAAACACAAGGACCAGATACAGAAAATCCTCTACGGCGAATCCGACGTAAGAATCTCCCAACAGGACCTTCCGCTGCTGATAGACAGCCCCAAAATCAACGTGCTGTTCTCGGTGAGCAAGAGCCAGTACGGCAACATGGCCGAGCTCAACACCATCATAAGCGGCCTGCTGCAAAACACCCTGGAGGTGGAGCCCTTCGACGTGGAAAAGGCCAAGGAGGCCATCCCCGCATTGGCCACGCAGCCAATGGGCAGCATCAGCCCCATAAGCCTGGAGCCTGATGCCGCCGACATGATAGTATCCCACTATGCCCAGAGCGGCGGCACCATATACCCCGGAAAACTCAGGAACGCCATCCTGTACCTGCGCAGCCTGGGCAATGAGCAATGCTACACCGCACAGAAGGTGGAGGCATCAGGGCTGATGCAGAAAAACTGGACATCGGAGGCCCTGGGCGCGCTATCGCCAGAACAGAAGGACGCACTGCAGAAATTCATGATGGGCGAGATGGTGATGGACGGCGAGAGCCAGCCGCTGCCCGCGTATCAGGGAAAAGCATCAGGAAAATACGGCGTGGAGCCCGAGAGCCTGATGCTGATGGAAAAGCTGCACATCCTGAGCCGCACAATATCCAGCGACGGCCGCATCTACTACCTGCCGGCATCAGCAAGCATCCTGCGCCACATGGGGGAAGGATACTCCGGCCCAGGCATCAGCTCTCCCACAAAACCCATGCCCAGCCCCCTGATGCTGCCCCAGGAGAAAACCCCCGAGCCCAAAACACGCCGCATAAAGCCTGTGATATGCGCGCTGGTATCGGTAATAGTGGCATGCGTGGCCATAATTGTATTGCAGGCATTCTCTACAAAGGACAACCTGGAACGCAGCTCCAACATGGTACGCTGCAACATGCTGGCCGCCACATCGTTCCAGAAACTGGACGCCGACCCCACCCTAAGCCTGAGGCTGGCTGAGATAGCCGTAAGGCTAGACAGCGCCAACATACACGCATACTCGGCACTGCTGAACGCATACTACAACACCGACATCTTCTACAACATAAGCGGAGAGATGGAGGGCAAGATAGCCAAGGCAGAGATATCGGCCGACGGCCAATACATAATGGCATACATAAAGAACGACGCCACAGAGAAATACGCCGCCCGGATAATGAACCAGGAGGGTTTCGTGATGCTGGAGGTGCCACACAAGAGCGAGGTAACATCCATATCGATGGCCTCAGGAATGGTGCTGACCACATCGTATGACAGCACGGCAAGGGTTTTCGACATGAGCGGAAAACTGCTGGCCGAGGTATCAGGGCACAAGGCAATACTCTGGGCCGCCGACATATCGCCCGACGGCAAGCACATAATAACCGCCGGCAGCGACTGCAACCTGATGCTCTGGACAATGGACGGAAAGCCTGAGGCCACCTTCCGGGGTCACGACTGGGACGTGTACAGCGCAAAATTCTCGCCCGACGGCAAGATGATACTATCATCCAGCGGCGACAACACCGCCCGCCTGTGGAACACCAACGGAAAAACAATAAAGGTATTGGAGATATGCGAGGACAACAGATTCTCGCAATCGATTGTAAGCCAGGCCGTTTTTTCGCCCGACTGCAAATACGTGCTGATGGCCGCCAACGACAGGCTAAACATAAACCACCGCGCCAGGCTGTGGGACATAAGCGGCAAGGAGCTGGTGACTTTTGGCGGACACAAGGAGTTCATAAACTCGGTGGCGTTCTCGCCCGACGGCAGCCAGATAATAACATCCAGCCGCGACAAGATTGTTAGGGTTTTCGGCCTTAGCGGACGCCTGGAGAAGGTGCTGAAAGGACACGACTCCAACGTGTGGAGCTCGCAGTTTCTGCCCGACAACCAAGGCATCATAACCGTGGGCGACGACCGCACAATACGCACCTGGACCATCGGAAAGAGGTTTGAGAGCTACGACAAGGCCGTAAACGTAAACTACGCCACCTTCTCGCCCAACGGAATCCACCTGCTGGTGGTGCAGGACTCGGTGGCCCAGCTCTGGGACCTTACGGGCGATGTGGTGGCCACGATGAAGGGTCACCACGCCAACATCAACAAGGCCAGGTTTGCGCCCAACGGCAGCTGCGTGGCCACATCGGCCAAGGACGGCTCGGTATACATCTGGGACATGAGGGGCAACATTACAAACCGCTTCAGCGACCACACCGACGAGGTTTTCGACGCCGTGTTCTCGCCCGACGGCAAGATACTGGTGAGCGTAAGCTGCGATTCGTCGATAGTGATACGCAAGCTTTCCAGCAACGAATGCATCAAGGCCTACGGACATGAGGGATGCGTTACCTGCGTAAGTTTTGCGCCCGACGGCCTGTCGTTCGCCACGGGAGGCGCCGACGGCAAGGTGGTGATACACGATCTGGAGGGCAACGCCATACGCACTTTCCAGAGCCACGACGCCAGGGTAAACTCGGTGAACTACTCCCCCAGCGGCAAAAACATAATATCCACATCAAGCGACGAGACAGCCGTGCTCTGGGACAATCTGGGACAGATTCTGTACACTTTCAGGGGTTACGAGAACAAGGTGAACTCGGCGGTTTTCTCGCCCGACGGAAAATTCGTGCTTACCACCAGCGACGACGGATCGGCCCGCATGTGGACCACCGACGGAGTGGAGGTGATGAATTTCACCCATGACGGCACTGTAAGCGACGCCGTATTCTCGCCCGACGGACGCCACATAATAACGATGTACCGCACCTACAATGGCATGAAAACCCTGAAACTCCGCATGCTGAAGGCCGACGGCATTACAATGCGCATCGACGAGAAGGCCCTTTCGGGTACAATCTGGCAGCCCGACAGCTCTGTATTGAGAAAATATGGAGTGGAATGATTTTTTATAAATTCATAGAATTCACAAATCATATAACAAAAATGAGAAGATTATTTCTGACAATAGCTGTTTTGGCCATTGCATGCTGCGTGTCGGCATCAGCACAGGAAAACAAGCCAAGGATACTGCCCTTCAAGATATCGGAGAGCGAGGTATCAGAAAACTTCAAGAAATGGGCCGACGAGCAAAGCATGGCGCCCAACGACCTGAAGAAAACTCCCGTTGGCAGCATAGAGGCTATATATATGCCCTACATAGCCGTAAGCGCCAACACAACAGCCAATTACAAAGGCGAACAGGGCTACGAGCACAAGGAGAAAGTGCGCAACAACTATGGCGAATACAAGGATGAGTATGTAACCTCCTGGAGAAGCAAAAAGGGAACTGTAAGCAAAAATCAGGTGAACGTGCTGGCATCAGGATTCCCCGACTCCACCGCCCACTGCGCCGAGGACGTGGCTCCCTGGGATTTTGACGAGGCTGAGATTTTCTCTCAAGAGAAACTACAGCCTTACACCCACTACGTATACGACCCCGACACCAAAGTGCTGTCAAGATCGGTGGAGAAAGCCCTAGAGGAAGGCCTCTACGATCTGATAAAGAAAGACATAGGCGGCCAGGAACAGCGAATCAACAGCGTAGAAATGGAATACACCAACCTGGAGACAGTCTTCATATACATACCGATATACAAGGTAAAGTACACCTACGACGGCGAAGAATTCTCGATGATAATGAACGGTCAGACCGGCAAAGGCCACGGAGAATCACCCAAAAGCGGATGGAAACAATTCCTATCGATACTTTGCGGAGGCGGCGTTTTGGCTGCCCTCCTGTTCCTGATAAAGGGAATAGGCGGCAGGAAAAAACAAAAAACCGAAATCAAGAAATACTAACCCAACTGAGCCGCAACAGCCTCGGCGGCTTTCTCGCCGTCCATGGCTGATGAAACTATTCCGCCGGCATAGCCCGCACCCTCGCCGCATGGGTAGAGGTTGGGGAAATTGGGACAGTGCATCCTCTCCTCGTCGCGCACGATGCGTACGGGAGAGGATGTTCTTGTTTCTGATGCCAGCACCTGAGCCTCCTCGGTGAGGAATCCGTGCATCTTCTTGTCGAAATCCTTGAAACCCTGCTGAAGGCGCTTGCCGATGAAATCAGGCAGCCAGAAATGCACGGGCGAAATCACAGTGCCCGGCACGTATGATGTGGGAGGCAGAGAGTTTGAGATCCTGCCTTTTACGAAATCTGTCAATCGCTGGGCCGGAGCGGTCTGGTCCTGACGTCCGTTGAAGAATGTCTGCTGCTCCACCATTTTCTGATACTCGAGTCCGCAGAGTGGATTGTCGTCGCTGAAGCCTGGAATATCTTCCTGACGGATCTCCACCACTATGGCGGCGTTGCTCCACTGATTGCGTCGTGCGGCGGCGCTCATTCCGTTCACCACCATCCTACCCTTGCTGGTGGCCGACGGCACAATCTGTCCGCCCGGGCACATGCAGAACGAATACACGCCACGTCCATCCACCTGAGTGGCCACGTTGTAGGCGGCGGTTGGCAAGTAAGTGGTATCAGCCTTCCGGTAACGTATCTCGTTGATGAGGTCTCTCGGATGCTCCACACGAACGCCCATCGCGAAGCCCTTGGCCTCGAGTTTTACGCCCTTTTTCTGGAGCAACTCGTAAACGTCCTCGGCGCTGTGGCCGATGGCGAGGATCACTGACTTGCACTCAATCTCCTTGCCATCGGCTGTGCGCACGGCGGTAATATTGCCGTCAGCTGACAACACGAAATCCGTAAGCCTGGTTGAGAAATGCACCTGACCGCCACAGCGCAGAATGGTCTCGCGCATGGCGGTAACGATGGCCGGAAGCTTGTCGGAGCCGATGTGTGGACGCGCCTCGTAGAGAATGGAAGCATCAGCACCATTAATATGGAAAATCTCGAGAATGCGGCTGATGTCGCCACGCTTGTTGGAGCGGGTGTAGAGTTTGCCGTCGGAGAAAGTGCCGGCTCCGCCCTCGCCGTAGCAATAGTTGGAGTCCTCATCGAGAACGTGGTCGAGATTGAGGGCCACGATATCCCTCTTGCGCTCCTTCACACACTTGCCGCGCTCAAGAACTATTGGGCGCAATCCAAGCTCGATGAGCCTGAGCGCCGCGAACAATCCGGCCGGACCCATTCCCACCACCACAACGGCAGGCTTGTTGGAGACATCGGCGTAAACGTATTTATCGGCGATGTTCTCGGGCTGCTCGCCATTCAGGAACAGCGCCACACGCATATTGATGATGATATTGCGGCGCGCGTCGATGCTCTTGCTGAGGATGGCGTGAGCGGTGATTTCCGATATCTGAACGCCGGCCACCTGAGCCGCCTTGGCCAGATAAAGTGCGGAGTCCGAAGCCTCCTGTGGAGTAAGTATGAGGTCTATCTGTTGCATTATTTTATTTTTATGGAAATATTGCGCAAAGATACAGAATAATTAAGAATTAAGAGAAAAGAATTAAGAGCTTTGTAAAAATTTTTCTTATCTTTGTTGTATCTTAAAACTTTAAACTCTAAACTTTAAACTTTACCCCATGCTTCTATTTGATTTTGACGGCACGCTGGCCGACACATTCCTGCTGGGATCGCAGCTGATAAACGAGTATGCCGACAGGTTCGGCTATCAGAGGATAGATTTTGCGAATAACAAAAACAAGTCGGCGCGCGAGCTCATAAAGATGGCCAAGGTTCACTGGTGGGAGATTCCAAGATTGCTGAGATTCTTCCGCAGGGAGACCGTTGCCCACGCACAAGAGATAGAGGCTTTTACAGGAATTCCGGAGCTGATACTTGCCCTCCACGGCAGAGGCATCGCCATGGGCGTTGTAAGCACCAACTCTCAGACCATAATTGATACTTTTCTGGATAAATACAAAATCAAGGATTGCTTCAGCTATTTCAAGACTGAGGTATCGCTCTTCGGCAAGAAACGCGCCCTGCGCCAGGCCCGCCGCAAGCTCCGCCGTCAGGGTCACGACAGCCTCATCTACATCGGCGACGAGCTCCGCGACATAGAGGCCTGCAAGGCGGCTGATATTCCAATCATCAGCTGCGCCTGGGGTTTCAATTCTTTCGAGATTCTCTCGGAGAACAATGATATGGTGGTGAGGGATTGCGGAGAACTGGAGGCGATGATTGTGAATTATATCACCGCCTCATAAATCCTCTTGTCATTCACCTCCTTCCACGACGGCTCCTCGAAAGTCTTGTTTTTCAGGAATGAGAAGGTCACCAGATAGCCCTCGCCGGCGTTTCTTGTATTGAGGTACTCGGCGAGCTGAATCTTGCCGTCGGTCTCGTACTGGGTGCCGTGCCAGATCTTGAGCTCTATGATGTATTCCTTCTTGTTGTAGGTGACAACGAGGTCCATGCGGCGGTTCTCTCTGATTTGGGGCTCCACATAGTAGAAGCCCTTGCCATTGAGCAATGGCTTCAGGAAACAGAGGAAGAGCAGGCGTCCCTGCTGCTCGATGAATTTCTGGTCACGGTCGCGGTATTCTGCCTGCATCAAATCTTGAAAACGCTTCAGCACCAATTCCATATTCAAGTCACCGTTGGGAAGATAATAAATGCTGTCGGCAGAGTTGCTGATGCCTTTCAGGTTTTCAATACTGATAAGGTAGTTTATCAGTTTTTTCTCGAAAATCAGGTTGTGCACAGCGAGTTTGCAGTATTCGTCTTGTTTTACAAAACTGAAGGTGAGAGCCAAGTCTATTGTTGGGTTGTCGGGCTCGTAGTTTATTTCTTTGTTCTTTATTATCAAGAGGTTGTATATGAGAGTCTTGAGGTCGGGATACTCCTCCACCTCTCTCACAAGAGATCCAAACAATGTTACTTTTGGCAGTATCAGAAGCATATTGATGGCCTTGAGGACATTTTCCACACAGAAATCCCCGTTGATATCCTCGTCAATTATCTGGCAAATCTTGGATACAAGGAAAGGATATCCTGATGTGAATTTGTAAATCTCCTCCGATACTGTCTTGATATCCATTCCAGTATTATGGTCGGCCTCGTAGTCGGATAGCATCTGCGCTATCTCGTTGGGGTGGAATGTCATATCGAGCTTGAAATCCACGGCCACGTTCCATGGCGAATTGTATTTTCTCTCTTCGTCGGGGCGGATTTTCAGTTTCAGGTTTTTCACGTCGTAAACTCCGGCAAGGATTACGGAATGGAATGTAGTATTCATTCCAAATCTGTCGCGGTCCAGATACCTGTTTCTCAGCATTCCAAGAAAGTTCAGAAACAACTGATTATCTAGGCTTTTGTCCATTTCGTCAATCGTGAGGATTACAGGCTTGTCGGTCTGCTCGCAGAACGATTTTATAAAATTGGAAAAGTCATCATATTTCTTGATGTTGCGCGCCTCTGTCCACAATCTTGCATATTCAGGCACATTGGTTTTTATGGACCTGAATCCTTCTGCTATTTTCTGACAGACATTGTCAATAAATCCCTCCTCGCTTTGCCAAGCAATAGATGAGGTGGTTTCGAAAC
This sequence comes from Bacteroidales bacterium, assembly GCA_024401025.1. GTDB lineage: Bacteria > Bacteroidota > Bacteroidia > Bacteroidales > UBA3824 > UBA3824. The sequence continues at coordinate 25,899 of JAKSLV010000026.1, forward strand.
TTATAGAAACCACATAAAACCGGCCACTCAGGTTATTGTAAATCCAATTCAGCACTGTGCTTTTTCCAAACTGACGCGCACGGTTGATGGTGAAGTAATTGGCGTTGTCAATAAGACGTTCCACATACTTCATCTTCTCAGATATATCCACCATATAATGCTTTTCGGCATTGCAAGTAACTGCTGTATTGAATCTTTTTGCCATTTCCGTTTTTCGATTGTGCAAAGATAATAATTTGATTGGAAATCGGCAAGGATTTTTTTTGCCATTAGATTATTATTGCCTAATTTTAGAGCGTGAAAAAATCATTAAAAAACCAATATATGAAAAAATTAAATTTACTAAGGGCAGCTTTGCTCGCTTTGCTTCTCGGCGTGGTTGCGGTTTCCGACAGTTACGGACAGGATATCAGCACAAGCCAGAAACAAACTGCAGAAACCTCAAACTTGGTATGCACGGTGGCTGAGTTTGCGGGGAAATATCAGACTTTGAAAAAAGGTGAAAATGTATCCATAACACTCACAGATGTAAATGATGAGAACATTAAGAGAGTAAAAGATGTAATAGGAAGTAATGGTTATAAGATTAATTTGATTCTGCAATCCCCAAACAAAGGATTGACAAGAATAAGAGTAATACTCTTCTCTTATTGCAAAAGCCTAGCAAGCATTATAATTCCAGAAGGCGTTACTGAAATTGAACCAGGAGCCTTCCTTGGTTGCAGAAGCCTTACCGACATCACGATTCCTGAGGGTGTTACTGAGATTGGATACAATTCATTCGAAGAAACTTCCATAACTGAATTAAAGATACCCCAATCTGTAAAAAACTGGGGAGATTATACATTCAAAAATGGTCATCTTATTGGTATCACAATTCCTGATGGCATTACTGAGATTGAGTCAGCAGCCTTCAATAATTGTAAAAACCTTACTAGCATCACAATCCCTGAGAGTGTTACTGAGATTGAATACAATGCATTCGAAAATACTTCCATAACTGATTTAAAGATACCAAAATCTGTGAAAAACTGGGGAGACTACAAATTCGAAAATGGTCACCTAATCAGCATCACAATCCCAGATGATGTTACTGAGATTAAGAAAGTGGCCTTCATAGGGTGTAAGAAACTTACCAACATCACAATTCCTGAAGGTGTAACTGGGATTGGATGGAAGGCATTCAGTTGTTGCTTCAACCTTACAAGCATCACAATTCCCAATAGCGTTAAATGGATTGGTTCTGATGTTTTCG
>JAKSLV010000027.1 GCA_024401025.1 Bacteroidales bacterium
TTCCTTGCTGATGATGCGCAAGTATTGCTCGGTTTCTGCCGAACTTATCTGATATTTCTGCATCAGGAGATTAGCCAGTTCGTCACCTGTTCCAAGTGTTTGCGACTGGAATTGTGCTTCCAAAAGAATTTCCAGTTTAATATTGCCTTTTTCCATAATATTTGTGTTTTATCCTAATCTCATTTTAAAATCCTGATACCCGAACCTCTTTATCAGTTCCGTAGAATTGTCGGAATTCAGGAGCCAGATATCAGGCAATGGCATTCCGTTGAAGGTGTTGGTTTTCACCATTGTGTAGATTGCCATATCCTCTATTATAATTTTGTCGCCTATGTTGATCTGATGCTGGAAACTGTAATCGCCGATTACGTCGCCGGCTAGACAGGTCATCGACGAGAGTCGGTAAACAAACTTGCCGTTTGCGTTGTCCTCGGCCTCGTGGATAGGAGGGAGGTATGGCCCCTCTATCACGTCGGGACAGTGGCAGGCGGCGCTGCAATCCAGTATCAGGATTTCCATTCCGTTCCTCACCTTGTCCATCACCTCGGTTACGAGCACTCCGCTGTTCAGCACCACGCCCTCGCCGGGTTCCAGATACACCTCAAGATTGTATTTTTGACGGATATATCTCACCAGGTCAATTAGTTTCTCCACTGCGTAGTCCTCGTGCGCAATGTAGTGTCCGCCGCCCAGATTAAGCCATTTTATTTGATGCAGGTACTTGCCGAATTTCTGCTCGAAGGCGTGGAAAGTGCTTTCCAAATCGTCGAAACCCTGCTCGCAAAGGGTGTGGAAGTGGAAACCGCTGATATCATCAGGCAAAACCTCAGGCATCAGGTCTATGGTGATTCCAAGGCGCGATCCGGCCGTGCAGGGGTCGTAGATGGCGTGATTCTTGGGCTGAGTGCTGTGCTCGGGATTAACACGGATTCCGATGCTGGCGTTCTTTATTCTGGGTGAATGTAGATTATACTGATTCCACGAATTGAAGATAATGTGGTCGCAGATTTGGTCGAGCTCGGGAATGTCGGAAGGCTTGTAGGCCGGCTCGAATACGTGGTTTTCTTTCCTGAATTCCTCGTGTCCGAGACGCGCCTCGTATATTCCGCTGGCCACGCATCCGTGCAGATAGCTCGATATCAGGGGATAAAGCCTGAATGTGGAGAAGCATTTCTGAGCCAGCAGAATCTTGGCGCCGCTCTGGTCCTGAATGTATTTCAGCCGCTTCAGATTCTTTATAAGCATAGCCTCGTCGATAACGAACGACGGAGTGGGCAGCGATTTCATCACCGCCAGTTTATCTTGAGGAATGGGATACTGTTGCATTATTTGTTGGTTGTTTATGTCTGTAGAGACGGACCAAGGTCCGTCTGCGTGATACCATGAAATTATCTTTCATGTTTTAAAAGACGGACCAAGGTCCGTCTCTACGGAACACAAATATGTAAAACAAAAATTATCCTTCCACCAAAACTGGGTTCTCGTCCACTACCCAAGGCAGGCCCCACTTGTTGAGACGCTCCATGAATGGGTCGGGATCGAAGTTCTCGCAGTTGAGTGCGCCAGTCAGGTTCCATACTCCGGTGGCTACAAGCTCGGTGGCTATCATAGCAGGCACGCCTGTGGTGTAGCTGATGGCCTGTGAACCAACCTCCTTGTAGCTTTCCTGATGGTCGCAGACGTTGTATATATATATGGTTTTCTCCTTGCCGTCCTTTACGCCGCGGAAGATGCAGCCGATATTGGTTTTGCCTACGGTGCGTGGTCCAAGCGATGATGGCTCAGGCATCAGGGACTTGAGGAACTGGATTGGGATAATCTCGCGGCCCTCGTACATTACGGGGCTGGATTGCAACATTCCCACGTTCTCAAGACACTTCATGTGGGTGAGGTAGCTCTGTCCGAATGTCATGAAGAATCTGAAACGCTTTACCTCAGGATAGTTTTTGGCAAGGCTCTCGATTTCCTCGTGATGGAGCAGATACATATCCTTTGGGCCTACCTGGGCAAAGTTGTAGACGTATTTCACCGACATTGGAGGCACCTGGATCCACTTGCCGTTCTCGTAGTAGTCGCCCATGGCTGATACCTCGCGGAGATTGAGCTCTGTGTTGAAGTTAGTGGCGAAAGGATAGCCGTGGTCGCCGCCGTTGCAGTCAAGAATGTCGATATAGTCGATGCGGTCGAAATAGTGTTTCTTGGCGTAGGCCACAAAAACGCTTGTTACGCCTGGGTCGAAACCTGCGCCGCAGATGGCGGTTTTGCCTATCTCCTTGTACTTGGAATCGAAAGCCCACTGATCGGCGTATTCGAGCAACGCGGTGAAACCCACCTCCTTGCAACGCTTCTCGTACTTGGCCCTCCATACAGGCTCGCTGGTGTCCTCGGGCTCGTAGGCGGCTGTGTCTATGTAGTTTACCTTACATTCGGCGCAAGCGTCCATTATCACGAGATTGTGATACGGCATACCGAGATGAAGCACAACGTCCGGCTGAAATTTCTTTATCAACGACACCACCTGATCCTTGCTGTTGGCGTCGATTTTTTCTGTAGAGATTTCGGTACTGGTGGTAGGTTGCCACTTTTCCTTCATGGCGTCGCATTTCGACAGGGTACGGCTGGCAATGCACAAATGGCTGAATACCTCGCTGTTCTGACAAATCTTGGCGATGGCAACGCTAGCCACGCCGCCACAACCTAATACTAATACTTTTTTCTTCAATTTCTTTTTATTAGTCTTTAATGTTATTAATAGGGTTAATTGTTTCTTTCTGCAAATATGTGAATAATAATCCAATATACAAAATTTTCAACATTTATTTTGGTAAATACTTTTTTTCAATATATATTTGCGATATAAATATTGGACAAATTTCAACAACTATTATATTTAATCTATAACTATTATGATAGACGAGAGAAAAGCCAGGCGCATCAGCATATTCGAGGATACGCTGGATTTTATCAGCGAGGAGGAGGACCTCTACAATAAGGTGGAATCCAGCAAGCGCGATACAGAGTTTATCCCTGCCGACGAGTATTACGAGCTTGATGCACCCAATCGCGATGGTAAGATAAAGGTTTCAAAAGACCGCACTTTCGAATCTGCAATGCGCTATGCCTTCAGCGACGATTTTGGCGACAAGAAGATAGCAGTCCTCAACTTTGCATCAGCCACCAATCCCGGAGGAGGTGTGGAGGACGGAAGCTCGGCCCAGGAGGAGAGCCTTTGCAGATGCTCCACCCTTTATCCCGTATTGGAGCAGCAGCGCCTGCGAAACGATTTCTACGAGCCCCACCGCAGGGCCAGAAACCCTCTCAACAACGACGACATCATCTACTCGCCAGAGATTGTAATCATAAAGACCGACGAGGAATATCCCGAGCGTATGGAAATGGACGATTGGTGCGTGGTGGACGTTATCACCTGCGCGGCTCCAAACCTCCGCAAGCGTATGAACAAATACAGCAATGGTCGCGAGGTTAAACAGGTTTCGGTAACTCCCGAGGAACTCTACGACCTCCAGTACAACCGTGCCCAGCATATCCTGAATGTGGCTGCCGGCAATGGTGTGGAAGTCCTGATACTTGGTGCTTTCGGATGCGGCGCCTTCGAGAACGATCCCGCCGTGGTTTCCCGTGCATGGAAAGACGCCCTCGACGAGTACGCCCGTCATTTCGACGTGGTGGAATTCGCCATATACACATCAGCCTACGACCAGAAAAACTACAAGGCCTTCGCCTCCGTTTTCGAGGAAGAGGATTAATCTGATGCTGCCGTAGAGATGCACGGCTGTGCGTCTTTACACGTTACGGCAATTAAAACGACAATTATTAATAATTAAATTAGACAATATTATGAATCAGACACAGACATTTACATTCCAGACCTTGCCTACCACAGTAGCCGAGCTTCAGGCTTTGCCAGAATACAGCCTCGACTCTCCGTTCAAGACCTGCGCGCTTGCGTTGGTGGCTCTCATGCAGTATCAGGCCAACACAAACGAGTGCCTTGCCATGCTTGACGCTCTCCGCGGACCCGATCCTATGTCGCCATACGCCAAGCAGTTTCTGCGCGACCGCCTTACAGGCAAGCAGTACAAGGTGTCTTCTTTCTTCGCCGGATCTTCGGTGCAGAACAGCTACAAGCCTTCTGTGCCTTACACAATATCTGTAAGCGACAATCCATATTCGTATCCTGAGGCCAACTGGGCTACTCTCTACGTGCAGAGCTCAGGCGCCGATTCGCCACGCCCAATGAAGTTCCGCCTGAAGCCTTCCACCGGCCAGTGGTTCCTCAACGACATCCAGTGTCTCTCGGATATCAGGATTCCCGCAGCCGACGATCCTTGGGCTTAGTTTTTATTTTTTTTAATTTGATATTTTATGGTTCAGGAAAAGAAGCATACCGTTTTGGTAATTGAGGACAACGCCCTAAACCGGGAGATTCTCACCGACATCCTTCAGGATAAATACTCCGTCCTTCTGGCCGAGAACGGGCTTCAGGGACTGGAGATGCTCAGGGAGCACTGCTCGGAGATTGATGTGGTGTTGCTGGATATCCAGATGCCGGTGATGAATGGCTATCAGGTGCTGGAAGCTGTCAGCAAGGACGTGCTGCTCAGGGAGATACCCATAGTGGTGACCACCGGCAGCAAGGATACCGGCGAGGAGCTTAATTGCCTTCAGCTGGGGGCCAAGGATTTCATCAGCAAGCCTTACAATCCAGTTCTGGTTACCCTGCGAGTAGGCAACATCATCCACTTGAGGGAATCCACCATTGCCAACATTCAGAAAACCAAGTTTATACAGAATATGAACCACGAGGTGCGCACACCTATGAACGCCATTATGGGATTCTGTCAGCTGCTGGAGACCAACGCCGTGGGCGATGCCGACCGCAAGAAATACCTGAACTATATCATAAGCAACTCCAAGATGCTGCTCTGGATGATAGACAACATGCTTTGCCTGTCGGAATTCGACAACAACATGATCCACATCTACAAGAGCGATGTAAACATCAATCTGGTGTGCCGCAACGCGCTGGCCACCACGGAGTTCTCTTATCCCGATGGTGTAAAGGTTTATTACACCACCGATGTGCCCGACGATTTTCAGATTACCACCGACGGCAACAGGGTTCAGATGATTCTGGTGAATTTCCTTACCAACGCGTGCAAAAACACGTCGAAGGGCGAGATTCATTTGAATTGCTCCGTCACCGAGAAGGTGGGCCTTGTGTGCCTGTCGGTTACTGATACTGGGTCAGGAGTTCCCCCCGAAAAGGCCGAATACATTTTCGAGAGGTTCACCAAGCTAAACGCCTTCAAGCAGGGCAACGGTCTTGGACTCAGCATCACGAGAAACATCGCAAACGCTATTGGCGGCACCGTTTTCCTTGATACCAAGTATACCAACGGAGCCCGTTTTGTTCTTGAGATTCCTCTCGAGTTTCAGGAATGATTTTTAATGATTTTATTTGCGTTACAAATATGAATATTCCTGACTGCTATTCGATTATGAATGGCGATTACGAAAATGCCAAGGCCCGCCTGATGAACGACCGCCTTATCGACAAGTATCTGAGAAAGTTCTTGAGCGACAAGACTTTCCAGCAGCTTATGGATGCGGTAGAGGCCGGCGACAGAGAGGCGGTTTTTGTGGCAGCGCATACACTGAAGGGTGTGGCCGCCAATATGGCATTCAGCGAGCTGGAGCAATATTCCAGCCAGCTTACCGAGCAGATGAGGTCGCGACAGCAGGATCCCGATCCCGCCCTTGTGGCGTCCATTGCCGATTCGTACCGGCTTATCACTGATACCATCGGCCTGCTGGATCCTCTATAACGCTCATTGGTACAGATGTTTGCTCTTTTGAGTAAGCATCAGGACCAAAAAAACATAAATAATAAACGGAAATAATTTTGATTTCTTGAAAATCTATTCTATATTAGCACCGCGGTTTTGAAAATCCAAAGCCTGTATGCAAAAGAAAACTTATTATTAATATTAACCAGAATAATAGCAAACACTTATGGCAGTAGATGCACAGATTCTCGAAAGAGCCAACGAGTGGCTCGGTGAAAATTTCGATGAAGACACCAAGAGCAAGGTAAAGAACCTGATTGCAAATGACGAGAAGGAATTGGTAGAATGTTTCTACAAGAGTCTCGAATTCGGTACTGGCGGTATGCGCGGCATTATGGGCGTGGGTACCAACAGAATGAACATATACACAGTGGGTATGGCCACTCAGGGCCTCGCCAACTATCTTAACAAGACTTTCAAGGGTCAGCAGATTAAGGTGGCCATTGCGCACGACAGCCGCAACAACAGCAGTCTTTTCGCCAAGACCTGCGCCGACATTTTCTCTGCCAACGGCATCAAGGCTTATTTGTTTGACGCCCTGAGACCTACTCCAGAGCTCTCTTTCGCAGTTCGCGAGCTTGGTTGCCAGAGCGGTGTTATGATTACCGCATCGCACAACCCCAAGGAGTACAACGGCTACAAGGCTTACTGGAGCGATGGTGGCCAGGTGGTGGCTCCTCACGACGTAAACATCGTGGAAGAGGCCGCAAAGGTGAAGGTTCAGGATGTTAAGTTCAAGGGCAACCCAGAGCTTATCGAGATGCTCGACGAGAAGTTCGACGAGATCTATCTCGCCAAGGTTAAGTCGCTTACTCTCAGCCAGGAGTCTATCGACGCACACAAGGACATCAAGATCGTTTATACTCCTATCCACGGTACTGGCGTTCGTCTTGTGCCTGAGATCCTCAAGCAGAAGGGCTTCCAGAATATTATGACTGTGGCCGAGCAGAACATTCCTGACGGCAATTTCCCAACCGTGAAATCGCCTAATCCAGAGAATGCTGAGGCTCTCACACTGGCCATCAAGCTTGCTAAGGAGAAGGGCGCCGACCTCGTAATGGCTTCGGATCCTGATGCCGACCGCGTAGGTATCGCCGTTAGAAACAACGAGGGCGAGTTTGTTCTTATGAACGGTAATCAGACCGCCTCCATTCTTACCTACTACCTCCTCACAAAGTGGAAGGAGAACGGCAAGCTGGACGGCAAGCAGTATATCGTAAAGACCATCGTTACAACCGAGCTTCTTAAGGCTATGGCCGAGAAGTTCAACGTTAAATACTACGACGTTCTCACAGGATTCAAGTTTATCGCCGACATCATCCTCAAGAACGAGGGCAAGACCACTTTCATCGGTGGCGGCGAGGAAAGCTACGGCTATCTGGCCGGCGAGTTTGTCCGCGACAAGGACGCCGTTATTGCCTGCTCTCTCATAGCTGAGGCTGCTGCCTGGGCTGCCAGCAAGGGCAAGACAATGTATCAGCTCATCACCGACATCTATCTCCAGTTCGGTTATTACCGTGAGGCCCTCGTTAACGTGGTTAAGGAAGGCAAGAGCGGCGCCGAGGAGATTCAGAAGATGATGTCTGACTTCAGAAACGAGCCTCCATTGATCATCAATGGCAGCAACGTGGTAATGATAAAGGACTACCAGACTCAGAAGGCCTGCAACCTCGAGAATGGTACCGAGGAGGCCATCACACTTCCAAAGAGCAATGTTCTCCAGTTCTTCCTTGAGGACGGCACCAAGATCTCTGTTCGTCCATCAGGCACCGAGCCTAAGATCAAGTTCTACTTCGGTGTTAAGGAGGCTGTTAAGGACGCTACATCGCTTGCAGCAGCCGAGAAGGCAGCTCTCGCCAAGATTGATGCCATCATTGCCGATATGAAACTTAAGTAAATAGATTTCGATTTTTCATAGGTTTTTGATTATTAAGCCGTTGCGATATCAATATTGCAACGGCTTTCTTTATAAAAAAAGGTCCGCATCAAATCATTGGTGCGGACCTTTGTATTATGGTTTAGTTTGCTTCTGCCTTGCTTTTATTTTAACGTAAGTTCTTAAAGTTTCGCACAGAAGTAGAAATCACGTTATTCTACTATCGAATAGTAGGCCACTACGCGGAAAGTCATAGTCTCAGGCTTTTCGTCAATGTAGAAATCGCTGTTTGTGACATTGAAGATGATGGATTTCTCACCAAAATCATAATCGATTGTGCAGGTGAAATAGTCGTCACCATCCTTGCGGTGACGTACTGTAGGCAGCTGACTCTGATATGTGGCGTTGTTGTCGGTCCAGATGTTGTAGACGTTCATGATGCCGTTCCAGAAAATGTCCTTGTTGAGCTCGGTAACATTGTCGAAAGCGTATGAGTAATAGGCAGTTCCGTTTTCGCCGTGTATAAGCTGCCAGTTGTCGCTCTCCACGGTGAAATCAAGGCTGATGTACTCGGTGCAAGGAGCGCCACCCGATTCGCCGTCTCTTCCAGGTTCGCCGGCTGGACCTGCTGGACCCATTGGACCCTCGTCGCCCTTGCAGCTCTGCATCAGCAATGCCGCTATCATGGGCAGAATCATAATCAGAAGTTTTTTCATAATTTGATAATGTTTTTAAATAAGTTCTTGTTCTCGTTTATGATGTCCTCGCCTCCAAAGACGCAAACGGCGCCCTCCTCGGCCAGTTTCTTCATTACTTGGGCGTATTCGCGGATGTGTGCGGCGGTGGTGGAGAGTATCTCGTCGCGCTCGCGCTGAACCATCTCGTAGGTGCGTCCGGTGCGATATCTGTTGAGTGCCAGATTGCCCTTCTGCTGTGTGGTTATTGGCGAATCCTTCTGCGATATGGTGCCGATTATGTATTTCAGCATTGCGTCCTCGTCCTCGTCGAAATTCTCCAGATATTCCCATACGTGGTTGTATACCTCAATGGTCTGGCCAAGGTTGGGGTCGCGGTAGCTCATCATCAATATGGTGCCGTCGGTGGCCAGGCTGGCCCAGCTTCCGTAGGCGCCGCCGCGCACACGTACGCAGTTTTGCAGATAGTCGGAGCTCAGAATCTTTGAAACCACGCTTCCGTGTCCGCTCCACTTGTAGTCGGCATCCAGGCTGTCGTAGCCTTTCAGCACATACTGAATCTTCGACTGGTGCACCAGAGCCTCGTTTTTCACGCTTGGAGTGGTGTCCCATTGCTGATACGTGGATTTCTCGCCGTTCATCGCCGATATCAGCCTTCTGGCATTCTGCTCGTAGAGCTGGTAGTCATCATTGCAGCAGAACACGAAACAGTGCATGTTGTCGGCCCTGAACACAAGGTTGCGCACCTTCTCAAGGTTCTCTATCATCAGGTCGGCCTTCTGGTCGAAATTCTCGCTCAGGTCTCTTATGAAGTTGATGTATTCTATTCCGCTCATGTATTCGTCCACATACGATGCCGGGTTAAAATACGAGTCAAGCCTGTTTCTGGTAAACTGGAAAGCCCTCTGCGGAATGTCGCTCTCCACATCGCTGGCCAGTCTTGATATAAGGTCGCGGAGGCGTTCCTTGTTGTTGAAAACGGTGTTGTTGATAATCTCGGCCATCATATCCACCAGCTTTCCGAGGTTTTTCACCAGGCATTTTCCCTGAACCTTTATCTCCACCGACGGAATACGTCTGCCGTCATTTATATTGTTGTAAATATCGTTTACAACTGAAAAACCTCCGGCATAATTATTCAGGTAAGTGTCTATCTGTCCAAAATCGAAGTTCTTGGTGTCCATGTATCTCATCAGCTCGCATATCAGCGATCCGTATGGAACAAGGTCGAAAGGCAGGGTCTTCATATTGAAGAAATAGCTCATATACACTATTCCGTTTGTGAATCCCTCGTGGTGTATTACCTTGGTGCCGTCTATTTCCCTGATGCTTACGGGATAATCCTCGGCCTTCGGGTTCAGGTCGGCGCGCTCCAATACGGGAATGCACTTGAGAGCCTCGGGCGAGTCGGGAGTGTTCTGGAACAAATCCAGTTCCCTGTTTTCCTCCACCAGGGCCAGAATCTCGTCCTCGCTCAGCGATGCCTTGTAGGCGTCCAGCTCGGCCTGAGTGCGGGCCTCGGTCTCCTGTTCCATTCCGGCTTTTGGAGTCAGTGTCACTGATACTGCGTGAGGATTGTCCAGCAGACATTCCTTTATTGTTTTCTCCAGCAATCCGTCCTTTACGGCGGCCTTAAACTCCTCGAAATTCTTCACCGATTCCAGCATGTCGATTGGGTTGCATCCGAAAATCCACGGAGTAAGAATCTCCATCAGTCTCCTGATGCCCTGCTGAGCGTCGTTGCCCTCGCGCAGGAGGAATTCGCGGCGGTTAAGCAAAGCCTCCACCACGTCCTTGTCGATTCCGTTTTCGGCGGCCTTGCGCAGCTCGGTGTATATCAGCTCCTTAAACTGTTCTGCCTTTCCGGCGTCGCAGTTAAGGCCTATCACGTTGAAGAGGCACTGCTGCATCAGGTCGGGATAGGCACCTATCTCGCCGCCAATCTTCTGCTCCTGAAACGCCAGTCTTATGGGTGCTGATTCCTGGTTTATAAGCACATCGGTTATCAGGTCCAGGGCCTTAAGCCTCAGCTGGTCCTTTACGTTGCAGGCCACTATGCTCAGCGATAGGAACGAATCCTTGTCGGCCGAGGCGCTGTTGTCGGCGGGGTAGCATCCGGATACTGATGCTGCTGTTTTGGGCGCAGATTGCAGCGGAATCTCGTAGCAGGTGCCTTGTTTCTGATACTTGCTCAGGTATCCGTCGTTCAGCATCTGGAGCTCCTTGTCGAGGTCGGCATCGCCGTATAGGAAAATGTATGAGTTTTCGGGATGGTAGAATTTCTTGTGGAAGCCCGTGAAATGCTCCTGTGTGAGAGTAGGAATTGCCGACGGGTATCCGCCCGAAACCTTGCCGTAGCAGTTGTCGGGGAAAAGGGTGCGCATCCAGGTGGTCTCCATCTCGCGCTGAGGGTCGGAATATACGCCCTTCATCTCGTTGTACACCACTCCGGTGTACTTGAAATCGTCGTCCTTGTCCATAGCCACCACGCGCCATCCTTCCTGTTTAAGAATGCGCTTGTCGGTGTATATCAGGGGATTGAAAACCGCATCCAGATACACGTCCACCAGATTGAAGTAATCTTTCTCGCTGATGCTTGCCACTGGATAAAGGGTGACGTCGTTGCCCGTCATTGCGTTTAGGAATGTGTTAAGCGATCCCTTTATCAGCTGGTCGAATGGGCTCTTTACGGGATACTTCTTGCTGCCGTTCAGCACCGAATGTTCCAGAATGTGTGGGATGCCGGAATCGTCGTCGGGCTGGGTCTTGAAGGCGATGCAGAATGTCTTGTTGCTGTCCTTGTTGGCCACCTTTACAATTCTGGCACCGCTTTGTATATGTTCCAAAAGATACACGAAGCCATCCACATCGGCCACGTGCCTTTTTTCTATTAATTTGTAGTTCTCGTTCATGTAATATTGTTTATTTGTTCCCACAAAAATAGATATAATAATTTAGATATACAAAAACACTTCCGTATTTATCTAACCCTTCCACCGAAATCCAGTCCCAGCCTTATCTGGAATACGTGGTAGCTGTATTCGCTGAGACCCGATTCCAGACCCAAAGATAGATTTACGTGTCCGTAGCGGAAGCCTGCCGATGGATTCAGCAGCATCTGAGCCCCATCGCCGGTAAAGTTAACACCCGCTCTTGCCTCCAGAAAAGGGGACCATTCGTTGTCCATAATCTCGTATCTGTAGTCGGCCAGGATCCCGAAATTTACCCTGTCGCCGCCCCATTCAAGCATCAGACCGCCGCCAGCGAAGCTCTGCGAGTCAATCTGTTTTCCGTAAACTGCCGATACCAGAGTGCTGCTGAAATCGCCGCCCATAGTTTTACCGGCGTCAAAGAATGCCCTCAGCCCGTGTGTGGTGTAGGCGTCGTAATGCTCGATGTTTGTTTTCTGTGCCGAGGCCCAAATAGAGGCAAGGGCTAACAGTAACGTAAGAATTGTTTTTCTCATTTGTTATAATGGTTTCAAATCAATTTATTTAGTATATCATTTTCTTAATCTCCTCCAATCTCTGCTCCAGCAGTTCAGGCGTTCTTGCCTCGCAGAGCAGCCTCAGGTATGGCTCGGTATTGCTCATTCTGATATTGAACCACCAGTCAGCAAACTCCACACGGTAGCCGTCGAAATCGTAGAAGGCCACAGGCTCCTCCTTGGCGGTGTAGAAATCCTTAACGCGTTCCATGGCGCCACGCTTGTCCTCCAGCTTGAAATTTATCTCGCCGCTGTTGCAGTATCTTGTAATCTCGTCGATTACCTCGCTCATCTTGCGGCCCTGCTTCTTCAGCTTTGCAACTATCTTCAGCACTATGTTTGCCGCCAGGATTCCTGAATCGCTGTAGAAGAAATCCTTGAAGTAATAGTGTCCGGCAAACTCGCCGCCGAAAATTCCGTCGATCTCCCTCAGCCTTGGAGCGGCGTTTGCACGGCCCACCTTCCAGAGGTAAGTCTTGGCGCCGAATCTCTCCAGATATTCACCCACCGATTTCGAGGTTCTGATGTCCTCTATTACCAGGCCGTCTATCTTGCCGCCGTTTCTGCCTGCAAAGTAGTGACCCATAAGCGCTATTATCAGGTCGGGCTTTACGTGTCGGCCCTTGTCGTCGATGAAAACCACGCGGTCGGCGTCGCCGTCAAACACTAGTCCGCAGTCCAATCCCTTGGCTTTCACCAGTTCCTGCATCTGCTTGGTGTTGTCCTCGATGAGTGGGTTGGGGGAGTGGGCAGGGAAGTTTCCGTCCAGAACGTCGTTTATGTACTCCACGTTTCCGCCCCATATTTCCTTTATTATCACGTTGGCGGCTCCGTTGGATAGGTCGGCGCCCACGTTCAGGTCGGCGAAATCGGGCACGTATTTCTTCTGGAAAGCCACGTAGTCGGCCATTATGTCTTTCTGTATCAGTTTTCCTTTTCGGTCTGATGCTTTCGCCTCCTCGTTCTCGCACATCTGTAGCAGCTTGTCCAGTCCGGTGTCCAGACCCACTGGCAGGGCGTTCTCACGGCTGATTTTCAGGCCGTTGTATTCGGCAGGATTGTGGCTGGCTGTTATCTGCACTCCGCACTTGTAGCCGTAGTTGGCAGTGGCGAAATACACCATGGGCGTGGTGGCCAGGCCGATGTCGTGAGCATCAGCCCCGGCATCAGTAATACCTTTTATAAGGTAATCGTGGATCTCGGGCGATGACAGCCTGCCGTCCCTGCCCACTACTATCTCGTTGGTTTCCAGCAGTCTGGGAAGGAAAAATCCGATTTTATATACGTCTTCCTTGTTGAAGTCCTTATTGTAGATGCCTCGTATGTCGTAGGCGTGGAATGCGTTTCTCATAGGTTCTCCAGGTTTATGTTAAACATTTCTTTTCTGCAAATATAATATATTTATTAAACTATTCTATATATTTGCAATCTAAATTTCAGAAAAAAATTAATGAATAAACAAATTCTTATACCATGAACAAGATTTTTTTGTGTATCATCAGTGTTCTGATGCTTTCTGTTTTCTCGGAAAACCTCTCCGCGCAAAACTGGATTGCAAAGGGCTACACAGTGCTGGGCGACAACATTCCTGTGGGCAACGTTCCGATGCACTCGGGCAAGACCAAGGCCTCCACAAAATCCGATTCCACAGGATATTTCGAGATAGAGGTAGCCAGCAAGGACCGAATCGTGATATCCGGCTGCGCTCCCTTTCTTGAAAAGAACTACAAGGTAATCAAGCAGGATTCGCTTCTCAAGATTCAGCTTGTGCTTCCCGAAGACCTCGGCAAGGCCGAGCTTGCTCTTGGCTACGGCTACATCAACGAGCAGTACCGCACCGACGTGGTAAGGACCGTGAAGGCCAAGAAAGATTTCTCGCGCTATTCCGACATCTGGATGCTCATAAAGGAGAAGTTCAACAATGTAAACATCCTTCAGGGTGGCTGCGTTGTGGTTAGGGGACAGGGCAGCAACTCGCAGAATGTTTGCGCTATGTTTGTTGTTGACGGTGTGCCGGTTACCAAGGTGGATTACCTGGCTACTTCAAACATCAAGGAGATATCGCTCCTGAAGGACGCCAGCGCGGCTATATACGGAGTGGAGGGTGCCAACGGAGTTTTCCTTATCAACACCTGGAAATAACATCAGATTCCATTTAAGCGGAAAAATCTACAGAAGCATTTCCTGTTATTTTGGGAATGTTTCTGTAGATTTTTTTTATTTATTTTTCGCACAGATTACACATTTTATTTAGATAATATCACGTAAAATAATAATAATCTGTGTAAAATCAGTGACATCAGTGTAATCTGTGCGATTTGATTACAGAGTTCTAGATAAGAGCTGTGCCGTCCTCGGCAGTAGCCTCGTAGAATGCGCAGTCGTGACCGAAAGTCTCGCGGTATTTGGGAGCGATGGCCTGCTTGTACTCTTCCACCTTGTCGGCCTTGATGAGTGAGAGTGTGCATCCGCCAAAACCGCCGCCCATCATTCTGGAACCCAGTACGTAATCCATATCCATAGTCTGCTCCACCTGCCAGTCCAGCTCCTTGCAGCTTACGTTGTACATCTTGCTGAGGCCGTTGTGGGAGCCGTAGAGCAGTTTTCCGAATGTTGCAAGGTCGTTGGCGTTTAGGGCGTTGCAGGCGGCTATCACGCGGTTGTCCTCCTCGATAACGTATTTGCAGCGGTTGTAGACAGTATCAGAAATCTGATCCTTTACGGCGTCCAGCTGCTCTACGGAAGCGTCGCGGAGAGATTCTATCTCGGGGAACTTGGCCTTGAGAGCCTCCACGCCAATGCCACATTCCTGACGGCGTGTGTTGTATTCGCTTGATGCCAGCGAGTGCTTAACCTTGGTATCGGTAAGCACAAAGATGTGTCCGTCAAGCTTTACATTGTTGTATTCGTAGTCGAGCGATCGGCAGTCCAGACGCACGCACTGGTCTTTCTTGCCGAATATGCTTGCAAACTGGTCCATGATGCCGCACTTTACGCCCACGTACTCGTGCTCCGATTGCTGACCTATCTTGGCCATTTCCATCTTGTCGAGGTTAAGGGAATTCATCTCGCTGATGCCGAGGCACATACCGCTCTCCAGAGCTGCCGAGCTGCTCATTCCTGCGCCTACTGGAACGTCGCCGCCGAAAACGCAGTTGAATCCCGAAATCTTGTGACCCTTGGCCTGGATTATCTGTGTGATGCCATAGAGATACGATGCCCACTGCTCCTTGGGAGCCTCTTTCTGATCTACGCTGAACTCGCAGTACGAATCAAAATCGTATGAGTTAAGGCATACCTTGCCGTCGTTGCGCTTGCCCATTGCGAAATATATTGCTGGTGATACGGCGCAGGGCAGTACGTATCCGCAGTTGTAGTCGGTGTGCTCGCCTATCAGGTTTATTCTGCCTGGCGCGCGTATGGTCATAGGCTCCTCGTTGTAGAGGTCCTTGTATTTTGCTATGATGTTCTTTACTAATGGGTTGTTCATATATTTTTCAGTTTTGATGAGTTTCTGATAAATCTCCAGACCTACCCAGGCATCAGTGGCTCCATACAGTCGCTGGCTCTGCTTCAGGGTGTCCTCTTCCCAGTTGGAGAGCTGCTGACTCTTCGAAATCCGGAAACCAAGCACTATGCCGCAGAGTTTTTTGAGTCCGCAAGCCTCTATGCCGAACTTGTTGGTGAAGTTGGAGAGCTCTATAAATCCCTGAGGCTGAAACTTCTGCCATTTCTGGAGTCCGCGGATGTCGTCGTTGATGGCCACACCCATCTTTATGATTTTTGGGTTGGACAGTATCTCGGCTATCGGCTTGGGCAAACCTATCTTGCAAGTGCGGATAAGGTAGGCCCTGGTGGCCGACGAAAGCTGAAGCAGCGCCACATTGTTCTTGCTCCTTGGGGTAAAGCAAGGCTTGGTTTCGGTATCGAAGCCAAGCAATGGCTGCTTGCTGAGGTATTCCACGCACTCAGCCAGCTTGCTGAATGTGTCCACCACAATTATCTCTCCCTCAAATGCCCTGAGCGGCAGGGTCATAAGTTCTTCTTTGGTTATGTTCTCTTTGAAACGCACGATTGTTTTTATTCTTTAATGCCCGCCAAATCCAGTATGAATGAGTATTCCATGGCAGTCTCCTTTATCTGACCGAAACGGCCCGAATCTCCGGAGTGTCCTGCCTTCATATTGGTGTATAGATACAGCGGATTGTTATCAGTCTTGTATTCACGAAGTTTGGCCACCCATTTGGCTGGCTCCCAATATTGCACCTGAGAATCGTGAAGGCCGGTTGTTACCAGCATTGCAGGATAGTCCTGAGCCTTTACATTGTCGTATGGCGAATATTGCAACATATAGTTGTAGTATTTCTCGTCGTTTGGATTTCCCCACTCGTCGTACTCGCCCGTGGTGAGCGGTATCGAGGAATCGAGCATTGTTGTCACCACGTCCACAAAGGGAACGTCGGCAATGATGCCCTTGTAATATTGCGGATACATATTGGCCATAACGCCCATCAGCAGTCCGCCGGCCGATCCGCCCTGTGCAAACAGCTTATCGGCGGATGTGTAGTTTTCTGATATCAGGTAGGCGCTCACGTCGGCAAAATCGTTGAATGTGTTCATCTTGTTCAGCAGCTTGCCGTCCTCATACCAGGAGTAGCCCATCTCGCTGCCTCCGCGTATGTGGGCAAGCGCAAAGATGAATCCGCGGTCCACAAGGCTGAAGATGTTGGAGCTGAAACAGTCGTCCTCGCTGTATCCGTAGCTTCCGTATGCGTATTGCAGCATAGGATTGTTGCCCTTCAGGTTGATGTCCTTGCGGTAGAGTAGGGTAGTGGGTATCTCCTTGCCGTCGCGCGATTTCACCATCAGACGCTTTACATCGTAGAGTTCCTTGTTGTAGTTGGGTACAAAATCTTCCTTCTCCACTTTCTTCTCCCTCTTGTCGAGGTTGTAGTGGATTACCGAGTATGGTGTTGTGGGGCTAGAGTATCCGAAACGGAAATATTCGCAGCCGGGCTCGGGATTGTAGAGTGTTGACGCGCTGTAGGCCTCCTGCTCAAAATTTATAAGATGGCGCTCCTTGGTTTTCAGGTCCATCACCTCGAAACAGGTGAGTCCGTTGCGCATCTCCTCCATCACCAGATAATCGTTGAAAATCTCGAAATCCTCTATCAGGACGTTTTCGTCGTGAGGCACAAGCATTTTCCAGTTGTGGTCGTAACTTGTGGAATCGCAGGTCATTATGCAGAAATTTTTGGCGTTCTCGTTGGTGCGGATATAGAAAAGGCCGTTGCAATGGTCCACGTAGTATTCCAAGCCCTTTTCCCTCTTGCGGAACACCACTGGATCGGTGTATGGCGAATCCGAATCCACCAGTCTTACCTCTGATGTTACTGAGTTGGAGTGGTTTATGATTACGTATTTGTTGTCTTTGCTCTGCTCCACCGATAGCTCGAATGTCGGGTCCTCCTCATAGAAGATTTCCTTGTCCTGACTGGCGTCCATACCCAGCACGTGGCGGAAAACCTTTGATTCTCTCAGAGTTGTGGTTTCCTTGGCCACATAGAACATTGTGCGTGAGTCGTTGGCGAAAACCACCTCGCCGGCTGTGTTTGGAATCACCTCGTGGTTGAAACGCTTGTCAGCCATATTGTAGAACCTTAGCTCGTAACGGCGGCGCGATACTGTGTCGAGGCCAAACGAGAGTATCTTGTTGTTTGGGCTTACGGAAAGGCCGTCCACATCGCAGTAGTCGAGGTTTTTGGCCAGCTCGTTCACGTCCAGGATTATCTCCTCGATTGAATCCAGGCTCTCGTGCTTGCGGCAGTGAATCTCGTAATCCTTGTCTTTCTCGTATCTGTGATAATACCAGTATCCGTTCTCGTAATATGGCACCGAATTAAAGTCGTCGCTGATGCGGCTTTTCAACTCGCTGCTTATCTTGTTGTTGAGTTTCTTGGTGGATGCCGAGAGATTTTGCTTTAGGTACTCGTTTTCTTGTTTTAGGTACGACATCACAATTGGATCCTTTTTGTTGTTCATCCAATAGTAATTGTCGGTTCTGCTGTGTCCGAATTCGTTGAATTGTTTTGGCCTCTTTTCAGCCTCGGGGGCTTCGTTGCCTGTACCACATGCGCTTGCCATAGCCAATATTATTAATACGTTTATAATTAATAAATTCCTCATTGCAACAAATTAATTTTCCGAAATGCAAATTTAATTATAATTTATTAATTCTGACATAAAATCGTAGAAAAATTTTAAAAAATTGTGCTGCTGGGTAAGCCTTGCTTATTGCAGTTTTCGCAGGGACAGTTCCTTTATTATTGCGCCGTCCAGCGTGTGGAGGGCTATGGTGCCGTTCTCGTATACCGCAAAGCCCTTCTCGCTGCCGTTTTTGGGCAGAGTGGTGCTGCCGGGGTTGCAGATTATGCGGCCCTTATCGTCCTGCATCAGCACCGGTATATGGGTGTGGCCATACAGCAGGATGTCCCAGCCAAGCTTGTGAGGGGCGCGGCTTCCGGGCACTACAGGGGCATCGGTTTTCGGGTTTATTGGCGATATCACGTGGCCGTGGGTAGCCAGCATCCTGATGCCGCCGTCCACAATCATATTGTAGTCCTGCATCAGCGGAAAATCCAGCACCATCTCGCATACCTCGCAGTCGCAGTTGCCGCGGCAGCAGATCATCTTGTCGGCGTACGGGTTCAGGATGTCGGCCACAGAGGGATTGTCGTAGCCCTCGGGGAGCGGATTCCTGGCGCCGTGGTACAGTACGTCGCCCAGGCAGATTATCATATCGCAGCCCAGTTTCTCAAACTGGTTGATGGCCTTATCGCAGCAGCTGGCCGATCCGTGTATGTCCGATATTATCAAGTATTTCATTGTTCTCTTGCTGTGTTATTCCTCCTCTACGGCACTGATATTCAGCTGCTCGTCGATGTTTACGATCAATGTGCGGTATCCGCCTACGTTACCCTTGTTCCAGTGCTGGGCGTAGTCGAAAACGATCTTTGTCTTGCCCTGAGACTTGGCCTCGAACACGAAAGTGTGCACGCCGGGCTTGCCGAGAATCACCTGACCGTCCTCGCGCTGAGGCACCTTGTATTCGTCGGTGGTTTTGGTCAACTTCTTGTCGTCCTTTATCTCGCACTGCCAGGTGTAGCCTGTTGTGGAGTTGCCTACGAGGTTGGCTGTAAGGATTTTGCCTTCAGTGCTGAAGCTCAGGGGATTGCCTCCGTCCACTGTGGTGGCAAGTGGTTTCTGCGAATTGCACGATGCTGCCATTATCATTATCAGTGTTACCAGTGAGTAAAGTAATTTTTTCATTTTCTTGATTAAAAAGATGTTTGTATTTGTATTTTTAATTTGTTCTATTTCAAGATGTTGCCGACAAACTCGCCAAGTTTCTCACCTCTCAGGTCCTTGGCCACAATCTTGCCGCTCTGGTCTATGAGGATGGTGGCCGGTATGGATTGTATGCTGTAGGTTTGGGCTCCTGCCGACTGCCAGCCTTTAAGGTCGCTCACCTGTATCCAGTTCATCCTGAGGCGCTCTATGGCGGCCTGCCATTGCAGCTGATTCTCGTCTAGCGATACTCCGTAGATCTCGAGGCCCTTATCGTGATACTTCTCGTAAACCCTCTTCACGTTTGGCAGCTCGGCCAGACAGGGGCGGCACCACGATGCCCAGAAATCCACAATGGTAAGCTTGTTGTTCCTAACCACTTCCGAAAGCCTCAGCATGTTGCCCTTGGTGTCGAAGAGTGCTATGTCCTTGTATTGGCGGCCGATGGCGGTTTCCTCCAGCGCCTCCATACGTGCCTTCACGGCTTTGTAATAGGGGTCGTTGGGCATCTTTTTAGCCATTGCCGACATTATCTGCTGTACGTCGCTCTCATCGAAAGTGTTCTGAAACTCGCTGAGCATCAGGCCACAAATAGGCAGCGGCATATTGTCCATTATCGATTTCACATACACTTTTCTGAAAGTAAGGTTCAGGGAGTCGATCTTCTGCTTGGCCCTGAATCTTTCCAGCATGTTAAGTGTGCTGTCGTTCATTGTGTCGTACAAATCCTTGTGGCTAAGGCTGAAACGCTGCTCCTCGGCCATCAGCTTCTGCCACACCTCGTTGTTAGGCTCGCCGTATATGTGTGCGGCCTGACGCTCGTTGTTGGGCAAATCTATGCTTATTTTGGCCCCTGATACTGCGAAAACTGGCTGGGCTGCCGCTGTGAGCATCTGGTTTTGCGATCCGTATACCGATACCACTGTAATGTTCTCGGCAGCAACGCCTTCAAGGCTGAATTTGTGGTCCTTTACGGCGCAGGTGGCCACGGGCATCATCTGCCTCTGAACCTGCTGAACCAGATACACGGTGTCGCCGTCGTTTC
Source organism: Bacteroidales bacterium (assembly GCA_024401025.1). Lineage (GTDB taxonomy): Bacteria > Bacteroidota > Bacteroidia > Bacteroidales > UBA3824 > UBA3824. The sequence goes on from JAKSLV010000027.1 coordinate 20,321, forward strand.
CGGCCTGCCACGTTCCGCTTATTGTGAATTTTCCGGCGTTGGTCTGTGCTGATGCCGACGCCATTGCGCAAAGCATCAGACACACCATAATGAACAATTTTCTCATTGGCTAATTTGTTGATTTGTTTAGCGTTAGTTCTCCTGTCTTGTAGTTGTAGGTTTTGGTTCCGTGCGGGTCGGCATCCTGCTGGAGGTGGTTTGCGAACACAAAAACGTCGTCCTCCACTCTCAAGAGGCTGTCCACAAAGAACTTGGCTTTCTCTATCCAGCGGCTCCAGCGCTCTTCCCAGATAAAAAGGCGGCCTCCGATGTGGCACCAGAGATTTCCGCAGCTGTCGTCGGCCAGTATCGGATACTCGTAGCTGTAATAATCGGCCATCTCGATGGTGTGGGCCTCCTCGGGCCTGATGTTTCCGCCCAGATAGTTTGGCACCCTGAGCACCGAGCGCACATATATAATATAGAGGTCGCTGCCGTGGATGTGGGTGTCTATCACGGTGTCGTCGGGCAGGATCAGTTTAGATACGTCTACCATTTGGCTAGAGTTCAGGTGCGGTTATTGAATCCAAAACAGCGGTATCAGGGCTCTGAGAACCTGATACTGCGCCATATATAAGCCATCCCATATAGAGGACTATGGCCAGGGTGAGCACTGCGCCCTCCCATCTCTCCACCTTGTATTTGGTGTAGGTGAAAAACCAGAGCAGGAACACCGAGCCCATCATTACGCTGAGGTCGAGGATGGTGATGTCGTTGGGCTGCATTGGGCAGATAACGCCGGTAAGTCCCACAATCATAAGTATGTTGAATACGTTGGAACCTATCACGTTGCCTATTGCGAGTGCGCTCTTGCCCTTGCGCGCTGCCACTATTGATGTTACAAGCTCGGGAAGCGATGTGCCGCCGGCCACTATGGTGAGTCCGATTACGGCCTTGGAAACTCCCAGGCTTTCGGCTATGGCTGAGGCGTTGTCTACGAAGAGGTTGCTGCCGTAGATGAGTCCGCCGATGCCCAGCAGCACGTAGAGTATTGCCTGCCAGGTCTTCAGGTCTTTCTTCTCCTGCTCATCGTCGTCGTCCTCGGGGGGGATGTTCCCGGCCTTGGCCTGACGGATGGTGTATATCATGAAGAATATGAAACCTGCCAGAAGTATTGCCGACTCCCAGCGGGCTATGTCCTTGTTGAAGGCGAATATGAAGAGCAGCACCGAACCGGCCACTGCAAAGGGGATGTCTTTCTTTACGGTGTTTTTGGATATTATCATCGGGCAAACCATTGCCGTAACTCCCACTATCAGGAGAGTGTTGAAAATGTTGCTGCCCAGTACGTTGCCCACTGCCAGGTCGGGTGTTCCTTTAAGTGCCGACATCAGGCTTACCACAAGCTCGGGGGCAGATGTTCCCATTGCCACCACGGTAAGGCCCACTATCATCTCTGATATGTTCATCTTCTTGGCAATCGACGATGCTCCGTCGGTCATCTTGTCGGCGCCCACAAGCACCAGCACTATTCCTACTATTACAAGTAATATGTTAAGTATCATTATTAATAATTTGTTTGAATGAATTTTGCGCCAAAAGTAGCAATTATTTTTTGTAGAAAAAAATATTTTGTTTTGTTTAAACCTATTTTATCTGCCTGCATCTATAAAGAAAAAAACTTACATAACGTAATTTAAATATTAACCCTAATTTTGAAAAGTATGAAGAAGTTAGTTATTCTTGCGATGGTATTCGCATCCCTCACATTTACAGCCCAGGCTCAGCATCCAGGAAACGGACACCAGCCACCCACACCTGAGCAGCGCACCGAGCGTCTTGCAGAGCAGCTTGGCCTCAGCGACGATCAGAAAGCCAAGGTTTTGGAGCTCAATACAGAATATAAGGATCTGCCTATGATGGGCGGTTTTGGTGGTCACGGTCACGGCGGCCCTGGTGGACACGGCAACGGTCAGCGTCCTCAGGTAGACGGTCAGTCGGGCGCAACACAGCAGCATCAGAGACCAGAGCTTACCGAGGAGCAGAAGGCCAAATTCGAGGAGATGCGCAAGAAGCGCGAGGAGTACGATGCCAAGCTTAAGGCCATCCTCACCGACGACCAGAAGGCCAAGTACGATCAGATGCACAGCCGCGGCGGTCACGGAAATGGCCACAGTCACGGAAATGGCCACGACAAGGGCGACAAAGGCAACAAAGGCGGCAAGAACAAGTAAGCCAGCTAATTGATATAAGCAATTTCACATTTTAGTCCAGGTGCGGATCTACTTCCGCATCTGGACTTTTTTTTGCAGATTGGTTACTATGGCCTCGTTTTCAATTACCTGAAACTCTATGTGGAGGTTGCTGAATTCGAATGCGTAGGTTTCGGCGCCGTCTTTCTTGTAGGCAGGGCGAGGGTCCTGATAGAGGATTTCCTCCAGTGCCCTCAGCTGCCTGCTGTCGATGGCGGAAGTGTCGCATTGCCAGCGTATTGCGGAGAGTTTCTCTGGCTCCGAGAATAGGGTGGTGGAGGCGTCGGAAATGCTGTCGGTATATGGCACGTACGGCTTGATGTCGTAGATGGGCGTGCCGTCCAGCATATCGGCGCCGTAGATTTCTATCACGGGGCCCAGCTCGGGGTCCTGATATATGGATTTCACCCTTACGGCCGACAGTCCCAAGCCGTTGGGCCTCAGCGGCGACCTCGTGGCGAAAACTCCCATTTTGCGGTTTCCGCCCAGCCTTGGAGGACGCACCAGCGGCTGCCACTGTTTTCCGCTGAATCCGGTAAACTCCCAAATCAGCCAGATGTGGGTGCTACATTCCAGTCCCCTGATGCAGTCGGGATTGCGGTATTCTGGCTCGAAGACAATCTTGGCCAGCACGTCGGGCGCCAGAAGCGGTTGACGCGGAATTCCGAATTTCTGCGGAAACTCGCTGATTATATGCGCTATAGGTGAAATTGTAATACTCATAATGATGCAAATTTATAAATTTTTTAAATATTATTCCCAAATTCTTTTTTAATTGGTAAAATAATTGTATGTTTATAACCGCAAAAATACAACAAACACATTAAATAAATGGAAGAACTAACAGCCTCGATAGTTATTGATTTTCAGTATTTTGAATATCTGAATCTTGCCATGGTGCAAAACGGCATCCCTTTGGCAAAATCCATTGTTATAAAGAATAATACAGATAGCGACTTCGAAAACCTGTTCCTGGAGATAAAGCCGGAGCTTGGTTTCGTGTCGCCGTTCACCAAGCAGATAGAGAAAATCCAGGCCGGTGAAACCATCGATATCCCTGTAAGGTTGGAGCCCGTTCAGCAGTTTGTGCTTCAGGTGGCTGATGCTGTGGATTCAGCGCTCAACGCCAGCATAGTATGCGACGGCAAGATATTGGCACAGGGAAAATATCCGGTACAGATTCTTCCCAGCGATTTTCTCTTCAACCGCAGAATATTCCCGGAACTTTCGGCTTCGTTTGTAATGCCCAACCTCTTGCAGGTGAAGACTATAGTGAGCCGTGCCGCCAAAATACTTCAGGAGTTTACCGGCGATTCCACAATCGACGGCTACAGCTCCCGAAACATCAACCGTGTGCGTCAGATGGCGGGTGCCATATACGCCGCGCTTCAGGAACAGAATATCGCGTATCAGCTCCCTCCCGTGGACAGCGCTGATGTAATCGGCCAAAAGGTAAGGCTGGCCGACGAGGTGCTAAACGTTAAGACCGGCACCTGCATTGATATGGCTTTGCTGTACGCATCGTGTCTGGAATGTGCAAGGCTTTTCCCAATAATAATTTTCATCGAGGGCCATTGTTTCGTGGGCCTTCATCTTATGCCTGAGACTTTCGCCGATTCGGTGAGCGACGATATCACAATCCTCACCAAGCGTCTTGCCAACGGCACAAAGACCGTGGAGGTGATAGAGGCAACCGCTCTCAACGGCGGCAACGAGATCTCCTTCGAGGACGCCTGCACAGCCGGAGCCGCCAATCTGGTATCGCTCGACGAGTTTAATTGTCTGGTTGATATAATGCGATGCAGATACGTGGGTATCAAGCCGTTGCCAAGAATGATTACGGCTGCCGACGGCACTTTCACCATCGAGGAGAGCGCCGACCTGATATCCGACCATCACGAGAAACCCGAGGAAATATCCATCTACGATATTCCCTCCATTACCGCCAACAACCAGCCCGTTACCAAGCAGACCATCTGGGAGCGCAAACTCCTTGACCTCAGCCTCAGGAACTCGCTGCTGAATATGCGTTTCGGCAAGAAAAACCTGATGCTGATTTCATCGAACATCGGCAAGGTGGAGGACATCCTCTCGGACGGCGAGGAGTTCAAGGTTTTGGCCCGTCCAGCCGAATTCAAGAGCGACGGCGACGATTTCGACGATGTTAATGTAACCCTGAAGCCGGGGTCTCAGGCCGAGCTGCTTATTAATAAGGAGATAGAGAGCAAGAGACTCCATTCGCTGTATTCGGAGAGCGAGAACGAGGCTGCCCTGAAGCAGCTTTACCGCGACAGCAAGCGCAGCCTGGAGGAGAACGGCGCCAACACATTGTATCTCGCCATCGGACTTTTGCGCTGGTACGAGACAGATAAGGCTGAGACTCCGAGATATGCGCCTATCCTGCTGCTGCCTATCGAGATAGTGCGCCGAAGCAGCGCCAGCGGTTACATAATCCGTGGCCGCGACGAGGACGTTATTGCCAACATCACTCTGGCCGAGATGCTGCGTCAGAATTTCGGAATCAGTCTTGGACTTCCAGATCCATTGCCAACCGACGAGAGCGGCGTGGATGTGCCTATGATTCTGGCCATTGTGCGCAAGGCCATTATGAGTATGAGCCGCTGGGACGTGGAGGAGAAGGCCGTTATCGGAAACTTCAGCTTCAACAAGTTTGTGATGTGGAACGATATCCACTCCCACGCCGACCTGCTGGCCAACAACAAGATGGTGAACTCGCTGATAAACGGCAAACTAACATACTCACAGGAATCTACAGCCAAATCGGCCGAGCAGATGGACCGCGAGTACACTCCGGCTCAGATGCTGCTGCCCGTAAGTTGCGACTCGTCTCAGCTGGAGGCCGTGGAGGCCGCCGCAAGTGGCAACAGCTTCATTATGTTTGGCCCTCCCGGCACTGGCAAGTCTCAGACTATCACCAATATAATTGCAAATGCGCTCTACCGTGGCAAGAGGGTTTTGTTTGTGGCTCAGAAGGCCGCCGCGCTCGACGTGGTGCGCACCCGTCTCGACAAGCTGGGACTTGGTCCTTTCTGTCTGGATGTGTTCAGCAACAAGGCCAACAAGAGCGAGGTGCTCTCTCAGCTCAACGACTGCGTGGAGGTTACACGTTACAAGGAACCTGCCGATTTTGCGGCTGATGCACAGCGTCTTATGGAGCTCCGCAACGAGCTTAACGGTATGATGGAAACCACCCACAAGCCTTTGCCCTGCGGATTATCGCTCTTCGACGCCATCAACCAGTATGTGGCCATCGGCGACAAGGTGGAATGTGAGGTTTCGTTCCCCTTCGGACTGGCCGGCACCGCAAGCAAGGATCTTGTAGCCACTTGGCTCGACATCGTAAACGAGGCCGCCGTAATCTCCAAGACTTGCGGCAATCCTGTAGATAATCCGCTCAACTGCCTTGATTACAACGAGTTTGACCAGAGCCTGAAAAGCAACATCGAGCAGGCAATCAGCAAATCGCTGGATGATCTCGGCAAGCTGGACGATGCAGTAAACAGTTGCAACGAGTTCCTGAAAATCAACGACATAAATACTCCCGAGCGTCTCGACCAGTTTATGAAGATGGTGGTGTGCGTATCGGAGATTAAGCAGATGAACCCTGCCGCAGCCGCTTTCAGCGACAACGAGGGCAAGGCCGACCTGTATTTCACCTGCCTCAGCCACGGAAAAATGGCCGCCGAGAAAAAGCTGAAGATCCTGAAATCCTACAAGCCGGAGATCCTATCGCGCGACTGGACCGAGGACAGCAAAACTTGGAACGAGGCCGCCGACAAGTTCTTCATTTCCAGATTCTTTACCCGTAGGGGTGTGGAGAAAAACTTGAAGCAGTATCTTAAGGGCGGCGAGGTTCACGCAGAGAGCGACCTTAAGATGCTCACGGATTATCAGAGCGAGCTTAAACTTGCCAATACATATCAGGTAATCAACGACATAATGGCCGATATGCCCGGCGACACCGTGGAAGACTGGAACGCGCGCGAGTCTTATCTCCGAAACATTCTAAATATTGACCAGATGCTGCGCAAGCTGGCCAACGATCCTATGAGCTACGGCGCCACAAAGACAGCATTCAGCAATCTTTTCGCGCAGGGTTTCAGGTCGTACCA
>JAKSLV010000028.1 GCA_024401025.1 Bacteroidales bacterium
CCCCCGCACTCAAAAACATCGAAAAACTCCGCACATTCCTTGCCGAAGTGCGTGGGTGATGGAACACGGATGACGCGGATTAGGCGGATTTACGCAGATTTTTTAGTTATAATAAAAAATAAAAACCGTGAAAATCCGCTCCATCAGCGTCATCCGCGTTCAATCGAAAATCAAAAATTAAAAATCAAAAATGTTAAAATTATGAACAGAATCGACAGACTTTTCCAGTCAGGAAAAAAAGACATACTCTCGGTATATTTTACCGCTGGATACCCCAATTTGGACGACACCGTTAAGGTGATCAAATCGCTCTCTGACCACGGCGTGGATATGATAGAGATTGGCGTTCCATTCTCTGACCCAATGGCCGACGGCCCTGTAATCCAGGCGTCAGGTCAGAAGGCTTTGCAGAACGGAATGAGCCAGAAGGTGCTTTTCGAGCAGCTCAAGGACATCCGCAAGGTAACTGACATTCCTCTCATTATGATGAGCTACGTGAACACAGCAATGCAGTTTGGCTTCGAGAAATACTGCAAGGCCTGTGCAGAGGTTGGCGTTGACGGTCTCATCATCCCTGACCTTCCATCGGAGGTTCTCCTCGGCGAGTACAAGCAGTACATCGACGCCAACGGTCTCTCGTTCACTCAGTTGGTAACTCCCGAGACATCAGATGAGCGTGTCCGTGAGATCGACGCCACAACCACAGGTTTCGTTTATATGGTATCGTCGGCCTCCACAACAGGTGCTCAGTCGTCATTCTCCGACGCCAAGCAGCAGTACTTCAAGCGCATCGAGGGCCTCAACCTCAAGAACCCAACCCTCGTGGGCTTCGGTGTCAGCAACAAGGAAACCTTCCGCGCCGCCGCCGACCATTCCCGTGGCTGCATCATCGGCTCAGCCTTCATCAAGCTCCTCGGCAGCTGCGGCTCAATCGACGAGGCAGTGGAGACATTGCTGAAGAATGTAAGAGGATAATTGGCACGCCCGTAGAGACGCACGGCCGTGCGTCTCCAATAATATTAAAAACTAAAAATCCCCGTCCGATTGAGAGGCAATTGGACGGGGATTTTGGTTGAAGTTTGTTTAATTTCACAAAAAAAAGAGGAACGAGTGTTCCTCCCCGTAGGCCATCGGTGTAAACGGACACTACTGACATGGCTAACGAAACCAGCCGACCTAATATTTGGTATTGCAAAATTGTAAAAAGTTTTTGAATAATCCAAAACTAAAACATTTTGAGCCCAAAGACAAACAATCTTTTTAGCGCAAATTATCCTTTGATTTCGTTGATATATTCTAAATCTCTAATTTCCTCTCTCATAAATCAATATTTTGTCTTTGTTGGCCGATGGTACGGCAAATGGTTTCAATGTGCCTTCTTTTACGAGGTCAACATCTCTGTGAAGGAGATCCTGCAAGTCGCAGACCATTGTGGCGTGGTCCAATAATGATACTTTCGCATCTTTATCAAATTCCACGAGAATATCCACGTCGCTTTTTTCGGTCTGTTCACCGCGAGAGAACGAACCGAAAAGCCAAGCCTTTAATACAGGCTGCGACTTGAAATAATCCGATATTATTTTTATGATATTGAAATCCATAAGCATTTATATTTGTATTATCAAAAAGAAGGCTGCTAATACGATATGTGTCCCCGTAACGGGGGCTTCGTTTTACATAGCAACCTAAAAAATGGAAAAAGTTACGCTGTCCTTCACGTACGAAGGGACTTGGCTTTTCCAAAATGAAATAGCATTAACCCTTGCAGTTATGAGGTCAACCTCGGCAAAGTGGCTATAATCTCATTTATCTCTTTGCAAATTTACAATTGTTTTCCTAAAGAAAAAAATTATTCCTATATTTGTAGCCTGAAATTCACCCCCAAAAACACAAATCTATGCAATCCTCTTCAACAACAGCCTTGGCGGCCCTCTTGGGCGTTGCGATATTCTTGATGGCGATTATGAGCGCCTCGGCATCCTTTGCGCAGGACGCAGCAAAAAACAATCCTTGGGCCTGGGACTTGGGCTTGGGCGTTACGCAGAATTCCGGAAACGTAAGCAACTTCTCCCTAAAGCACAACCAGGAGCTCAGCCGCAACGACACCGTCATCAGCATGAACCTCAATTACAAGATGGTGTATCAGAAAGAGGATGGAAAGGAAACCAACAAGGGTATCAACGCCGGCTACAAGCTCGACCTCTTCCAGTATCGCAGATGGTCGCCTTTTGTGGCCGTGGAGAGCGAGAGCAACCAGTACAAGGGTTACGACTTCAGGATAAGCGGCCTTGGCGGATTGAAGTTCCGTTTCAACAAGCAGCGCAACGACAACTACGACTACTCGATTAGCGTGGCTGCCGTATACGACCACGTTGACTATACCGACGAGGCCACCGAGCTCAACAAGCAGTTTTGCCGCCTGTCGCTGCGCCCAAAGTTCAAGCAGAAGATTGGCGAATCCATCGTGATAAAGCACACCACATTCTATCAGCCTGCCGTAAACGATTTCTCCGACTACATCATCAATTCCAAGACCACCTTGTCAAACAAGATCACCAGCAAGCTCTCGCTCGATATCGGATTCAGCTACGAGTACAGGTCGGTGCTGCCGGGCGACGGCTACAAGCATTACGACTGCTCCACCGACATCAGCCTCAGGCTAAAGCTAGGCAAATAGCGCGGCTACTTTATTTCACTGAAATACTGCGACGGGCCCTTGGGGCGTTCCTGCTCCTCGTTTATCCTGTGGCCCCTCTTTTTCAGCAGTATCAGGATTTCTATGATGATGGGGGCAAAACAGCATATTCCTGCTGTAAGGCCGGTGGAACAGGCAAATACAAACTTGTTTTCGGTTCTGTTGGTTTCCGAGATGTATTTGTCGGCCATCTTTTCTATCTCGTCGCCGTTGGCAAATCTTGTTTCCAGGATTTTCTCCATGGATTTTCTTATTTCCTGACGCTTCTCCTCCGGCAGTTTTCTCCGGTTTTCCTGGGCGCACACTGCAAAATCACCATTGTGCTCGTTTATCAGCATCAGCTCTATCTCGTTGATGTTCAGCTTGTCGGCAATTTCATTGGCCAGATATTCCAGGTTTCCGGTATTAAGGGCTGGGGCATATATGGTGGCTACGTACAGGTTTCGCCCCCATGAGTCGTTGAAATTTTCGCAAGCCTTGTCCAGTATTTCCCGGTCCTTGTCGCTCATGATTCCGGATATGTCTATTGCCCTGATGCCTTGGTTTTCTCTGCTGTTGATTACGCTGTCGATCGGCTGGCCTCCTATGGTCATGGGCTTGCTTTCCACAATGCATTCCATCATGTCTACCAGCCTGTGGGCCTGGCATCCGTGTTTCCCCAGTAGCATTGATATTCCTTTGTGGTCGGCTTTTACAGTTTCCCATATTTCGCCCTCGCCATATATCCCGCAAATGAAATTCGTCTTTTCCGATACGTTTAGCACACACGTTATCAGGCCGTTCTTAGGGTCGGCATCAGGATTTTTTCCCCATTCCTCCAGCATCTTACGCGCAAAATCCTGAATTGTGGAATCGTTCCATTCCGGCTTTTGCACGTAGCAGAACACCAGCGGTGTTTTGTATTTGCTGTAGAACTGCCAGCTGCGGTTCCAGTCCTCTTCCAGCAGGTTGGCCCTCATGTGCCCGGTGGAATCGGTCACCAGGCTCTCTTTCCTGATGCTGCCCTGAGCGTGCATTGCCAATGGCAGCAGCATCAGCATGATTATGTATGTGAATCTTGCCATGTCTATCATCGTATCATTAGGAATATGAACAGTATCAGTTCTGCTATCAGTATCAGGATTATGGACCATTTTATTACGAAATTTTTCTCGTCGTTGGGTCCGGGGTTCTGGGTGTAGAGGAATCTGCCGCTGGATGCGTCCAGCGCCATCCTGTAGTCCTTGCCCTTGTGGCTTGTGGTGTACATCCATACCGGCAGCAGGTACATGCCGTTGCACTCCAGCTCCAGCTCATTGGTTTCGTGTTTCCCCAATCCAAGCCATATCCTCTGCCGGGCCAGTTCCTTCAGGGATTTTTGGGTGGCTGTGCTGCGTTCCACCGGGTATATGCCTATGCGCTCGGGCCTGAAATCCTCGGCACTGCTCCAGTATATGGGCTCTATCATCTGCATCATCTCCTCCGTTATGGAGGTGGGGCAGGGGCATATCGGCATGTCGTCTATTCTTATCCTTTGGGCCCTGCCATGCAATTTGGCCGTTCCTGATACCTGGTACATTGGCACGAATATCAGCTTCATCTTGCTGATGCTGTCGTTGTTGAACAGTTTGGGCACAAACCATTGCTTGCCCAGCTCTTTCTTCAGGATCTGGGCGGCCTGAGTCTTGCTTACGTTTATGGGGAACACCTTTCTGAATTCCGGGGGCGTAATCAGCTCGCCGCGTTTGCCCAGCAGCTCGCCGCAGTATGGGCACGGGGTCTGGTCGGCGTCGTAGGTGCATAGCAGCTCGTGGCCGCACTTCATGCATTGGAAAACCCTGAAAGTGTCGTCCACGCTGCGCTTGCGGGCGTATATGTCCAGTATGTCGCGGTCGCTGAACTGTCCGCCGCAGCTGCCGCAGGTCCATGATACGCTCTCCTTGTTGAATGAGAGCTCGCCGCCGCATTGCGGGCATTTTATTGTTTCGTTGTTCTCTTCCATTGTTTTGCTGTTTTGCTGATACTTACCATCTTCCGCTGCCTCCGCTTGAGCTTCTTCCGCTGGATCCATGGTACGACGAGCTGCGGCTTCCGCCTCCGCCCGAGTACGATCGTGATGATGGCTGCACGTAGGTCTTGGTTACTGTGGTTTCGCCCTGAATGGTCTTGTCCTTGGTTTTCACGTACGATCCGTTCACCAGGTAGCGGCGCGCGCCCACGTATTCCTTTACTCCGTATTTGCGTTTCTTCAGCATGTTGCCTGCCAGTATCATTATCACCAGCAGCGGAATGGCCAGGCATAGCGAGTTACCCCAGTTTAGCTTGTATGCCCTCACTCTCTCGCCCACTGTCATTGTGTGGTAGTGGTATCTGTATAGGGCGTGGCCTATCTGTCGGCGGTTCCACAGTTGGCTGTTGTTGCCGTATGGGTCTGCATCGTCTATCTGGGCCTGGCTTTTAAGTACGCGTGTATCGTCCTCATCTTCAAAGATGTAGCTGTGGTCGTATTCGTTTATCACCATCATGCAAATTTTCTCGCCCTTGCATTTTTCCCTTGTCTGACGGGCCAGATACTTCAGGTCTTTCTCCTTGAATGTTGGCGCAAAAATGGCTGTGGCGTAAAATTCCCTGTTGGTTTCTTTGGATATCTGGTCCAGCATCATGTTTATAGTGTCGCGGTCGCTGATGTCCATTATTCCCGATATGTCGAATATGCGGTCGTGGGTGCTGGCTATCTGGTCGATCTTTTGTTCCAGGCTGATGCCGCCTTCCACCATCGGGCTGTCGTTGATGAAGCAGTCCAGCAGGTCCACCTGGTTTAATATCGACTTGTAGCTGTCGTCGTATTTCCAGAATCTGTTGTAATGGTTCCAGCGGTCGTCCTCTTTCAGCACTCCTCCGCAGTTTCCAAACGACATGGCGCTGTTTTCGCTGTTGGCTATGTTGCGTCCCAGATATATGCCGCCTTTCCATTTGTCGGTTCTGGCAAACGAGTTGTACTTGGTGATGTCGTCCACAAAATTGTCGAGGGTTGTCTGGGTCCATCCGTAATTGTATTTCGATTTTTTCACCAGGAAGAATGCTATCTCGCTCTGATTTTTCTGCGAGAATTTTCTGCATCTTTGCTGAATCTCCTTGATTTGGTCGGCATCCAGCTCGCGCGCAAAGTCGTATACGTAATAGTCGGTTACCACGGCTGGAGTCTCCATTACGGCCTTCAGTACCGAGTCGTTGGCGCGGGCCAGATTCAGCATCCGTGGACTCAGAAGCTTCAGGTCCTGCATGGATCTTGGCTCGTCGAGACAGAAATCCCATCCGGTGGTTTTTATCTTTTGGCTGTCCAGCTCCTCCTGATACACGTCCATGTAGTTTATCACGCCGCCGGCATAGTCGTCTTCCCTGAAATACGGCACCATGGCGTTGCAGAGGTATCCGTGGTTGTTGTAGGCTATCTTCTTGTCGTCCATAGATCCCACGTCCTGGAAAGAGAACTCGTGGGTGGCAAAGTTTATCACCAGGCGTATTCCGCTGTATCTGCCGTCTGTGCCGAAATCGTTGTAGTCATACAGGTCTTCCATGAAGTGCCTGTTGTCGGCCTCGGTCCAGCCGCTCTGGTTCACAAACACCACCATCACGTCCACGCCGTTTTCCTTTATGAACTGGAGGCATCTGTTCCTGAGGCGCTCTATGTCGCCTGCCGACATCGTGCCTGAGAAGTCATAGACCTTGATATCGCTCTTCAGCAGCGGAGTCTTGAGGGCGTGCTCCAGTATTGAAGGGTCGTTCTTCATGTTCTTTAGCACGTCCTTGGCTGTCACCCTTGGATTCTCGGGTGTGCGTTTGGCCTCTTGAAGGAAATCCTGGGCGCTTGCGCTTATGGCCATGAGCGCTATCATGAGTGTAAGTATAATGTTTTTCATCTGCTTGCTCCTCCTGTTATGTAGTTTAAGAACGCTATCAGCTCTATTATCAGCATTATGGCAACGAAGATGCCTATCACAAACTGGTAGATCCTTTTCGTTGATATTGGGGTGTCGCCCACCATCTTTCCGGTTTGTCCGTTCATGGCGTAGGTGTAGGTTTTCCCGTCAAATTTTGTGTTTAGTATCCATACGGGCAGCAGCACGTATTCCGGCGTGCCGATTCTGGCAGTGTAGTTTTCGCTCACCACTGTTATTGCCTCGTTGTGCTCTGCTGCCAGCAGACCGCTTAGGGCGCGGCCCATTCGCCCGGTGGCCCTCTGCTGAGTGTCGGCCGGAGTCATGTCGTATTTCTCGGCCATGTATCCCGATAGGTATGCGTAGTTGAACGGGCGGAATCCTTTGTAGTCGAAAGGCTCCACCGAGTCCATCAGCTTGTCGTCGAATTTAAGCGATCCGTCGGCCGGCACCAGGTCGAACATGGCCTGTCCTTCCATCTCCACGTGCCATGTGGTGGTGTAGGTGCATCTGTAGTTGCCCTCGCTTGCTGTGCGTATGGTCTTGTAGGTGCCTTTCATCTCGCCTTCCACTCCGCCCGAAAACAGCCAGAATGGTATGTATATCGGCTGGATGGATTCCAGGCTCTTCTTGGCCGTAAACTCGCTGGGCACAAACCATTCTTTCTTCAGTATGTCCTTGAAAGTCTTCATTGCGGTGTCCTTGGTGAGGGCAAATGGTATTATCCTGCTTGGGCGGTATTCGCCCTCCAGGCGTCCCTTCAGCACTATGGGGCTTCCGCAGAATGCGCACGTGGTGGCCGATGTGGTGTGGTCGCCCACAACCTGGGCACCGCAGCTTTGGCATTGGTACACGTTAAGGTTTTGCTCCGCGTTCTTGGTGTCTATGTCGGAATCCTTGGTTAATTGCAGTATCTGTTTGTCGTCCCATACGTTGCCGCACGATGCGCATTTCCATTTGCCTAGTGTGGCGTCGAAAGGCAGCGTGGCGCCGCATCCGGGACATCTCACGGTGTTGGTGTCCATGTTGTGTATATTGGTTTAGTTGTTTTTTTTACTGAATTATTTTCTTTACTACCACGTATTGGCTGGCTCCCGATACCTGATTGCCGTTTTTCTTCTTTCTGATCTCGTCTATCACAAAGCGTACTATAAGGCCCAGCATCAGGGCAATGGGGATAAAACAGCACATTCCAAACAGCGTGCCGTCCACCAGGAATGCATGCCACCTCATTGATGTGGTCATGGTGGCGTTGGCGTATTCATTCATCAGGTTGATGATGTCGTCGTGGTCGAGGAAAGTGTTTTCTGATGCTTCCACCAGTTTCTGCTTCATCTCCTCGTATTTGCTGTCGCTTATCTCGTTTAGCGGAGTTTCGCTGTAGTAGGCAAAATCGCAGTTGTATTCGTTTATCAGCAGCAGCTCGGGGTTTTCGCCATCCAGTTTCTCGCATATCTGACGGGCTATTCCCTGGAGGTTTCGCCTGCTGAATGTGGGCGCAAAGAATATGGCCACGTTTATGTTGCGCATCACGTTTGTATTTATGGATTTGGATGCCTCGTCGATGATTTCTATCTCGTGATCCTTCAGCAGTCCCGATATGTCCATCGTTTTGTGGTTTCCAGTGTTTACGGCCTTGCTGATGCAGTCTTCCATCGATTCGCCGTATTTCAGCAGAGGCTTGTTCTCGTACAGGCATTCCATTACGTCCACCAGTTTTTCCGGAACCATTGGAGCGTGCCATGAGGTCCATGTGTTTATGGTCTTCTGCACCAGGTCGAAGTTGTTTAGCCATACGTCGTTGTAGAAATCGCCGTATCCGTTCCAGCTGTATTGGGCGTTTTCTATGTCCAGCATGTTTCCGGCGTATGTTATCATGCTCTGGGGCAGGTATTCGGAATCTTTCAGGTAGTTCCATTCGCTCAGGCACTTCTCGCGGTATTTGTGGAGGGCGTTTTCGTCGTGCTCAAACCTCAGGCTGTCCTGGCTGGTATAGAAAAACAATACCAGGATGTCGTGCTTGTTGTACAGCATCTTGCACCTGTTTTGCGAGCTTGTCCAGTGCAGTTTCTCAAACATTCCCGACTCGTCCTTAATGAATGCCGACAGCGGAAGGTCGGGTTTCTGTGCCGTTGTACTTGTTGCAAGCCCAAGCATCAGCAACAATATAATAATAATGTGTCTTCTCATAGCAAATTGCCGTTTAGGTAATATATTAGTGTTATCAGTTCGGCTACCACCAGCAGTATTATGGCCACAATCACCACCAGCCACTTAGATTTTTCTTTGCTGATATCAGGGGTGTATCTCATCTCGCCGTTGTGTCCGTTTATGGCCAGCCTTATGGTGTCGCGGCCCTTGGTGGTTCTGTACAGCCATACGGGCATCAGGGTTATGGGCGAGAATTCCAGCTTTATGGGTTTTGTGAGGTTTTTTATTGCTGATGCTGCTGTAAGGCGGTCTTTGGTGAGGTCCGACAGCGATTTGGGGTAGTTGGTGCAGATGGCGGCCATGGTGTATTCCAACAGGCCGGGGTTGTATTCCATGGCCTGGCTCCAGTCTATCGGCTCTATCATCCGCATCATGTCCTCGCTCAGTATTTTGGTGCATTGGCATATCGGCATGTCTGATACCTCCACTACGTTGTTGGAGGTGCCGTCGATGGCCACGCAGGCGGTGGATCCTGATACCTTGTGTATTGGTATGTATATCAGCTCTATGTTCTGGGCGTCTTTCTCGTTGTAGTATGATGTGGAAAGGCGGCTGGCGCACAGCACCGATTTCAGTTTCTCTGATGCCTCGCGCTGGCTGATGCATGCCGGAATTATCTGTGTGGGGTTCCAGCTGCATGGGTTTATGTCGGTGAGTGTAAGCTGTCCGCCGCATACTGGGCACGGGGCCATGTCGATATCGCGGGTGGCTATCATGTGGTTTTCGCATTTGCCGCATTTGTATATCTGGTATGTGGCGTCGAAGTGTTTGGGGCTGATGCTTTGTTTCCTCAGAATGTCGTTGTCCGAGAATTCCTGCTGGCATTGTCCGCAAGTCCACATCTGGCTTTCGTGGATAAACGATAGCGGGCCTCCGCATGCGGGGCATTTTATCTGGCTGTTGTTTTCTTCCATATATTGTTGGGTTGTATAATCCGAACAACCCAAAAAGAAATCGGCGCGCGGCCTTTTTCCCTTTGGGTTGTTTGGATGTGTGGTTTAGTCATACATTATCTGATAGTCTTTTTTGCGGCCGCGGGTCCAGAATTCCTGAGGCACGGCTTTCCAGTTTCCTGATGCGCAGGGCGTCACCACCCTTTTCTCCTCTATGTGCTTCATTATTATGTACCTGAGGTCTTTCACCGACGATGATACTATCCTGTCCAGGAGGTCGTCGTGCTTTATCTTGGCGCCCTCGGTAAGGTGGCCGCCTCCGCCGTTTCCTCGGTAGCTGTTGATGGCCACTATGTATGTGTCATCCAGGCGGAACTCGCGTCCGTCGGTGAATCCGGTTATGGTGATCTTTTCTCCGGCGGGCTTGCAGAGGTCTACGGTGTAGTTTATTCCTGATGCCGACGAGTAATTGTAGAACTTGCCGGCGGTGCGGTTGTTGCCCTTCTCGTCCACGTCGAAGAGTACCAGGTGGTCTTTCTTGTCGCTCATCTCGTTGAACCACCATGAATACGAGTATTCCAGATAGTTGAGCACCTCCTGTCCCGTAAGCTTCATGGTGTATAGCAGGTTTTCGAACTTGTATAGCTTAAACATGTCGCGCACGCACACGGTGCCCTTGCTTATCTTGCTGTCGAAGGTGAGCGGGGCGGCAAACGATATGTCGGCGCCGGTCTCTGCCAGCTGTATCGAGTGTATCAGGTCCACGAAGGCCGAGTTTCCGAACAGTGCGTCCCTCGAGCTTATGGTCCTGTTGAACTTGGCTATCGGCTTGGATACGTACTCCTTTATCATATTGATGTAGTTGCGGTATCGGCGCATCATCTCGCGCTCGGGCTCGCAGCTGTTCATCTCCATGATTAGGCCGGTGATCCTTTTGTCTATCACCTTGTCGCCGTCTTTCTTTATCTGTATAGAAGCCACGGCGGCCAGTTTAGCGCAGTTTTTGGGGTCAAGGATTATCACCCTCTGTCCCTCGCAGTTGCGCACCACCATGTTGATGTCCTGATGGTCGTGTCCGGCAAATATCAGGTCGAAACCCGGCACCTGCTGTGCCACCAGGCTTGTGGCGTTCTCGTTCATGTAGTCCTGGTCGCTGCGGTTGTTGTAGGAGTTGTCTACTCCCGAGTGGAAGAGGCCCACTATGATGTCCGGTTTCTCCTTCTCCTTTATTATTGGAATCCATTTTTTGGCGGTCTCCACCATGTCCTTGAACTCTATGCCGCTCCAGATGTTTTCGGGCAGCCATGTGGGTATCGATGGCGTTATCATGCCCATCACGGCTATCCTTACTCCCTTGCGCTCTATAATGGTGTATGGCTGGAAGTATGGCTCGCCGTTGTCCTTGCGCACGGCGTTTGCGGCCAGCCATGGAAAGTTGAACTCCTTCACCAGCTTGTCGTAAACCTCGTGTCCGGTCTCTATGTCGTGGTTGCCTATCGAAGCCGCGTCGTATCCCATAAAGTTCATTACGTCGGCGCAGATGTGCTGTCCGTCGTGCTTCTCATAGTTGGAATAATATACCACAGGCTGCCCCTGAAGGAAGTCTCCGTTGTCTAGGAGCACCACTTCCTGGCTGTCCACTGCTCTCTGCTCCTTTATGTAGGTGTACACCTGGGCGAGGGAGGTGTTTAGGGGTTCGTTTTCTATGAAGTCGTAGGGGAAGATAGCTCCGTGCACATCGCCCGTGGCTATTATCTTTATCCTTACTACTTCCGGTGTCTGCTGTTCCATTTATGAGTTTTTATATGTTTGTCCGCTGGCTGCCAGCCAGTTTCGCCTATTTTTATTCGTGTATCTTGTTGCAAAAATTTGCAGTTTCAAAGATATGAAAAAAATATTACAAAACATTCATTAATTTACTATTTTTTTTACACTGATTCTGTATTTTTCTCTGATGCCGGGGCTGATGTTGCTGTCGGCAGCCTCAGAGACCTCCATATTTTTAATATATTGTTAATACGCCTTTAATAATAAGAATAGATTTGCGCCATATCTTTGCAGCTGAAAATAGAAACTGATTTTGAAATAATTGTCTTTTCATAATATTAGGTTTAGTTTAAAAAGTTAGTAGCAACAACGGCAGGATAAAACCTGCTTTTGTTGTTTTTGTAGGGGCTGGAAAGACGCTTGGCCGAAAAAACTTGCAAATAAATTTGCTCGTTTGTGTTATTCTCTGTATCTTAGTTGCATCAAATTTTTAGAGGTATATACATAACGTATTGTTACAATGAGGGTTGCCCTCAAATGATATAAATATGGTAATTACATTGAGAATAAACTACCTTACCTGCTACGGACAGCAGCTGATGGTAGACAGCATACCCGGCATGGGTATTGCTGCAATGGAGCCTAAGCAAAATGGCGACTGGGAGCTTACTTTCGAAACCAACAAGCTTGTGGAGAAAGGCTTCAAGTACAGGTATCTGATGCGCGACAATAATGTTGGAACCACTCTCTACGAGTATGGTGAGAGGGATTTCCGTATGCCTTCGCTCAAGTGCGAGGGTGTGCTTGTGCGCGATTACTGGAAACCCGCGGTATCGCCCAGCAACGTGGGCAACACTTCAGCCTTCAAGGATGTAATATTCAAGCGTGTGCCTGATACTGAGGTTTCCACTATAGGCAATATCGATTCCGACGGCCCCGCCATGTTGCCCGTAAGGCTCTCCATACCACTTTCGCGTGTGCTCAGCAACCATTACGTGGCTGTAAAGTTTTTGGGATCGCTGGCCGAGGACAACATCGTGAAGCCTCTGGCCGATGCCGATTTCCCAATGTGGCAGTGCGAGATAGCCGTGGAGAAGCCGCGCAAGTATGCCGAATACAAGTATTGCATCTGCGAGAAGGGCACCAACAAGATTATCCTGGAGGAATACGTTACCAGATATTTCACTCCCGAAGACGATAAGGATTTCTACATCCTCAACGACGAGGACTTCAAGTTCCCACGCTACCCATGGAAGGGCGCCGGCGTGGCCGTTCCCGTGTTCTCGCTCCGCAGCCAGAAGGGCTTGGGTGTGGGAGAGTTTGCCGACCTCATCGATCTCATCGACTGGGCAAAGCAGGTGGGTATGAGGATGATACAGATTCTTCCCGTAAACGACACCGTATTGTACCACAACTACCGCGACTCGTATCCTTACAAGTGCGTTTCGGTCTTCGCCCTGCATCCGCTCTACATGCGCATACAGGATATGTCGGAAAACCTCAACCAAGTGGCCAAGGACCTCATGGACGAGCGCATGCAGGAGCTTAACCGCCTGGAGAAAATAGATTACGAGGAGGTGATGAGGCTTAAGAGCCGCCTCTTCAAGATTATCTACGACGACAACAAGCGAGAGTTCCTCAACGACAAGAATTATCAGGAATTCTACAAGGCCAACGAGCACTGGCTGAAGCCTTACGCGGTTTTCAGCTACTTGAGAGACCTTTATAATACTCCCGACTTCCACAAGTGGGGACAGTATGCCACATACTCGCAGCAGATGGTGGACGACCTTTGCCGCGAGGACAAGTCGGGTTTCGACGATGTGGCCGTACACTTCTTTATACAGTATCACCTGCACCTGCAGCTTAAGAAAGTATCAGACTACGCCCGTGCCAACGGCATCGTGATAAAGGGCGATATTCCTATAGGCATTGCCAGCCACAGCGTGGACGCATGGGTTGATCCCCGTCTCTACAACCTTGACTGTCAGGCCGGCGCACCTCCCGACGATTTCTCCGACGATGGTCAGAACTGGGGTTTCCCTACCTACAACTGGGACGAGATGGCCAAGGACGGTTTCGCGTGGTGGAAGGCCCGCCTCACCAAGATGGCCGAATATTTCGACGCCTACCGTCTGGACCACATCCTCGGATTCTTCCGCATCTGGAGCGTTCCAAGCTCTCAGACCCGCGGCCTGATGGGCGTGTTCGATCCGGCTATCCCTGTAAAGCGTCAGGAGTTCGAGAACCGCGGTGTGCAGTTCTCGGAGCAGAGATTCTGCCGCCCATACATTGCCGAGCAGAACATGCGCGATATCTTCAAGGATTCGTTCGGATACGTTAAGCATCAGTTCTTCAACGAGATACCCGGCCAGCCCGGCATGTTCGAGTTTAAGCCTAACGTGGATACTCAGGCCAAGATAGAGGAGGCCTTCCGTACTATGGCCTGCCCTAACGCCGAGGAGATGCTCCATATGCAGAAGCTGAAGCACGGCTTGGTATACCTGGTATCAGAGGTGCTCTTCTTCAAGGACAAGAAGGATCCCGACGGATACCATCCACGTCACTCGCTCTTCAAGACCAACTCATACAAGGCCCTCGACGACTACACAAAGCAGGTGGTGGCCGATCTCTACAACGACTATTTCTACCACCGCAACGAGGAGCTCTGGAAACAGCAGGCCGAGATAAAGCTGCCCGGACTTACCAACGCCACCAACATGATGGTGTGTGGCGAGGATTTAGGCATGATACCTGCCTGCGTTCCCGAGGTGATGCGCAAGCTCAACATCCTGAGTCTCGAGATTCAGCGCATGCCTAAGGAGACATCCGTGGAGTTTGGACGTCCGGCCTCGTATCCGTTCCTGGCCGTGGCCACACCCAGCAGCCACGACACCCTGCCTATCCGCGGATGGTGGGAGGAAGACCCAGCCCGCACCCAGCGTTTCTACAACAACGGACTCGGCAAGAGCGGACAGGCTCCGTTCTATTGCGAGACATGGGTGGTGAAGGACATCATCAACCAGCATCTGTACTCGCCGGCTATGTGGGCCGTGTTCCCAATCCAGGACATCCTGGGCCTTAGTGAGCAGTACCGCAGCAACGACCCAAGAAGCGAGCGCGTAAACGTGCCTTCCGAGGCCAACCACTACTGGAGATACCGCTGCCACGTAAGCCTGGAGACCCTCAAGGAGGCTGATTCGCTCAATCAGCTTATCAGGGAGATGCTCCACTACTCGGGCCGCGACATCGCGTACTAATACACTTTCTATATAAAATATAATACTAAAAATAAAAATGGCATATCAGACTCCTGAATGGACCAAGAATTCCAACATTTACGAGGTTAACCTCCGTCATTACACACCCGAGGGCACCATCAAGGCTTTCAGCAAGCATCTGCCACGCCTCAAGAAGATGGGCGTAGACATTTTGTGGCTGATGCCTATTTTCCCCGTGGGCATCAAAAACCGCAAGGGTACATACGGCAGCCCATACAGCGTGATGGACTACAAGGCCGTGAATCCCGATTATGGAACCTACGACGACCTCCGCGACCTAATCAAGGAGATCCACAAGATGGGCATGCACGTGGTTTTGGACTGGGTGGCCAACCATACCTCATGGGATAATGGCTGGATTCAGGAAAATCCCGCAAGATACTACCGCGACGAGCACGGCAACATCATGGCTCCAAACGACGATTGGACCGATGTGGCCCACCTCAACTACGACAATCCCGACACCGTAAACGCAATGATAGACGCCCTCAGCTTCTGGGTGAGGGAATACGACATCGACGGATACCGCTGCGACATGGCAGGTCTGGTACCTACATGGTTTTGGGTGAAGGCCCGCGCCGCTGTCGACAAGATTAAGCCTTGTTTCTGGCTGGCCGAGTGGGAAGACCCAAAGATACACGACGCTTTCGACATGACATACTCATGGGAACTCCACAACCTTATGAAGCGCATCGTGAAGGGCGAGAAAAACGTCTACGATTTCGACCACAACCGCAGCTACGAGCTCTATCAGTTTGCCCGCGATCAGTACAGGATGACCTTTACATCCAACCACGACGAGAGCGCCTGGAACGGCACCGAGTTTGACCGTTTTGGCGATGGCGCCAAGACTCTGGCAGTGCTTACATACCTGCTGCCCGGCATGCCGCTTATCTTCTCCGGTCAGGAGTCGGCATACAACAAGTGTCAGCCAATGTTCGAGAAGCAGTGCATCGATTGGAACAATTTCCCATTCCAGGATATGTACACCAAACTCAACGAGCTTAAGACCAAGAACGAGGCTCTCTGGAACGGAAAGTTCGGCGGTTCGTTCTCGAAGATCATGACCACCGACAACTGGAAGGTTTACTCGTTTGCACGTGTTAAGGGCAAGAGCAAGGTGATATGTTTCATCAACTGCAGCAACCAGCCTGTGGAGTTTTTTGCAGAGAGCGAGCTCATGGCTGGCTCTTTCAGGAACGTTTTCGAGGATTGCGACGCCAAGTTCTCCGCCTGCGAGAAACTAAATCTCAAGCCTTGGGAATACAAAGTTTACGTGGCTAAGTAATCAATACTTTAATATTTGTATCAGAGAGTTCCCTGGTAAGCAAATGTGCTTTACCAGGGAATTTTTTTTTAAAGTTTTTTTTGTTTTTTTATGTAGTTTTTTATAAATTGCGCCTAGATTTTTATACTATTCAAGTCTTTCATACATGGAAAATTTTACTAAGGAAAAAAAGGAAAAACTACTCAGACTTGCTTTGGTTATTGTTGCGGTATTTTTTGTAAACTCACTTAATTTTGATGGCAGGGTGCCATATTACAGAACCGAGTTTAATACTGATACCATATACGCTCGCATACAGGAGCCCAAGCATCAGTCCGAGATTGATACCATGCCGGCTGTGGATACCACCGTCGTGGTGGTGGAGCGCAGGGACGTTCCTCTTGATATTGCCAGACTTATCGGCAAGGATCTTATAGTAAGCACCGAGGGATTGCCTCTGGACGAGGCCCTTATCTGGCGCAAGATAGAGGAGGAGCAGGCCCGCAGAGCCGATACCAGCATGCGTTTCCAGCAGAACTACTGCAAGGAATCCATGGTATATTTCAACATTGCCGACGACTGGGCGCAGATTATCACTTTCCGCCGCAAGGACGACACTTTTCTCGTGTTCCTTATCCAGTATTACGACTGGGACGAGGGATACGGCGTTATCAGCAACCGCTATTATATCTATGACGGCGAGGCCCTAAGACCTACCACAAATCCACTTAAACGTTTCGGATACCTGGCCAACAACAAGGACACCGTTGGCGTAAGGTACGATTTCCGTATGGTGAGCTCCAAGTACGATCCCACACGCCTAAAGCTGAATACAGTGATGAAGGACGTGGAGCTGGGAAAGGTGGAGGACGTGATAAACGCCGAGTTCCTATGGACTGGCCGCGATTTTGTGGAGCTGGCCAGCGACCACACCATGCCCAAGCGCAACGATATCGTGAAGGCCTGGCAGAATGCGATGCCTCAGGATGCCGAGCTGCCCAACCAGTATGCCCGAACCGACATAGATTCCGACGGAAACGACGAGTATATCTTCAGTGTAAACGACGGCTCCAACAATAAGTTTGCCATCTTCACATATATCAACGACAAGCTCAACATCATCGTGGGTAATTATGGCAGCAACAAGGACATTTCCATGCTTCAGGGCGGATATGTGGTGCTGGCCGATTCGGTTCAGTCGCGACACTTCCATCTTGTGGGCAGCGAGATCAACGGCATCTACCACAAGAAGGGCGACGCCTACACCTACAAGGCCGACAAGAGCGCTCCCGTGGAGAACATCACTGCCGACGATTATCAGAAAGCCATACGCCGCGCACGCCGCAAGATAGAATACAAGCAGCTGGATTGGCGTTTCTGGTCGGTGGAGACCGCCAGATAAAATTCCGTTTTTTTTCTACCAGATGTCCACGCGTTTTTGGGGAGGGATGTACATGGGCGAATCCTTGGTGATGTAGAACGCCTTGTACCATGAATCCAGGTGGGGGAGCTGTCCGTTCACCCTAAGCTCCATGAGCGCGTGGGGATCGTCGTTGAGGCGTTTCCTTATCTCCTGCTCGCGGATTTTTCCTCCTGATACAAATGCATAGTGCAGGAAGAAACGCTGCTGAGGCGTAAACCTGTCGTGGCCCTTGTCTATTCTTCCATTTATCTCTTTCTGCAGGGCGTCGAAGGCCAGTTTAAGGCCGCCGTTGTCGGCTATGTTCTCGCTCAGCGATTTCTCGCCGTTGGCGAATTCGCCGGGCAACACCTCCAGCGCGTTGAAGTAGTCCACCATCACGCGGGCTCTCTTGTGGAATTCCAGAGTGTCGGCGGGAGTCCACCAGTCGCTTAGTTTTCCATCCTTGTCGTAGTGGCGTCCGCTGTTGTCGAATCCGTGGGTAATCTCGTGGCCTATCACGCAGCCGATGCCGCCGTAATTGCATGAAGGGTCGGCCTTGGGGTCGAAAAACGGAGGCTGCAATATTCCTGCCGGAATTATTATGGCATTGGATTCCGGCTTGTAGAATGCGTTTATGGTCTGTGGCGTTATGTCCCAGACGCTCATGTTTATTGGCTGGTTGATTTTCTGGCTTACCGTGTAGTTGAAGTTGAATTCCTTTATTTTCAGGTAATTGTCCAGCATGGGTTTCTCGGGGTCCAGTATCAGGTTGCTGTAGTTGCGCCATTTTTCGGGGCGTCCCACCAGCGCCTTAATGGCCATTAGTTTCTCCACGGCCTTTGCCTTGGTCTGGCTGCTCAGCCACTTGTTGTGCATTATCCTGTACTTGAAAGCCCCCTTGATGTTTTCCACCATGTTGAGCACTATCTCCTCGGTTTCGGCGTTGAAGTAGTGGTCGCTGTAGAGCTTTCCCACGGCCATTCCGAACAGGCTGCTGATGTCGTCGAGGGCCTTCTGCCTTCTCGGGAGGTCGGCCTCCACGCCGCTAATTTCTTTATTGAATCTGAGTGTTTCTTTCTGGAAATTGTCCGACAGGTATTTAGATGCCGAGATTATGAACTTGAACTGTATGTAGGATTTTAGCGCCTCGATATCAGCCGATGCGAAAATCTCAGCCACATTTGCTATCGGGTCGGGGGTCTTTATGTTCACGTATTCCATTTTTGGGTATCCCAGCGCGTCGAAATATTCTTGCCATCCAAATCCGGGATAGAGGATGGCCAGGCTGTCGAATCTTGTCTTGTGGTTGTATGCGTTTGGGTTGTTCTTGATGTTGGGGATGGTGTGGGCTACTATCATCGATTCTATTGTGCCCACGTGTCCGCATTTGATAGCTGCGGTGGAGTCGGGGTATCCGGACAGTACAAACATGTTGTAAATGAAAGCCTTGTAGGCACTGCGTATTCTCTGGTAGGTTTGGGCGGTGTCGGTGTAGTTCCTGATGCTGCCTAGAGAGAGTCCGCCCTGATATATGTTCACGATGTTTTGCGATGGGTTGGTGTAGTCGCCGGTTATCGAAATCGACATCAGCAATCCCGTGGTTCCCATTCTGTATATCTTGGCCATTGCCAGGGTGAGTTCCTGGCGCGTATCAGCGTTCTCCACCATACTCAGGTAGGGTACCAGGGGCGCGGCTCCATCCCTGTTGATCCTTACGCTGTCCATATACATATTATAATAGGTGCTTATCAGCTTTACGTTTGTATCGCAGTTGGTGTCACATTCTATTGCCTTGTTTATCAGCTCCAGTATGTCGCGCTTGGAGTTGTCTTTCATTATGTCGAACTGGTTGTATCTGGCGTACTGAGGCTTTATCGGCAGCCTGTCCACCCAGTTGCCGCAGGCGTACTGATAGAAATCCGTGCCGGGATCGTTGTGCATGTTCATGCGCATGAAGTCGTATCCGCGTGCAGGATCATATTGTGCTGATGCCTGCATTGCCGCGCATATTATCAATAGTGCTAATATATATAGTCTCGTCAACTTCATTATCAGTTTTTTGATGATACACAATCCAATTAGTGCGCCAAATTTAGTCAAAAAAAATTAAAAAAATCAAAAATTAAATATAATATAACAATCATACATTGTTCTGATAACGAATAATTGTTTATCTTTGCATCCGAAATACTTTTAATAATTATACACAAAAACACAAAGAAGAAAATGAAAGTAGCAATTGTAGGAGCGAGTGGCGCAGTAGGACAGGAGTTCCTTCGCATACTCGACGAGAGAAATTTCCCCATCGACGAATTGTTGTTGTTCGGCTCTGAGCGCAGCGCCGGTACTAAATATACCTTCAAGGGCAAGGAGTACACCGTAAAGTTGCTCCAGCATGGCGACGATTTCAAGGGTGTTGACATTGCCTTTACATCGGCAGGCGCAGGCACCAGCAAGGAGTTTGCCGCCGACATCACAAAGCATGGTGCTGTGATGATCGACAACTCAAGCGCATTCCGCATGGATGCAGATGTTCCATTGGTAGTGCCTGAGTGCAACGCCGAGGATGCCCTCGTACGTCCACGCGGCATCATCGCCAATCCCAACTGCACCACTATCATGATGGTGGTAGTGCTTCAGCCTCTCGAGAAGATCTCTCACATCAAGAGAATCCATGTATCAAGCTACCAGAGCGCATCGGGCGCAGGTGCTGCCGCCATGGCAGAGCTCGAGCAGCAGTACAAGGAGCTCCTCAGCGGTCAGCCTGTTACCGTAAAGAAGTTCCCACATCAGCTTGCATACAACGTTATCCCTCAGATCGACGTGTTCCAGCCCAACGGCTACACCAAGGAGGAGATGAAGATGTACAACGAGACTCAGAAGATCATGCACACCGATGCCAAGTGCTCGGCCACCTGCGTACGCGTGTCATCGCTCCGCAGCCACTCAGAGAGCGTTTGGATAGAGACCGAGAAGCCTATCTCTGTGGCTGATGCGCAGAAGGCGATAGCCTCAGCCCCCGGATGTACACTCGTAGACGATCCCGCCAACCTCGTATATCCTATGCCTATGGATACAGCCGGCAAGGACGACGTTTTCGTGGGTCGCGTGCGCAAGGACATCTCTGACGAGAACGGCCTTACACTCTGGCTCTCTGGCGACCAGATCCGCAAGGGTGCCGCCCTCAACGCCGTGCAGATTGCCGAGTATCTCGTAAAAGTGGGCAACGTAAAATAATCCTTTTGCACGGATTTTGATAATATAGAGATATTTTCCCGCCAAGGCGGAAAAATATCTCTTTTTGTTTCACTATTCACATATTATATGGGTCTATTAATAACTTATCTTCTGGGATCGCTGCTGATATCGTTTCTCTGTTCCATGATGGAGAGCGTATTGCTGAGTGCGACGCCTACTTTCGTGAAAATCAACGAGAACTCCCCAAAGAAGGGCGTAAGGCTGCTCTCGCGCATGAAAGCCAACGTCGACAAGCCTCTGGCCGCCATTCTATCTCTCAACACCATTGCCAACACTGCCGGAGCCGCCATGGTGGGCGCACAGGCTAGCGAGGTATTGGGGTCCGACATGCTGGGCGTGGTATCAGCCATTCTTACAGTCCTGATACTGATTTTCAGCGAGATACTCCCAAAGACGATAGGTTCCAACAACTGGCAGAAGCTGGCCGGACCCATCGGCATCATCATAAACGCCGTGTATTACCTCACGTATCCGCTGGTGATGATGTCGCAGCTGCTTACACGCATGCTGAAATCCGGCGACAACACGCCCACCACATCCAGGGAGGAGATTTCTGCCCTGGCCAACATAGGCACCGAGGAGGGCATTTTCCGCGAGAAGGAAAACGCCATTATACAGAACCTGATGAAGCTTAAGAACCTGAAGGTTACCGACATAATGACTCCGAGGGTGGTGGTGTCGTCGGCCGACGAGAATATGAGCCTGAGCGTTTTCCTGGACCACAAGACATATCTGAGGTTTTCCAGGATTCCGATATACAACGGCAACGACGAGAACATTACCGGATACGTTTTCCGTCAGAAGGTGATGGAATCTTTGGCCGAGGACCACGACAGCCTTACCCTGAAGGACCTGAGGCACGACATCGTGATAGTGCCGAACACCAAGCACGTATATTCCCTCTGGGAAGACCTCCTGAGGCGCAAGGAGCAGATAGCCCTCGTGGTGGACGAATACGGCGGCATGGACGGCATCGTTACCATGGAGGACATCGTGGAGACAATTCTCGGTTTCGAGATCATCGACGAGAAAGACACTGTGGCCGATATGCAGCAGTTTGCCCGCGAGCGATGGAAGCAGCGTCAGAGCAAATACACATACCTCGAGAAATAAAAAAATGCGGTGTTCCCCTCTGCGAAAATGTAGGGAACACCGCATTTGCATTAAGCTGCCATGCAGGCCTCTGGATTAGTTTTCCACCAGCTCCATGCCGCAAACGCTGCAATCGCCGGGATTGTCGCTGCTCTCGCATCTAGATGGGCAGATGTACTTCTTGGTGAGGTCGGCTGAAGCTGCTGAACTAGCTGGAGCGGCCTGCTCGGCTGGCTTGTCGCCCTTGCACTTGTCGTCGCATTTCTTCTCGTCGCAAGCGTCCTTCTGCTCGCACTTGGTGTTGTCGCAGGCCTTGTCGCAAGCCTTGCTGTCGGTCTGGGCGTTGCCGCCGCACGAAGCCATTACGGCTGCCATGGCCAAAACAGCCACGGACATCAAAATCTTTTTCATAAATGTATTTTGTTTTAATAATTATTATCAATCCACTAACTACTAACTACTACCTACTATCTACTCTCATCAAAACCTCAGCCTCAGATCCACAATATTATTGTAGAAAAAGTAACACTCAAGGCCCTTGCACTCGTTTTTCTTGCACTCAAACTTGGATTTTACGGCCACCTTTATGGTGTCGTCGCCCTTTAGGTATTCGGCCACGTAGGTGTAGTTTTGGTTTACCGGCAGGTCCACGTTGTTGCGCAGCTCCTTTGCCGACAGCTCCTTTATCAGCTTGCCCTTGTCCATGGCTCCGTCGTATATCTCTATCCTTGTGTCTTGGGCTGATACTCTTATAGTTACCTCGCCCTCCTTGGGCATGCTCTCGCTGTTGCTGTGCAGGTATTTGTTGTTGCACTCGCAGTCTTCCTCGTTGTTGAAGAACCAATTCTCGTGTTCCGTGGCTATCTCGGCTATGGTGTCGCAAGCTGCCACTGATGCCGCCAGAGACGCCGCCAGTATTATATAATGTACTGTTTTCATTGGCATTGAAGGTTTATGACGGCAAATTTAAAAAATTTTTTTCAAAATGTCTCAAAATTTAACATTCTAATTAGATTAAAATGTTTAATTTTGCGAAACAAAAAATTATTAAATGCGTTTAACAATAAAAATACTGTTGGTATCGTTAATGATTGCGGTGGCGTCATGCAAAGGCAAATACGACAACGAGCCTATCGACTCGGAGGATGTGCTTGGCTACGTGAACGCCTGCACCATTTTTGATACCGACAATCAGGATTTCCTGACCTACGTAAACACCCACAGCAGGGATGCCGACAGCACACAGATCAAAGGATATCCCGAGGTGATGAGGGTGCTCAACAGTCAGGGTTTCATCGATGTTGACTATTTCATGCACGTTCATGAGAAACTTAGTCCCGTGGTGAAGGTGATACAGAATCATCCTGATGTGGAGCGTTTTCCGGGCATTGGCATCTCCGACCTCTCTTTCCTGGAAGAGGGCGAGAAACAATACCGAAAGTTTCTGGAAGACAATACTCTCAGCAACGAGGACAAGGATTTCTACCGCAATCAGATGTCTCAGATAGAGACCACAAAGCTCGACCTCTTCTACAAGCAGGAGAAAAACAAGGTCTGGGTAAGTCTGGTAAGGGAAGAGTCGAAGGATGTTACGGACGCCGATTTGCAGGATGTCGACATCATGCAGCTCACCATTTTGGTAAGGGATGCATCAGGATTCTGATTTTTTTTATTGGGCAACTTGTTGACAATCACCTCTGTGGAGGTGTGTGATGAAAAAATGATGAAAAAAATTGTGAAAAAAGCTTCATTTTTGCACCATATTGGCAACAAAAGATATAGTTAACGGAAATTACAGAAATTATTAAGTTTAAAATATATTATGAAAGTTATTAAAGCAATTTGCGCAACATTTGCATTTGCATGCGCATTCAATCTCGCAGCCAACGCTCAGACATTGGAGAACGACAACACTTACGCAAGTGTTGAGGAGACATCTGCTGTAGAGAAAACCGACATTGTAGAAATCAATGTATGGCCTAAGGAGTCGTCTTTCAAAGTAATGATGGAGATCGACGCTACCGAGGACGTAAAGGTTTACAACATTGCCGGTATCCTCGTAAAGGAGCAGAAGTTGTCGAAGGGTGAGAGCCTCAATATCGAGACCCTTATCCCAGGCGAGTACACTGTTACTGTTGGCACAAACAAGAAGGGCTCTTTCACCAAGAAGTAAAAGAAGCACCTTATAGAAAAACTGATTTACACTTCTAAGCTTGCGAATATTAAATTTACGGCAGGTAACGGTTAGAAGCATCTTCTAATTATCCCTGACCGATAAATTTAATGTTTGTTATTTTTGTGTCCATACGTGTCGCAAATAATTTACATCCTCATTGCTGAAAACATAAATCCCTCATTGCAGAAAATACAAATAACGTGAGTTCGATGAATTTTTTATCACACTGATACCACAGATGACACTGATTTTCACAGATTATTATTTTTTTTATTACGTGATATTATCTATAAAATAAAATCTGTGTCATCTGTGTCATCTGTGCGAAAACTTTTAATTTGAAACCTTAAATCAGTAGAATTCACGTTGAAAGACATTCGTTTATCCGAAATTATCTGAAAAACCGCTTACTTTATCCCCAAACCATCATACACGGCGTTGCAGATTTTCTTGCGGATGCGCATCTGAACCATTTTCTTATTCTCCTGCGAAGGGTAAACTCTGTTGTTGGTGATTACAATTACAATCTTGTTGACGGGATCGGCCCAGGCGCAAGGTCCTGTAAATCCGGTGTGACCGAAAGTCTTGTCGCTGGCATTGTCGGCGGCAAAAATGCTCGGCACCAGGTCGAAACCAAGTCCGCGCTCGGTATCCGGCTGCTTGGCTGTAAACCTGTCCACAACATCCGCCGACAGATACCGCTTTCCATTGTATTCGCCGCGGTTAAGCAGCATCTCGAAAAGCGCTCCAAGGTCCTGAGCCGACGAGAACAATCCCGCATTGCCCGACACTCCGCCCAGCAGCGCCGCCGACGGGTCGTGCACATCGCCCTGAAGCAGAACGCCGTTCCATTGATGAGCCTCGGTGGGCGCTATCCTGTTTTTCGGGAACCTCTCCAGCGGCAGGTAGCCGGTGGTCTCCAGGCCCAGCGGAGTGTAGAAATTGTCGGCCATGTATTTGTTTATCTTGCACTTGGCGGCCTTCTCGGCGGCCCATTGAAGGTAAATCATGTTGATATCGGAATACACGTATTTTTTCCTTTTGGCCATTCCGTGCTCAAAATAGAATCTGTATAGCGAGTCCTGATAATTGTTGCGCATGTATATTCCCTCGGCCACTCGTCGGTCGGCCTTGCCCTCGATGTATTCGCGGCTGAAAATCTCGTTGAACGACGCCTCCTGAATCTCCTTCTTTCGGTGGATGGTGTCGAACGGAATGCCCAGCGTTCGGCAGTTGATCCTCCAGCCCCACCAGAAATTGCTGTACCTCGTTATCGGGGTCCATGCGGCAATTCCGCTCCTGTGCTCCAGCAGCGATCTTATGCTCACATTCAGCACCTTGGCGTCGTTGTTGTAGGGATTTTTCAGATAGTCGCCCAGGCGGCGCGCGGTGCCCATCTTGTGCTGGTCCACCATGCTCATCACCATTATTGTAGTGGCTGATACCTTGGTTAATGACGCCAAATCGTAAATATCGCTTACCTCAACACTGTGCGGCCTCTCAGCCTCGTACCTGAGAGTGTCGAAAGGGTAGAAGATGTGGTAGCGGCTCATCGAATCCAGCATTGGCCGCCTTGCCGCCGAGTCCTGAGCCGGATACGTGAAATATCCGTAAGCCTTGTTTATCAGCACTTTGCCGTTTACCGAAGCGTACACTTGGCCGCCCGGAAAACAGCAGCTGTCTATCGCCATCTTCATTATGGAATCGATGGTGTCGCGGTAGTTTTTCAT
>JAKSLV010000029.1 GCA_024401025.1 Bacteroidales bacterium
TTCTTGTCGGTGAAGGCCAATGTGTCGGTAAATGTTTCCATATTCGCTAAGTTGTATATCCAATAATCAATGTCGCTTTTGCAGTCGCTCTCCTGCATATTGCGGTAGTATGGCAACTGGATTTTCCAATACATAGGATCCTCGGGAGTGCATTTTGTCTTGTCGTCGGTATCCACCCACGCCTTGTGACAGATTGGTTTGAGGTCCTTCTTGTCGTAGAAGTTCATAAAGAAAACTCCGAGTACGGGATGCGTGTTGTAGTCCCAAGGCACGTAATGGTCTTTCGCGCTTGTCTTGGCAGGTTTCACGCCCTGGTCCACTATGGCTTTCGAGATGTAGTAACGGATTCGTTTCTCGAAAAAGTCCTGTGGGTCGTTCTGCATTTCTATTATGAATTCCTCGTCGGTATTGGTCTTGCAGCGGAGGTCGTAGATTACGCCACGCTCGTCTCGCCTGTCGCCGTTGACGTCCTTTTTCAGGTATGTAACCTTTGTGATTGTTACACCAGGCAACTTGGTTTGTATCAAGTCGTTTAGAAACTCTATCATCACTTCCTCCACCTCGAATATCTTCTTGAAGGCGAGGTCGATGATAGGATTCATAAATTTCGGTATTCTTTTTCCTTCCATTGTCGCAAGTAGGTTGTTTGTAATGTGCAAAAATGCAATATTGTTTTGAGAATAGCAAGAGATTTGGGCGGAATTTTTTTGAAAAAGAGAGATTTATCCCCATAGTACTCCCGACGCCAAGGCGTCGTCGCACTATGGGTTAATGTATTCAATTTACCACTTCGCCTCCTTCAATATCGTATCGGCCGCGCCGAGGTTTTTCTGGACGTATTCCAAAGAGATCTTGCCGGCACGTTCGAGAAGTGCAGAATCCGACAAATATCTGTCGAATACCGAGTAGAGTTCCTCGGCGTCGCGGATTGTGCAGGCGCTTCCGAGGGATACGAGATCTACGGCCTCCTTGAATTTCTTGTAGTTGGTACCGAAGGCTACGGGGATTGAGTAACTTACGGCTTCCAGGATGTTGTGGATTCCTACGCCGAAGCCTCCGCCCACGTATGCTATCTCGGCGTACTTGTAGAGCGACGATAGCATTCCGAAATTGTCGATGATGAGAACGTCGTTTTCGGCAACGGTGTCCTCGCTGGCCTTGCTGAATCGTACGTTCTTCACGTTGAGCATTTTCTCTATGGCAGAGAGGTGGCCCTCGTGGATCTCGTGGGGTGCGATTATCAGTTTTATGTTGTGCTTCGATTTAAGACGGTCGATAGCCTCGAAGATGAGTTTCTCGTCTGGTGGCCAACTTGACCCCGCAACTATCACCCTGCTGTCGCCCACAAACTTATCCACAAGGGGAATGTTCTTGGCGTTTTGGGTAATCTGGCAAACGCGGTCGAAACGGGTGTCGCCGGCTATGGTAACGTTGGTGATGCCGTTCTCGGCAAGGAGTTTCACGCTGTTCTCGTCCTGCACGAAGAAGTGGGTGAAGAAACTCAGGACCTCCTTGTATTTCTTGCCATACCACTTGAAGAATACCTGCTCTTTGCGGAAAATCGTTGAGAAGATATACAGCGGAATGGCCCGGCGGTGCACTTCGCTGAGGAAATTGTACCAGAAGTCGTATTTCACGAAGAAAATCACCTTGGGGTTCACTATGTCGAGAAACTTCCTGGCGTTGGCGGGAGTATCAGCCGGCATATAGCAAACGTAGTCGGCGCCGTTGTAGTTGTGGCGCACGTTGTAGCCCGAGGGCGAGAAGAATGTCAGGATTATCTTGTGGTCGGGGTAGAGAGTGCGCATTTTCTCCATTACGGGACGCGCCTGCTCAAACTCTCCGAGCGAACTTACGTGAAACCATACGTTCTTGTCGTTGGGGTTTACTCCCTTGGCAAGATTCTCGAAAAGATTCTTTCTTCCTTGTGTGTAGTCTTTGGCCTTCTCGTTGAAAGGCGAAATCATTTTTGCAACGGCATTGTATGCTCTGATGCCTAAGGTGTAAAAAAACATTGTTGTTCTTGAATTTAGTAGTTAGTAGATAGTAGTTAGTAGTTAGTAAACGCTCTTGTGGGAACCTTATGTAGTTTTCATTAGGGGAGTCCCTAACTACTAACTACTATCTACTAACTACTCTTTACTATCACTTCATATTCTTAATCATAAAATACAATCTGTTTGTAATGTTTACGTCCGATGCGCCGTCGTCGTAATCCAGGAAAAGGAGATTGAGGTCGGGATATTTCTTCCTGAGGTTTTTCTCGATTCCCTTGCTGATGATTTGGTTGGCTATGCAACCGAATGGCTGTACGGATATCACGTTTTTGATGCCTTGCTTGGCGAATGATGATATCTCGGCGCTTATCAGCCAGCCTTCGCCGAATTGGTTGCTGAGGCTCAGTGTCTGCTCGGCGTCCTCGGCTATGTGCTTAATGTTCTCAAACACAAATGGATACTTTGATTTTGCGAGTATCTTCTGCGATTTGGAGATTGCGCTGTTGATGTAGTGCTTGAAAAATTCCAGCAATACCCATACTGAGAATTTCCTGTGGCTGAGGTTCATTTCCCAGTTCTTCTTCACGTTCACTATTTCCTGCGTGAAGAATTCCAGGATAGGAGGGAAGACAACTTCCACACCTTCCTCCACCAACTTGTCGGAGATAAATCTGTGGCCGAATTTGTTGTACTTCACGTAAATCTCGCCCACGATTCCTATCTTCGGAACGTCTTTCTCTATGGTCTCTATCTTGTTGGCCTCGTCCACCATTTGAGCCATAAGTTCGTAGATCTTCTTTGGCTGACGGTATGGCATTTCTGCTTTAAGCAAGGCCATATATTTCTCTTTGAATCTGAGTGTTTCGCCTTTGTTCTTTTCCCTGACGGCCAGGATATAGTAGAACCTGAGAAGCGTGTCGGTGAAAATGGCCGACGGCAATACCGTGGGCAGAAGTTTCATCCAGTTGATTTCGAAACCCGGCTGTTCGTTTATGGTCTTGCCCGCCGTGCCGATAGATACTATCGGGATGTCGGGGTAGCCTGCCGATATCAGGGCTTTCTTCATAAGCGCCAGGTACGATGAGGCCCTGCACTGTCCGCCCGTCTGAGTGATTGCGAACGCTATCTTGTGGCGGTCGTACTGGCCTTCCTTTATCGCCTTTATCATATCGCCGATTACGATAGTTGCCGGATAGCAAATCTCGTTGTTGGCGTATCTGAGTCCCCATTCCACGCTACGCTTGTCGGGCATTGGCAGGGTCTTGTAGTTGTATCCGCTCATCTGGAACAAAACCTCCAATACCTCGCTGTATCCGTCGGCGAAGTGGGGCGCAAGGATTGTCCTCTTCCTGTCTTCGCTCTCAAAAGGCCTTACTTTCTCCCTCTCACGGCGTGCTGGACGGTTTTTCAGGTCCATTACCTTGTATGATTCCATAAGCGAGCGGATGCGCAGGAGTATGCTTCCCGTGGAGTTTATCTCGTCGATGCGGATTACGGTGTTGCTTTTTCCTGATGCTCTGAGAATGTCTGTAACCTCGTCTACGAGAACTGCGTCGGGTCCACAGCCGAAAGAGTTCAACTGCACGAATGTGATGTTCTGGTCCTGCTGGGCCACCCATTGCGCGGCGTTCAGTATTCGGTTTGGATATGCCCATTGCGGAATCACCTGCAACTCCATAGCGTCGAGGTAAGTGGCCAATGAGTCCTCGCTGATTACGTTGGCTCCAAGGTCGGCTATGATGTCGGGAGTCTTCTGGTTTATCAGCGGATCGGCGTGATATGGTCGTCCGGCCAATACAACGAGCAATTTGTTGTTGTTCTTGGCGTTCTCTATTATCTCCATTGCCTTCACCGCTATCTGCGATCGGTATTCGGTCTGCGCGAGTGTGGCTTGCTTGAAGGCTTTCTTTATCACAGACGATTCAACTCCCAATGATTTCAGGTACTTCTTG
This sequence comes from Bacteroidales bacterium, assembly GCA_024401025.1. GTDB lineage: Bacteria > Bacteroidota > Bacteroidia > Bacteroidales > UBA3824 > UBA3824. The sequence continues at coordinate 3,950 of JAKSLV010000029.1, forward strand.
CAGGTCTTGAATAGCAATTCTTCATCGTTGAAGTTTACCACGGGATTGTCGAACGGTATTCCGTATTTCTCCTGCGGGTCTATCGACGATTTTATCACGTCGCTGTATCCTGATACTATCGGACAGTTGAAACAGTTCTCGGTGTTCTTGAACTCGTTTTTCTCGTAAGTGACTATCGGATAGAATATTCTGTCGGGTTTCTGCTCCAATGCCCACATTATGTGGCCGTGCACTATCTTGGCCGGGAAACAGATATTGTCGCTCATAATGGTTCCCGCTCCGGTCTCGTACATTCCCATTGTGGTGGGCGGTGTCAGCAATACCTTGATATCGCAGGCCGTGAAGAGCGCGTGCCAGAATGGATAATTGCTGTATTGGTTCAATACACGGGGAATCGCTATCGTCATTCTTGGGGTATCAGACAACGACTGTTCCCTGTCGAAGAGCATTTTGTAGCGGACGGCGAAGAGATTCTCGCCCTTCTCCACTTTCTCGCCCTTGCTGTTGAAAACCTTCTGACACTTGTTGCCCGAGTAGTAGGTCTGCTTGTTGTTGAATTTGAAGGATGTTACAAGGCAGTTGTTCTCGCAACCCTTGCAGAGTATCTGCTTGTTGGTGTATTCGAGGGCCTTGTCGATATTATCCAGACCAACGAAATTGCCTGAGTTCTTGCCGTCCTGTTCAAGTTTGGTCTTGGCGTAGATAGCCGCGCCGAAGGCGCCCATCATCTCGGGAATCTCGGTGGAGGTAAGTTTCTTGTCGGTAAGGAGTTCCAGCGCACGGTAAACGGCCGGATTCTTGAATGTTCCGCCCTGAACCACGATTGTCTCGCCAAGTTCGTTGAAGTTTTTAAGTTTCAGCACCTTGAACAAGGCATTCTTAATCACCGAATAGGCCAGACCTGCCGAGATGTCGCCCACTGAGGCGTTCTCCCTGAGGCTCTGCTTCACCTTGCTGTTCATAAACACGGTGCAACGTGTGCCGAGGTCGCAGGGAGCGTTGGATGTGCAGGCTATCTGCGCGAAATCGGGAGTGCTGAGGCCAAGCGTTTTCGCGAATGTCTCGATGAAACTTCCGCAACCTGCCGAGCAACTCTCGTTCAATTCTATTCTGTTGATAACGCCGTTCTGGATGAAGATTGCCTTCATATCCTGACCGCCGATATCCATAATGAAATCCACTTTCGGGTTCAGGAACTGCGCGGCGCTGAAATGTGCCAACGTCTCCACGATGCCGTAGTCGATGCCGAGCGCGGCCTTCACGAGGTCCTCGCCGTAGCCCGTAACGGCCGATGCGGATATGGCAAGGGATTTTTGTTGGAGAACAATCTTGTTCTCCACAAAAAATTCCTTTATTGCGTCGTGGATTTTTCCCAGGGTGTTTCCGCCGTTGTTTACGTAGTGCGAATAGATAATCTCGTGATTGTCGCCCATAATAATTACCTTGCTCGTGGTGCTTCCCGAGTCGATGCCAAGGTATAGGTGACGGCCGTTATAATCCTTCAACTCAATGCGTTGAGGATTTATGATATTTCTTTCTTTGAGCCAGGTCTTGTATTCCGTCTCGTCTTTGAATAGGGGAGTGAGACGGTCCTTTGGCTCCATTACGATGTTCTGTGATTTCTGAAACTGCTCTATAAGTTCGTCGAGCGAGTGCGAAGGCTCACCCTCGGCCTCGTAGGCGGCTCCCTGCGCAGGAAAATACTCCGAATATGGCGGAATTATCATATCCTGCTCTGTCAGGTGCATAGCCCTGAGCATTTTGCCTCGGAGTTCGGGCATAAAGGTGAGAGGTCCGCCAATGAACATTACCTTTGGCAAAACCTCGTATCCGCGCGATAATGTGTTCAGGGTCTGGATACCCACGGCGTGGAAAATCGATGCGGCGATGTCGGCCTTCTCGACCTTTCGCGCCAGTAGGTTCTGAATATCTGTCTTGGCGAAAACTCCGCAGCGCGATGCGATAGGGTAGTGGTTCTTGCTCTCGGCGGCCAGGGTGTTCATATCCTCTATTTTCACGTTTAGGAGTTGCGCCATCTGCTCTATGAAGGCTCCCGTACCGCCGGCGCAGTTGCCGTTCATACGGATGTCGGGACTCTTGCCTTTTTCAAAGAATATCATCTTGGTGTCCTCGCCGCCGATATCCACCAATGTATGAACCTCAGGGAATTTAAGCTCCACAACATTTGTGGCCGCTATCACCTCCTGTATGAATTTGATGCCGTTGCGCTCGCTTACGCCCATTCCGGCTGTTCCCGTGATGGCGCAGGATACGGAAATGTTGCCGAGGCTCTTCCTTGCGTTTTCTAGTGCATGGCAGAGGGCCTGGTATATGTAGGTATTGTGCTTGCCGTACTGATGGAATACAATATCACCAAGATTGTTGAATATCACTATCTTGGCTGTTGTGGATCCTATATCGATTCCAAGTCTGTAATTGTCGAGCGTATTGGCCATAATATGTATCTTTATGTGTAATTATCAGTCTGCAAAGATACATAAAATTTGGCAATCCCAATTTTAATATTTTATAAAATAGTAGCATATTCCGGCAATCCACAATGCCAGTATCGCCCACGACTTCCAGTAGAAAGCCACCTTGCTGCATTTGTGGCGGATTATGTACATTGTGGGCAGCATCAGGAAAATGCCGCCAAAGAATTCCAGCAGGTGAAGCGTGCGCTCCTTGATGCGCCATCTGTCGTGGGTGGCCTTGTATTTGTCGGTGCAGAGGAATATTACGCCCACCACGCCTATGGCAAGCAGGTATAAGAGAAAGAATTTCATTTTGATGGTTTTTTCGGATTTTGTTTACAAAACAAAAGGCGAATTCCCGTGTTGGAGTTCGCCTTTTGGATATTGGTTTGTGCTGTTGGCGCTGGTATCAGCCCCAGCATGCTGTTTAGAAAGCAGATTCGGTGTCGGCTGGCTTGTCGGTAACGTATACTGTAAAACAGCCCTTTACCTGCTCTATGCCGCCCTCTGGGATTACGGCCTTCTTGTTGGTTTTTGGTGTGATGCCGTCGTCCTCATACAGCTGCATGCCGTCCTCGTCGTAGATAGGCTCTTCTATGTAGTCCATGTGGTCCTTTACGTCTATCATGATCTTGAGCGATGTGGCCTGCGATGGCACGAAATCGAAGTATGGGTGCACCAGCTTGTTGGTCTTGGGATCGGTGTAGTCGGCCAGGCAAACCTTGCCCTTCTTCACCTGCTCGGATGTGCCTGGCAGGTCAATTACTGTCTCGCCGGTATTTAGGTCCACAATCTTTACCTGAATGTCGTTGTTGAAAACAGGTGCGGCGTAGAAACGTATTCTGTATTCGTTGTCGCTGGTGAGGGGGAGTACAAACTCGTATTTCTTGCCCGACCATACAGTGGCGCTCTTGGATGCGTTGTTGTATCTGTAGTGGTTTTCTGGCTTTCTGTTGCTGAGGAAGCTTGCGCAGTTCTGTGCCTCTGATGCCAATGGCAGCATTGCCATTATTGCAAGTCCCAATATAATCTTCTTGAGTGTTTTCATATTTAATAATCTTTTGCTTTTCTATAATTAGGAAACGGATTTCCTTACAGATTATTTTGCTTTACAATAAAAATGTTACTTGTTGCCGCAGAGCTGCTGGCGAACCTGGGCGATGGTAGACTTCAGGGTGTTGAAGTTTTCCTCTGTAATCTTTATCTTCTTGTTGCCGCCCACCTTTATAGGAGCGTCCTCGTCGTCCGAGGCCTGGTTGGCTGATGCTACCTCCTCATACTGGAGCTTTGCGTAGGCCTCCTCTATTGGCTTAAGGTCGGCTATTGTGGAGCTGATGCCTGGCTTGTCTTTCAGCTGGTCGAGGTACTGCATCAGGCTGGTGAAGATGGTCTTCTCCTCGGCTATGTGCTGGATGTTGGCATCGCTCTCCTGGAACTTCTCTATCGAGTTGGTGATGATGTACATGCACTCCACCCAACCGCCGGCTGATATCTGGGCTATTGTGGCGTATCTGTTGGTGCTCTCCAGCGACTTCTTGATGTCGAAGTAAGTGTCGTTGGCTATGTCCTTCAGAGAGTCCTTGTTCTCGATAAACTTGTCAACACGGGCGGCCAGGGCCTGTGTGAAGATGCTCTCGAGACCCAGCTTGCTGGATACTCCCTTTATGGTGTTCAGGTACTTGGCGGCGTCCTTGTACTCGCCGAAAGCTGCGGCGTAGGCCATGTCGGCTGTGTATACGCCAAAGTTTATCTCCTGCATCTTGGTGTCGATGTACGAGTCGGCCTTGTCGGTTGGGTTCAGCAGCGACGACGAGTATTTCATCTTCTCGGCAGAGAAAGCGAAAATGTCCTCTGGAGATGGCAGCAGGTAGAATGTGGTCTGCTCGATCTCCTGGATCTCGTCGATGCCGTCGTTGGCGTTGTCCTGTTTGTTGCCTCCATTGCCTGAGCAGGCCTGTATGGCTACGAGTGCAGCAGCCGAAAGTGTTGCTGCAAGTGATTTTGATATTAGTCTCATTTTTGATATGATAATTTAGTTAATATTTTCAGTAGATAATGCGCTGCAAAGTTATATATTTTTTTTTATTGTCAAATCCAAAATATATCAGTTGTCTTTGTTCCAGTGCAGTTTTTTGCCGAATCCAAATCTGTTGTCGGTAAGTTTCATGTGTTCGGGCTCTATGGCCAGATACTTGCCGGGCGATGCTATGGCGTACGGGAATTCCTTCAGGTAGGTTTTCCTTGCCTCGGCCAGCTGATCGCCGCTGTAATACACGGCCTTGCCCGTTATCTGGAGCCCCTGAATCTTGCCTATCTCGCTGGTCTCCAATACTATCGATGCGCCCACCTGTGGGTTTGCCTCCAGATCGGCGTTGTGGCGGGTGTTGTCGTTGGTTTTCACCACAAAGATGTTCAGCTCCTCGCTGTATGCGTAGAAACAGTTGCAGCAGTATGGCTGTCTGTCGGCGCAGGTGGCCAGTGTCAGCACGTGGTGCTCCTTTATGAAGGTTATGAATTTCTCGTCTATCATTTTTTTTCTATCGGTCTGATGCTTTCGTTTTTTCTGTAGTTCTCTGATGCTGCAAAACAAAAATCCGAATTGCGGGCCGCTCTGTCTATTCCCTGAGGCTTGCTCGTAATCCGGATTCTTGCGTTATGTGTTTTAGATTAGTCCTCGCTGCCAAACTTTATGCCGTGCTCCTGGAAGTCGGTCCTGAGAACAGCAAACTCAGATCGTCTGTTCAGCTGGTGGCATATCTCCTTGTCCTGATTGTTGCTGAGTGCGTTGATGAACGCCTCGTCCAGCACGTCGCCCTCCTTCAGGAAAGGATACTTGTTGGCTATCTTCTTGGTAACCTTTACGGGATTGCTCTCGCCCATGCCTCGCGATGTAAGGCGGTCGGGATTGATGCCCTTGCTTACGAGGTATTCCACTACTGATGCCGCTCTGGCCTCGGATAGCTTCATATTGTCCTCGTCGCTTCCGCGGAAGTCGGTGTTGGCCCTCAGCTCTATGGTGATGTTGTTGTTCACGTCCAGCAGCTCCACCAGCTTGTCGAGGCTCACCATGCTCTCCTCGCGGAGGTTGGCCTTGTTGAAGTCGTACTCGATGTTCTCTATCTCAACTACCTGGGCTATAGGAGTAAGCAGAATCTCGATATGCAGTGTGGTGTTCTCTGTGAGGCCCTTGGTGGTTTCCTTGCCGATTCCCTTCAGGTATCCGCTCTTGGATGCCACAAACATGTAGTCGATGTTCTCGTTCAGCTTAAACCTGAACTGTCCGTTCTTGTCGCTCTTGGTTTCTATCTGATTGCCGTCGCTGCCGGTAAGCTGCACGGTGGCATCGTTTATCACCACGGTGGTTTCCTCGTTCTTGGTAACGCCCTCGATGTTTACCTCAATAGGCGGCAGGAAGAAACCGTAGATGTCGTCGCCGCGGCTGCCGTCCCTGTTGCTGGAGAAGTATCCGCGCTGATAAGTCTTGTAGAGATGATAGCCGAAATCGTCGCCGGCCGAGTTTATGGGATACCTGAGGTTTTCTGTAAGTGTCTGACCGTCTTTCTTGTAGTATCTGAAAACGTCCAGGCCACCCAGACCTCCGCGGCCGTTGCTGCTGAAATACAGGCTTCCGTCGTCAGCCGCAAAAGGATACACGTCGTCGCCGGCGGTGTTTACTCCGCTGCCCATGTTTACGGGAGTTCCCCACGAGTTTTTGCCTATGCGGTCGGCCTTCCAGATGTCGCGTCCGCCCATGCTGCCCTCCTGATAGTCGGAAGAGAAGTAGAGAGTCTTGCCGTCGGGGCTCAGGCACGGATGTCCCACGGTAACGGTGCTGTCCTGGAACAATACCACCTCCTCGGGGCTGGTCCACTGTCCGTCTTCCTGATGACACATGTATATCCTGCATCCCAGCGACTGGTTCTTGATGTTCTTGCACGATGTGTAGAACATTGTGTTGCCGTCAGGTGTCACGTATGGCGATCCCTCGTCAGACACCGAGTTTACGGCGCCCTGTATCGGCACGGGGATGCTCCACTTGCCCTTCTTGTCTTTCTCGGCGTAGAAAATGTCGGTGTAGAACATTCCCGAGTTGGTGTTTTGGGCGTTGCCAGTGGCGGCCTCGCGCGACGATGTAAAATATATCGATGTGCTGTCGGTGCCGAAACATGGCGCAAAGTCGGCCTCCTTGTCGTTCAGCCATCTGGCCGGGAACACGATGTGGCGTGTGGGCTTGCTTATCCATTCCAGCGCCTTCTCGCAGTCTGATACTCCCTGCTCACCCCTTGGGTCCTGAGGCATCAGGTCCTGGAAAGCGCTGTACTGAGCCGATGCGTCCTCGTAGGCTCCGCGCATCTTTAGCGCGTCGGCCAGGTAGAGTGTGGCCAGAGGGTTGGAGTATTTGGCCTGCACAGCCTTCTTGTACCAGCGCTCGGCATTGCGTGAGTCGCTAAGGTTTCTGCTGCATTCGCCTATGTAGAAGAAAACCAGGCCCTTGGTGGGGCGGTCCTTTACGTCGGCGCTGTATTTGATGAGCATGTCGCGACACTTGGTGTACTCGCCACTGTTGTAGTAGGTGAGCGCCTTGTCGACTTTCTTGTTTTGTGCCAGCGTTGTGCCTGCCGATAGCGATAATGCTACCATGGCGGCCGCGGCTATAGCTATACTGCGCATAATGTTTCTGTTTTTAGTGCTTTTCTGTTTTAGACTTACAAATATTATTCTTTTTTTTATCAAACATAAATTTTTTTACGTTTTTTTTAATATTTGTTGTGTTTAAAGTGGCAAATTTAGGATTTTTTTTGCTTATTTCGCAAATCAAAACTTTTTTATATACACAATTAGCGATTTTTCTGCATTATGCGAAAATTATACACTTTGGGGCTGATGCTGCTTTTGATGTCATTATCAAAGCTTTACGCCCAGGTAGAGATAGATTGTTCCGATATGGCGCACGATGGCGATGGATACATATACGCCGTGCGCACATACCGTGTGGGCGAGCTTAACGTTCAGCAGCTCAACCGCAACGGATGGGATGTGTCGGATGTGGTGCCTGATACCTACGATACCGTAAGGTACTACAACAAGCGGAGGAGCAAGCACGGAAAGCTGTTCCCAAATTCCGACCTGGTGAAGTTTCAGACCAAGAAAAACATGGAGTTCATCACCATGGATTCATCCAAGGTGAGGATGCAGGGCCTCATAAACGACTATCTGGGCCTGAAGGCCGCCGTGGTGATTGTGTTCCCCACCGACCTTACCATATACAAGTTTCCCCTGAAGAAGGGCAGCTACATCAGCGACAGCATCAGCAAGAAATTCGTATCCAGCTACGGCCTGCAGCAGTTTGCCGACTCGGTGCGCATCGACATCGACATGAGGAGCGAATCGTTTTTCGATACCTGCATGACCATAAAGACTCCCCAGGGCGAGTATCTTGCCCTAAGGGAGCGAAACACGATATACAAGAACATGGTGGCCTACAAAAACTCACACCTGATGGGATGGAGGCCGGCGCCCGAGTTCAGCACCAAGACTAAGGCCATATATTACCGCTGGTATGTGAAGGGCGCGGGCATTGCCGTGCTGGAGGTGGAGACCGACCATTTCGACAATGTGCGCTACATGAGGTATCAGTATCAGGCCCCCATGGATGTGGCCATAGAGAAGGAGGACGTAAAATGCCACGGACAGCGCACGGGAACAGCCAAGGCGGTGGTATCGGGAGGAACGCCCGACTACAAATTCCTGTGGAGCAACGGAAAGAAAACCCAGAAGATAGACAGCCTGCCAGCCGGAGAATATTCAGTAACCGTTACCGACTGCAAGGGCAATGTGGCCACTCAGAAGGTGGTGATTTCTCAGCCTGAGGCTCCCCTGAAGCTGAAGATCGACTACCGCGACATACGCTGCTATGCCGAGCACGACGCCTACCTGAAGGCCGTGGTAAGCGGCGGCACCGAACCTTATTATATAGTGTGGAGCAACGATCTGGAGACTCCCGAGCTTGTAAACCAGGGTACGGGCGTGTACGGATGCATAGTGCGCGATGCCAACCGCTGTTTCGTGTGGGATTCGGTGGAGGTTAAGGCGCCTCAGATTGCATTTACTTTCTCGCCGGCCGTAGTACATTCGCCCTGCCACGGCGAGGCCCGGGGCTCGCTGAGGTTTGATGTGAGTGGCGGCGACAGGCCCTACCAATTCTGGCTGAACGGCCAGGAGTGCAAGGAGGAGATTCCGGAAGTATCAGCCGGAATATACAATATGAAGGCCGTGGACAAGTGGGGATGCACCCTGGAGCGTACCGCCGAGGTAAAGCAGCCCGAGAAACCAATGGACGCGGTGGCCGACGTGAAACACGTTACCTGCCACGGCGGCAACAACGGCGGCATCACGCTAAAGGTGTCGGGAGGCACGCCGGGCTACACTTACTCATGGACCAACGAGGCCACATCGCGCGATGTGGGCCGCCTTACCGCCGGAGAATATTCCGTAACCATACACGACGCCATACAATGCACCCTCACCAAGAATTTCACCATCACGGAGCCCAAGGATCCGCTGTCGATGGAGTGCGATGTCACCCATGTATCTACACACGGCGGACAAAACGGCGTTATAAAGGTGACTCCCCACGGCGGCGAATCGCCTTACAGGATTACTCTCAACAACAAGGAGAAAACTCCTATAATAGAGCGCCTTAAGATGGGCAGCTATTCCGTGAAAGTTCAGGACAAGAACGACTGCTCGGTGATAGAGACAATTATCATATCGGAGCAGGGTGCGGACGAGTAGGGAAGTGAGAGAAGTGTTGATGTGTTGAAGTGTTGACATAAAATAAATAAAAACGATATAAAAATGGATTTGATTTTTGCTACCAACAATGCCGGTAAGCTGGCTGAGGCTCAGGCTATAATAAAGAATCACAAGGTGGTTTCGCTGAAGGAGATTGGCTGCTACGACGATATTCCTGAAACCCACGAGACTATATCAGAGAATGCCGAGGAGAAGGCCATGTATCTCTGGAACAAGTATCATGTAAACTGTTTCAGCGATGATACAGGACTGGAAGTATCAGCCCTCAACAATGCTCCCGGTGTGTATTCGGCCAGATATGCGGGTCCCAAGAAAGACCCCAACGACAACATGGCGCTTTTGCTGAAGAATCTGGAGGGCGCAGAAGACCGCTCGGCAAGATTCCACACCGAGGTGGTTTTGGTGATAGACGGCGTGCCTCACCATTTTGAGGGATACGTGAACGGCGCAATTACCCTGGAGAAGCGTGGAAGCGAGGGTTTCGGATACGACCCCATATTCCAGCCCAGCGGCTACGGCGTCACCATGGCCGAGATGTCTGCCGACGAGAAAAACTCGATATCGCACCGCGCCATGGCTTTGCAGAAGATGGCCGTTTTTCTGGCCAACGGCTGCAAGTGATAACTTATTTCCCTATTTGAAAATAATTTAGTAACTTTGCCGCGCTGACTTTAAAATTAAACAAGGATTTCATCAATAATCAGAATTATGCAAGAAAATCAAGAAAACAAGGCATCGGGCATCAACAAGTTCCTGATGATAGCCGCCATAGCCGAGGCCGTGGCGATAATAGTGTTGCTCGTGATGATGGGCAATAATAAGAGGGAGGCCGAAATGCTTATCTCTCAGGTGGAGAGGGGCGTTCAGGAAAAGGATTCCCTCAATCACGAGATGTCGCTGATAATGGACAGCTATAATCAGCTTCAGACCACCAATGATACCATAAACGCACAGCTGGAGGAGCAGAAGGCAAAGGTGGCCGAGCTTATGGAGAACCTGAAGCGCACCAACGCGCAAAACCGCGACTCGCTTAAGAAGTATCACGCCGAGGTGGAGACTCTCCGTGCCATCATGAGAAGCTTTGTGGTGCAGATAGACAGCCTTAATACCAAGAACATTCAGCTTACCGAGGAGAACACTCTCTTGAATGAGCAGCTTAGCACAGCCAAGCACAAGAACCGCGAGCTCAGCAATGCCAAGGATTCGCTGCAGGGCCGTGTAAAGGAGGCTGAGGCTCTCAAAGCCGTAGGAATGAAGTTGGTGGCCCTTAACGAGCGCGACAACGAGACCACCCGAATCGTGAAGACCAACAAGTTCAGGGTTACATTCACGATAAACGAAAATGATATGACAAAGACTGGCAATAAGGATTTGATGATACGCATTGTGAAACCTGATGGCGGAATTCTCATAAACGAGAACTCGGGCCTGTTCAAGTACGACGGCAAGGACATATCCTACTCGGCCAAGAAAACCATCAACTATGATGGCAAGGCTCAGCCCACCACCATCTACGCCATATCGCGCGAGGTGCTCAAGGGCGGTGTGTATCAGGCTGATGTGTTCTGCGAGGGCAGAAATATCGGCTCGGTATCAGCCAAGATAGATTAGCATAAACAAACGTAAATTATTAATATCTCTCAAAAACAATTATGTGGAATAGTATAGCAACGTCCATACTGCGGTACAAGCACATTATACTTATCGTGATAGGTATAATAACCGTTTTCATGGGCTTCCAGATGAAGAACCTGAGTATGAAGTACTCGGCGGCGCAGCTCCTTAACGAGAGCGATACCGCGTATCTGCGTTTCCTGGATTTCAAGAAAACCTTCGGCGAGGATGCCTCGATGGTGGCTGTGGCTTTCGAGGACAAGGATTTCATTACCCTTGATAAATACAACGACCTCGTGCAGCTTCAGGACAGCATGAAGAACATTATCGGCGTTAAGAGCATTCTCTCTTACACCAACGCCGTATCGCTGATGAAGGATACTGTGGAGAAGAGATTCGGCATCAACAAGATTTTCGATCCCGCTCCCAAGACTCAGGCCGAGCTTGATTCGATGTTTCAGCTTGTGAAGGATTTCAAGTTTTACGACAATCTGCTTTACACGCCTGACAACTGCTACGTGATGGCCATCACTTGCGATCCTCAGACCATTGTCTGCAAGGACCTCGACCAGCTTGTGGCCGGCATCAAGACTGCCGTATACGGATACGCCGAGCGTCATAATATAAAGGTGCACGTATCAGGACTCCCATATATCCGCAGCTCATCCATGAAGATGATAAAGGACGAGATGGTGAATTTCGCCATCCTCTCCCTCGTGATTGTGGCGCTGATATTCATGATTTTCTTCCGCAGCATCAAGACCACTCTCTGGAGCGTGGTGATAGTGTTTGTGGGCGTTATCTGGACTATGGCCTTCATGGCATTGTTCGGATATCAGCTTACAATGATGAGCGGCATGCTGCCTCCGCTCCTTATAGTGATTGGTATTCCAAACACCATCTACCTGCTCAACAAGTATCACGTGATGTACCGCGAGACCGGCGACAAGGAGAAATCGCTCTTCGAGGTTATCACCAAGGTGGGCAAGGCCACATTCCTCACCAACCTTACCACTGCGGCAGGTTTCGCCACATTCCTCGTTACGGGCAATGCAATGCTCATGGAGTTTGGTCTTGTGGCCACTCTGGGCATCATCACAATGTTCCTGCTCTCTGTTTTGATGGTTCCATCAATTTTCAGCTACGTGGCTGCGCCTACCGAGAAGGAGCTCAAGCATCTCGACACCAAGCTTGTTACCAATATCGTTGAAAAGTTTGCCTACCTTGTAGAGAACAAGCGCAAGCTGATATTCATCTGCACAGTGGCTGTGGTGGCTGTATCTATCTACGGTCTCACGCTTATGAGAAACGAGAGTTTCCAGGTGGACGACCTTCCTGAGCACAATGTTATCTACAGCGACCTCAAGTATTTCGAGAAGGAGCTCAACGGTATTCTGCCTCTCGAGATCTCCATCGATACCAAGCGCAAGAAGGGTCTCCTTAATATGAAGACCATCAAGAAGCTGGAGGCCATAGAGGATACTTTGAAGCATTTCAACTGCCTGTCGAATGGTACTTCCATCGCCGACGCCCTCAAGCTTGTGCGCCGCGCCTATTACAACGGCAACAACGAGTATTTCTCGTTGCCGATGGAGACCGAGCTGCCTTTCATGATGGACTACCTGAAGGGCAATCAGCAGCAGAAGGGTGCCATAAATGTTATGACCGCCATGGTGGACAGCACATTCTCGCGTGCGCGCATCCAGCTCCGCATTGCCGACGTGGGCACCATCCGCATGGTACAGATTACCGACAGCATTGCCAATATCATAGAAAGCTATTTCCCTGCCGAGAAGAAAAACGAGGTGGATATCACCGGTACTTCGGTAATCTTCGCCAAGGGTTCGGTAAAGCTTCTTGAGAATCTTCTTCAATCTTTGATTCTCGCCATCATACTTATCTCGCTCTGTATGATGGGATTGTTCAGCAACTGGAGAATGGTGATCATCTCTGTGATTCCAAACTTTATTCCGCTGATAGTTACCGCGGCCATCATGGGATACTTCGGCATCAGGCTCAAGAGTTCCACAATCCTGGTGTTCAATATCGCCTTCGGAATCTCTGTGGATAATGCCATCCACCTCTTCACCAAGTTCCGTCAGGCCATCGACCACAACAACGGCGATGTTCATAAGTCGGTGATGGAGGCTCTCCGCGAGACCGGCGTTTCCATCATCTATTCTGCCCTGATACTTCTCTGCGGATTCCTCATGTTCTGCGGATCGCAGTTTGGCGGCACAATAGCCCTCGGCCTGCTCATCAGCATCACATTGTTTGTGGCAATGTTCACCAACCTTCTCTTCCTGCCATCGCTTCTGCTTACATTCAAGCTTAAGTTCAATAGCAAGAAGGATGAGGCTATAGAGGAGAAGTAGGAATTTAATGTAAGTCCTCTTAGAAGACACTCAATAAAAAAAAGCCCGGATGGATTAGCCATTCGGGCTTTTTTTATTAATTTTGCGTCAGATAAACAAACACACCAAAACATCATGAAAGATTTCAAAGAACTTCTAGCCATAGTGGAGCAGGAGATTGCTGATATCCAGTATCCTGCCGAGCCAAAGAATTTTTACGAACCTGTAAAGTATATCCTATCATTGGGCGGCAAGAGGCTGCGTCCGGTATTCGGACTCATGGCCTGCAATATGTACAGCGATAGTGTAGCTGAGGCCGTGAAACCTTCTGTGGGAATGGAGATTTTCCATAACTTCACTCTTCTGCACGATGACATCATGGACAACTCCAAGCTCCGCCGCAAGAAGCCTACCGTAAACGCCAAGTGGGGCGACAACGTGGCCATCCTCTCCGGCGACGGCATGACATACATTGCCACCAAGTACGTGATGACAGCTCCCGAGAAGGTGCGCCTCCAGTGCATGGATCTCTACCTGAAAACCGCCATCGAGGTCTGCGAGGGTCAGCAGTACGATATGGATTTCGAGACCAGCAACGATGTGTCGCTTCAGGACTACCTGAAGATGATAACCCTGAAGACAGCCGTTCTGCCTGCCGCCTGCCTCAAGATAGGCGCGCTAATAGGCGGAGCAAGCGAGAATCAGGCACAGATGCTCTACGACGCCGGCATCAAGTTCGGCATTGCGTTCCAGATTCAGGACGACTTCCTTGATATGTACTCGACTCCCGAGGTTCTCGGCAAGCCCGTTGGCGGCGATGTCAACGAGTGCAAGAAGACCGTTTTCTACCACAAGATCATAGAGCTGATGCCAGCTGATAGGGTAGAGGAGTGGCGCACATTCTACGCCAGCCACGATTACACATTCGAGGCCAAGCTTGCCAAGGCCCGCGAGTATTTCGCCGAGTTTGGCATCGACAAGCAGGTGCAGCAGATGGTGGACGAATATTACAGCGAGTCGTTCGCCCTACTGGAGAAAGCCGCTCCTGCCGGCAAGGCCGACGTGCTGAAATCATTCCTCGAGAAACTTAGAGTACGCATCAGCTAACAAATGGCAGTAATACTAGGAATAGACCCGGGAACCAATTTTATGGGCTACGGCATCATCGACAGCGAGGGCTCCAAGATAGAGTGCCTCGCCGTCGGTATTCTGGATATCCACAACGTGAAGGACCCATACCTGAAGCTGAAGATGATATACGACCGCGTGGCCAGTCTCATCAACGGATACCATCCCACCGAGCTCAGCATCGAGGCGCAGTTTTACGAGAAAAACGCCCAATCGATGCTGAAGCTTGGCCGTGCGCAGGGCGTGGCGATATCAGCAGCCGTAAATGCCGGGCTCCAGATCCATGAATACGAGCCGCGCAAGATAAAGCTCGCCGTGGCCGGCAACGGATCGGCCACCAAGGAGCAGGTGGCGCGCATGCTTGCCATGACGCTTAAGATAAACGAGTTTCCCGACAAATACGATGCCACCGACGCTCTGGCCGCCGCGGTGTGCCATCATTACCAGAAGCGCATGCCCGTGGCTCCCAAGGGCGGCAACTCCTGGGCGGCCTTCATAGCCAACAATCCCGACCGTGTCAAGAAGCAGTAAGACCATAATATCAGCCCTCATCTTGGCGAACATGGCCATTCCCGCCATGGCGCAGTGGACTTCGCACCCAAGCTTCAGCTCCGTTGGCGGAATCCACCCCTACGATGGCGGCACCCTATGTGTTTGTCCCAATGCGGTTTTCGTTAGCGATTCCGATGGGGAGATCACCGCCATCACCAAGACCTCGGGCCTTAGCTCGGCATACGTGTCGGCCGGTGGGGCAGGAGGGCGGTCGTTTGCCGTGGGCTACGAGGACGGCTCTCTGGATCTGTTTGCCGCCGGGCGCAAGCGTTTTATCGATGATGTCACTCTCGGCAATCCATTAAGCCTCAGACGCATCCACTGTATCACCTTCAGCAATGCTACAATGCTAGTGGGCGGAGATTTCGGCGTGGCCTTCGTGGATGCCGCCCGGGCGGATGTGCTGTCCGTCTGCCGTTTCCATAGCCCCGTGCTTGGCTGCGCCTTGCATCAGGGCCGTGCGTATGTTTCGTTGGGGGATTCCGGCGTCCGCAGCATCAGCCTCTCCTCCCTGAACCTTCAGGATCCCGCATTGTGGAGCGATGATGTTTTTCCCTTTCCTCCTGATGCTGCTGTTTATCTTGGCCCGCGTCCGCAGTCGGTGCCTTCTGATGCTGCTAATTCCATGTCGTCAGCCGACGGCACAATAGTGTTGGCCTCCCGTTACTGCACCGCCATTTCCAAAAAGAATGTCTCGTATTTCGAGAATCCCGACGGCGTGGAGTTCACCGCCGTGTTCCACAATCCATACAATCCAGCCCACGTATTCCTCGGCGACGAGTCGGGCACTCTATATGAATACATCGACCAACGGCCCAAGTCGGCGCACAGGGGCAAAGTATCAGGAATGATAATCTCCATGGACTGCACCCCCGAGGGCGACCTCTTCATCCTGTCCGACAACATCAGCAATCCTGTTACCGTATTCGACCACAACGGCAACTGGCACTCCGCTAGCAGCTTCAGATCAATGAATTGCGCATCGGCCCGGCAGATTCTCTATGCAGCCGACGGCGTGATGCTGGTAAACATGGGATCGCAAGGCATATTTGCTGTTGACCTGATGAACACGCCCCTGGATTTCTCCGACGACATCCACAATTCCTTCTATCCGAAAAACGGGAGCCAGAAGATAGGAAATACAGTAACAACTATGCAATTGGATGGCGAAGGCAGACTCCTGATAGGGACAAGCAAGGGAATCGCATATTGCTCCGATTCGCAATCCCTGATGCAGGCTGCTCCAAAAATCATTCAGCCCGTGATATCGGAGCCCATGGGCAGCCATGATTATTACACCAACTATGTGCTGGGCACCAAGCACATCACGGGCATAGAGGTGGACGCCGCCGGTCGCAAGTGGATTTCCACAATGGATGCCGGCGTGTATCTGGTATCGGCCGATTTCGACGAAGAGGTACTCCACTTCACCGAGAAAAACTCGCCACTGCCCAGCGATACGGTATACGCCATCAACATGGTGCAGAAAACGGGAGAGATTTTCTTCAGCACACGTAATGGACTGGCATCGTATCTCTCTGATGTTCAGGCTCAGTCGGAGGATTTGTCCAATGTGGTGGTTTACCCCAATCCGGTGAGGCCGGGCTATGGGGGCAGCATCAGCATATCCGGCCTGGAAGACGGCAGCGATGTAAGGATAACCGACGTATCAGGACGCCTTGTTTATAAATGCGAGAGCATGGGCGGACGCGTGGAGTGGGATTGCCGGAATCTCAACGGCAGGCGCTGCGCAAGCGGAGTTTATATGATTTTTGTCTTTAATGCCGAATCGGGACACAAGATTGTGAAAAAACTTCTAATTGTTAATTGATTTGTCAGAAATTTTCTGTATCTTTGCATGCTGATTTGTATATATTTATATAATGGAACACACAAAATACAAAATTTTGCTGGTAGACGACAACCCCGTAAACGTGGAGCTTTTGGGCGAGATACTGGCGCGCCCCGATACACAGGTGCTGACAGCCTACAATGCTTTTCCGGCGCTCGACATTGCCCGTGCCGAGAGGCCTAACCTTATCGTGCTTGATGTAGCCATGCCAGCGATAGATGGTTTCGAACTCTTCAAGATGCTGAGAAACAGCAGCGAGACTGCCGACATCCCTGTAATCTTCGTAACATCGCTAAACGACCTGGATGCGCAGGAGCGTGCCATGGAAATGGGCGCCGCCGATTACATCACAAAACCATTCAGCTCCGAGTATGTTGTGGGCAGGGTGGAGCAGATACTGAGCGGAGGCCGCTGATTTTTTTTAGTTGTTATTTGCTTATTATTCAAAAAAAAACTATTATCTTTGCATCTGAATATTGCTGTAATATTTCATAGCATATCAATAAACGTGGCTTGCCACCATTTTTTTACTCTAACAGACTCTTAGCCTTATGGAAAAGAAGAAAATATTATTCGTTTCGCAGGAAATTGAACCGTATCTGCCTACTTCTGATGTGGCACACATCGGCCGCTATTTGCCTCAGGGCATTCAGGAGAAGAAGAAGGAGATAAGGACCTTTATGCCCAGATATGGCATGATCAACGAGCGAAGAAATCAGCTCCACGAGGTGATACGTCTATCCGGAATGAATCTCATCATCGATGATACCGACCATTCACTCATCATCAAGGTGGCCTCCATACAGTCTGCCAGGATGCAGGTGTACTTTATCGACAACGAGGATTTCTTCCAGAGAAAGGGTATCGTTCAGGATAAGAACGGCAAGTATTACGACGACAACGACGAGCGCGCCATATTCTTTGCACGTGGTGTGCTGGAGACTGTAAAGAAACTCAGGTGGTCGCCCGATCTGGTGCACTGCCACGGCTGGATTACATCCCTTGTGCCTCTGTATCTGAAGAACGGTTTCAAGGAAGACCCTCTCTTCCGCGACAGCAAGGTGGTGTATTCCGTATACGACGACGCATATCCGGGAGCGTTCCCTCAGAACTTCGCAAAGAAACTGAAGGTGGACGGTGTAAACGAGAAGGACCTGGACGTTGTAAGAGAGCTGCCTAATTTCGAGAACCTCTCAAAACTGGCCATCAACATGTCGGATGCCGTTATCAAGGGTCATCCTCAGATAAACGCTGAGGTGGAGGAGTATGCCAAAAACTGCGGCAAGCCTTTCCTCGACTACCACTCGCCAGAAACATATATCGACGCATATTCCGATTTCTATGATATGATTCTGGCTCAGGGTCCGGCCCCCGCCGAGAAAAAATCGACCAAAAAGAAAATCGCGATATAATTAACACAATGCAAAAGTATTTTATTCTTCCCATTTTTGCTGCTGTCATGTCAGCTCTATGGGGCTGCTCCAACGACGAGAATATGGGAGGCGACCTGGTGCCGCCTACCGACAAGTCGTCGATACACGTTATCGACACTATTTCGATAAGAGCCTGCACTTTGCAGGAAGATACAGTATATTCTGGCAATCCTACCTATCTGATTGCGGGAATGATAGACGATCCAATTTTCGGAACTGCTGAGGCTTCGTTTGCCGCCAAGTTCTCCAATACTTCCTACGAGAAATTCTATGCGAATTCTGTGGTGGATTCCATGGTGCTTTCGCTTGGCCTGGATACCAAAAGCCGCCGTTTCTATGGCGACAGCCTCGAGACTGTTACCCTGAGCGCATACAGGCTTACTGATTCTTTGTCGTATGGCGCCAGATACTACCAGAATTTCGACATTTCATCTATTGTGGACCCCACGCCTGTGGCCTCGGTTACATTTGTGCCAAGCGTCAGCGACACTCTGGTAAGGATGGTGCTTAGCAACGATTACGCCTACTCGGTTATCAAAAACTGTCTGGATTCCACCTTCGACGCCAATTGCGGTGGCTTGTATTTCAAGATTGAGTCAAAAAACTGCCTTGTGCGTTTTTCGCCAAGCAGCAAATTCACCGAATATTCGATCTACCACCATGCCAAGGGCGACACATCAGTGAATGCCGTATCGTTCTCCATTTCCGAGTACGATCCCAGTCTCAACATGAGTTCGCATGATTATTCAAAATCAAAGTTTTATGGACTGCTGCAAAATCCAGGATTTGCCAACGACGGTTTCCTGTACCTTCAGGGCATGTGCGGCACCAAGATTAAGCTGGATTTCCCTAATTTGAAAAACCTGGGCAGCATTGGCGATTCCAGATTCTCGATCATCACAAGCGCCAGACTTCTGATGCCTGTTGCTGATTCTGCTGATGTATGCGAGGGCCTGTATCCCACCATCAACTATGTGGTGATGTCGGGCAACAAAAACGATGGCAAAGGCGAGTTCTATTACCCTGACTTTGGCGCTGTGCAGCAAAACGCCTACGGCAGCGCAGTGGCAATGCGAAACTCATATTCCCTCGACTACAAGAACCGCATGTATACCGTAGACTTTACAGCAGCCATCAAGACTATGCTTGAGGATTGCGGCAGCGAGCTTGCTCCGCCTTATTCACTGGTGCTGTCGTCAAGCGGCCGCGTCACCGATTTCTCTAGGTCGGTGATATGCTCGCCCTCCAACCCCGACAGGCCTATGAAGCTTGTGATAGAGTATATGTCGTTCGAGAAGTAATACAACTTATTAATTATGTGTGGAATTGTTGGATACATTGGATACAGGGATGCGTATCCGGTAATCATAAACGGCCTCAAGAGGCTGGAATACCGCGGCTACGATTCGGCCGGAATTGCCTTGGTGGACAACCTTAAGCCTGTGATATACAAGGTGAAGGGCAAAGTATCAGACCTGGAGACATTTGTGGGCGATGGCAACCGCAATGGCTATATGGGAATGGGCCACACACGCTGGGCCACCCACGGCGAGCCAAACGACAACAATGCCCATCCCCACGTATCGATGAACGGCAAGTTCGTGATTGTGCACAACGGCATCATCGAAAACTACTCGTTCCTGAAGAAGAAGCTGGCATCGCGCGGATACTCTTTCAAAACTGATACCGATACCGAGGTGCTGGCCAACCTTATCGAATATATTTACCTATTTGCCAAAGTATCAGCCGCCGACGCCGTAAGCCTGGCGCTCCGCAAGGTGGTGGGCGCATACGGAATAGTGGTTTTCTGCGTGGACGAACCCGAACAGCTTATTGCTGCCCGCAAGAGCAGTCCTCTCGTGGTGGGCATAGGCCAAAACGAGTATTTCATTGCCTCTGATGCTTCCCCATTTGTAGACTACACAAACCAGGTGGTGTATCTCGACGACGAGAATCTTGCCGTAATTGGCAAGGGCGCCGTGCAGATAAAGACCATAAAGAACGACATTGTAAACGCCGAGGTAAGGAAGATAGATTTCGATGCCGAGGAGATAGAGAAGGGCGGTTTCGATCATTTCATGCTCAAGGAGATTTTCGAGCAGCCCAAATCGCTTAGAGATACTTTCCGCGGCCGCATCGACGAGCATCATTCGTCGCTTCAGCTGGGAGGTATCATGCCCGTGATGCCCAAGCTGATAAACGCGCGCCGACTTATAATTGTGGGATGCGGCACCAGCTGGCATGCCGGCCTCTTGGGCGAATACCTTTTCGAGGAATATGCCCGTGTGCCCGTAGAGGTGGAGTACGCATCAGAATTCCGATACAGAAATCCCATTATAAACAGCGAGGACGTTGTGATAGCCATATCACAGAGCGGCGAAACCGCCGACACCCTGGCCGCCATACAGCTGGCCAAGAAATGCGGTGCATGCGTTATAGCTATATGCAACGTGGTGGGCAGCAGCATAAGCCGTGTGGCTGATGCTGGTGTTTATACGCATGCCGGTCCCGAGATTGGCGTGGCCAGCACAAAGGCCTTCACAGCCCAGGTTTCGGTGCTTACGATGATGGCATTGTTTATCGGAAGGGCCAAATTCAACATCTCGGCCGAGAAATACACCGAGCTTATCACCGAGCTCAACAGCGTTCCCGAGAAGATAGAAGAGCTTCTAAAGACTGCCAGCGCCGTAAAGCACGTGGCCGAAAAATACAAGGATTCATCAAACTTCCTTTACCTTGGACGTGGCTGCTATTATCCAGTGGCACTTGAAGGAGCGCTTAAATTGAAGGAGATAAGCTACATTCACGCAGAGGGTTATCCAGCGGCCGAAATGAAACACGGACCCATCGCCCTCATCGACGAGAAGATGCCCGTAATCTTCATAGCCTGTCAGGACAAGAGCTACGAGAAGATAGTTTCCAACATCCAGGAGGTTAAGGCCAGAAAGGGTGTAGTGATAGCGATAGTATCAGAGGGCGACAAAACCGTATCGGCAATGGCCGACCACGTGCTGGAGGTGCCCAAGTTCAATACTGCCGTTGGCGCGCTTACAGCCGTTGTGCCATTGCAGCTGCTTAGTTACTACATAGCCGTAATGCGTGGCTGCAACGTGGATCAGCCCAGAAACCTCGCCAAGTCGGTTACGGTGGAATAGTCAATAAATGAATAAACGAATAAATGAATAAAAGAGTG
>JAKSLV010000003.1 GCA_024401025.1 Bacteroidales bacterium
CTCTTTACTCTCTTAAACTATTAATTTACAATTCGTTATATTTGGTAAATTCGTTTATCACCTTGTGGGTATCCAATACCAGGGCCACGGTGCCGTCGCCGAGGATAGATGCTCCGGAGAAGATGTCCTGATTGCGGTACAGCTTGCCCAGAGGCTTCAGCACTGCCTGATACTCTCCAGTGATATTGTCTACCACAATACCGATCTTGCGGTCCTCGTATTTCACCATAATTATTTCCTCCTTGGCCGGAGGCTCGCCCTCTATGCCCATCTCCTCGCGCAGGTAGTAGAAAGGATACTGCACGCCCTCGATGTTTATCACATTCTGGAACGACGAGGCTATCTTCTCGTGCTCCACGGCAAAAATGGTGTCTATCACCGATAGAGGTATAATGTAGTCGACATCAGAAATCCTCACCAGCATGCCGTCTATAATAGAAAGTGTAAGCGGCAGCTTAATTGTGATAGTGGTGCCCTCGCCCAGCTCCGACGATACGGATACTGTGCCTCTGATGTCTGATACCTTGCGCTTAACAACGTCCATGCCCACGCCACGACCCGAAATGTTTGTAACAGTGTCGGAAGTAGAGAAGCCCGGCATGAAAATAAGGTCGATTGATTCCTTGTCGGAAATCTGAGCGTCGGGAGCTATCAGGCCCTTCTCGATGGCCTTGCGGCGGATTTTCTCGGGATTCATGCCCGCGCCGTCGTCGGTGACGGCTATCACCACCTGACTGCCCGAATAATATGCCTGAAGGATGATCTTGCCCTCGGGATTCTTGCCGGCAGCCTTTCGCTCCGATGCCGGCTCTATGCCGTGATCGATGCTGTTCCTGAGGATGTGCATCAAAGGCTCCGAGATACCCTCTATCAGCGATTTGTCGAGCTCCACCTCGGCGCCCCTGGCCTCGAAGGCAATCTCCTTGCCCACCTCGCGCGAGAGGTCGCGCACCAGGCGGCGGAATCTCACCACCAGGTAGTCGATAGGGATAAGGGTGATGCTGAACGCGGTGTCCCTAAGCTGACGCGAAATGTTCTCGAGGTTTTCGGTGATGCGTGTAAGCTCTGGGCTGCGGTTGCGGTCGGCATACAGATTAAGGCCGGCCTGAGTGGTGATAAGCTCGCTCACAAGATTCATCAGGGCGTCCACCTTCTCTGATGCCACTCTGATGCCTGATATTGAGTTTTCCTTGGCGAATTTCTTTATGTGGTCGTCGCCGGCGGCTGGACGCGCCTGGGCCGAGTCGGCGGCCTTTGCCTGGGCGGCCTTCTGCTTCTCCGACGAATCCACCAGCAGCTTTATCTTGTCGAGGTCGAACGGGAAATCATGACGGCACACCAGCAGGGGATCTATGCCCTCTATGGCGAAAATGTCGGTATCAGCAATCTTCTCGATGGCCAGCTCGCAATCGTCCTCCACAAAGATAAACACATCCTTGATGGCGTCCACGTCCTGCTCGGTGCACAAGATCACCTCCCACCAGATGTATGTGAGGTCGAACACAAAGTTCTCGAAATCAGGCACGTTGCTGTGGAAAATGTTTACCTTGGCCTTTCCCAGGCCCACAAGCTCGTCGATCAGGAGAAATGGATTGGTGCCGTTGCTCTGGATGCGCTCGTATGGCTTTACTCTAATATAATAGGTGGATGCATGCTCCTGGCCTGCACCGGCCACCTCGTCGGCAGACGATACAGCCACTGCGGCCGTGGTGTCGCCATCCATCACGGCGTCTATCCTGCGGTTCAGGATAGCCTCGTTCTGCTTTATCTCCTCAGCCTTCGATCCATCGTCGTTCAGCATGGAGGTAATGTGGTCGGCGCTCTCGAAAGTGATGTCGAGCATCTCGCGCGTAACCCTCAGCTTCTTTTGCCTTACCTGGTCATACATGTTCTCCAGCTTGTGGGTGTACTGCGATATGTTGTCGAAACCGAACATACCGCCGCCGCCCTTAAGGGAGTGCATGATACGGAAAATGCTGTCCACCAGCTCGGGATTCTCGGTGTCCTGCTCCAAAGTAAGCAGGGCCTGCTCCAGCTGGTTTACAAGGTCAGAGGCCTCCTCGAGGAATTTTTTCTGAAAATTATCCATTTCTCTATCAGTTAATTAGAGGACTTTGCAGTCGCGTTAGTGTGGTTAGCTGGCAAGGTAGCCTGCGGCTCCGTTATCTTATCACCTTGCTGATAGCTGCAAGCAGTTTGGCAGGCACAAAAGGCTTAATGATCCAGCCAGTGGCGCCGGCGTCCTTTGCCTCGAGTTTCTTTGATAGCTGCGACTCGGTGGTAAGGAACAGGATAGGCACCCTGCTGTATCCGGCAGTAGCTCTGATGTACTTTATGAGCTCTATGCCGTCCATCTCGGGCATGTGGAGGTCGGTGATCACCAGATCTATGCTGCGACCATCCAGGAATGTGGTGGCCTCCTTGCCGTTGCCAGCTGCAAATACTTCGAAACCAGCATTCTGCAATGTAAAATTAACCACCTCGCGGATGCTTTCAGAATCGTCTACTATAAGTATTGTCTTTGCCATTTAGTTATATTGTTATTTGGTGTAAAATTCTTTTCCGGTATGTATGTTTATTTTTGTTATCGTAGCCCTGATGCCTACGCCTCAAACGAGAGGGCCGCTGCCAGATCGCTGATGCCGCAGTTTTGGAGCAGCTGCTGCACCTCTGGCGTGATGTCGCAGGATACGGCAATCTTCTTCTTGTCGCGCACAAAACTGTTGCGCAGCGACATGAAGAACTGGAATGCAGCCACGTCGAAATCGGTGATGCCAGTAAGGGAGATGGCAAGCTCGTCGCACTCGGCCACGCAGTCCTTCATGGCGTCCACCAGCGATTCTATGTTCTGTATCGACACGTCGCCTGATACCTCGTACTCGCGGTAGCGCCTGCCGGGATCGTCTATCTTTAGTCTAAATTCCATAATGATAGTGATATAAATGTGTTCAGCATGCCCATCACGGACCCTGCTGACGTCTTATAGTGCATTTATTATGCCACAAATATACAAATTATTTTTTTTGTTTTCCAAAAAAAATGCAGCGGCATGCAAAAAAATATGCAATGGGAGTTAAAAAAATTGTTATTTAAGTTTCGGCAAATATAATTTTTTTTATACATTTGTAAAATTTTAAAATCAGCAATGCTTTTGCAGGCTACAAAAACTGAAACAAAGCAAACTAAAAGCGATGTCGGACGGAAACTACATATTAAACCAGGAAACCCTGACGTACGAGAAAAAGGACCCGAAGAAGGGCCGCAAGCTACTGATAGCCATACTGATGCAGGTGTTGGCTGCCGTGGTGATAGGCGCGGTGGTTTTTCTGGCCATATCGTACACCATAAAGACTCCGCGTCAGAAGAAGCTGGAGCGCGAGAACGCGGCAATGCAGCAGGAGCTGGATGTGCTGGCCGACAAGTACACAAAGGTGGATTCGGTGCTCAACGACATCAAGCAGCGCGACAGGGACCTCTACAGGGCCATCTTCGAGACCGAGATGACCGACTGGGAGGGCAGCAACGGATCGCAGGAGAGGTTTGGCCTGATAACGGAGGATGCCGACCTGGCCGACACCGTGCGCAGGATAACGGAGCGTCAGCAGCAGAAGCTTACATCGGAGGAGGCCGCATTCAACGAGCTTAAATACAAGCTTACCAACTACAAGGAGAACCTGACGGAGATTCCGTCGATACTCCCGATATCAGACCCCAAGGTGGAGCTGGGCTACTATGGATTCGGCAAGAAGCTGGACCCCATTTACAAGACTCCCGAAACCCACGAGGGCCTCGACATAGCGGCAAGCACGGGCACCGAGGTGATGGCAACGGCCAACGGCATTGTGGAGTACATCGGCGACAAGCAGAAGTACGGAAAACACATAGTGATAAACCACAAGAACGGTTACAAGACCATCTACGCCCACCTGAGCGGCTACACGGCACGCATAGGACAGAGGGTGAGACGCGGCGAGGTGATAGGTTTTGTGGGCAACACCGGAAAATCGCTTACCCCTCACCTGCATTACGAGATTCAGTACAAGGGGCAGGCCATCAACCCAACCACTCACACTTTTGGATCGCTGAAGCCCGAGCAGTGGCAGAAGCTGAATGTTACATCCAAGAGCATAGGACTAAGCCTCGACTAGAAACGGCAGCATCAGCCCGGTGAAAAAAACGGCAGCATCAGGGCCGGTGAAAAAACGGCAGCATCAGCCCGATGAAAAAAAAGCAGCATCAGGGCCCGATGGAAAAAACAGACACAGAAAAACAAAAAAACATACAAACGAAACTGTAAGCAGACAACAATATGGAAAATCAGAATCAGGAACCACAGGAAGCACCGGAGATGAGCGACGGCAGCAAGGTAATATCCGACGAGGAAATAAAAAACCTCGACAAGCTCTATTATTCCATAGGCGAGGTGGCCAAGATGTTCGACGCCAACGCATCGCAGATAAGATACTGGGAAAAGGAGTTTCAGATAATAAAGCCCAAGAAAAACAACAAGGGCAACAGGCAGTTTACCAAGAAAGACATCGAGAACATCAAGAAGATTCATTTCCTGGTGAAGGACCGCGGCATGACCCTGGAGGGCGCCAAGAAGCACCTGAAATCGCACACCCAGGAAGACGGCGTGGCCAATTTTGAGGTGATAAAGATTCTCCAGGACATGAAGAAGAAGCTTCTGGAGATGAAGGAGGCCCTCGACGTGGTGCCAGAGGACATGCTGAGGGACTAGACACCTGCCGCACCATAAAGGCAAGCCGCCTATGAGAGGGCGGCCCAGGATACAGACACACCTATTATTTATATAAAACTTTTGATATATGAGCACAAGGAATCCGGCGATGGAGCTCGACAAGAATTTCATGCACAACGTGCTGTCGCTCTACGACGAGCTGATAGACAATGGCATCTCCGTGGTGTACATCGGCAAGTTTACCCACCAGGTGGTGAAGATGTTTACCGAGAAAAACGAGGAGGAGATGGAGCAGAGCAACGAGGAGAAGCAGGTGAAACGCCGCGTACACCACTCGCTGGTGGAGATACTCCAGAACATGCAGAAGCACAGCACTGAGTTCCAGACCGAATTCAGCTTCATAAACGGCCTGTTCATGATAGGCCGCAAGGAAGGCATTTATTATATAATGACCGCCAACAAGGTGACCAAGCAAGACATCGCCCACCTTACCCAGGCCCTGGAATGCGTGAACAACGCCACCAAGGAGGAGCTGAACGCCATGTACAAGAAACAGCTGAAGGAGGGCACCATATCCAGCAAGGGCGGCGCCGGACTGGGCCTAATCGACATTGCCCGCAAGACCGACGGCAAGCTGGAATACCTCTTTATTCCCGTAAACGGCACCGACTATTTTGTGCTTAAGGTGGAGATATCGGGCCAGATGGCCGAGGAATAGTACACAATTATTTAATATTGACATTCCGACAAAATTGTTTATATTTGCACCGGGATAATAATATACTCTTGACATTATGGAGAAAGAATTGTACACCGTATATAGCGGACTGGCGATAGACGTAAGCATGGTGAAGAAACACCTGGAGAAAAACGGAGTGAGATGCTACGCCGAAAACCACAAGGACTCCGGCACCGAGAGCGAGTGGTCGGTTCCCGGGTTTGACCCATGCCTGTACCTGAAGGTAGAGAAAGACATGGTGGAGAAGGCCGTGGGTCTTATCGAGAAATATATGAAAGAATAAGGTCGAGGGTCCTGTTATTCTATTTACTAACATAAAAATTTTTTAGGTATATAATCCTTTTGTGAAAAAGCATTATGAGCAACATTGTAGCAATTGTAGGATGTCCGAACGTGGGCAAGTCTACACTATTCAACAGGCTTACCCAGACCAGGGAGGCCATCGTACACGAAACCGCAGGCGTAACCCGTGACCGCCACTATGGAAAGTCGGACTGGAACGGCAAGGAGTTTTCCGTGATAGACACCGGCGGATACGTGAACAATTCCGACGATATTTTCGAGAACGAGATACAGAAACAGGTGATGCTGGCCATCGACGAGGCCGACGTTATCTTATTCCTGGTGGACGCTCAGCTTGGCGTTACCGCCGGCGACGAGGTTATCACCGAGATACTGCGCCGCACCAACAAGCCGGTTTTCCTGGCCGTAAACAAGGCCGACACCCCCACCCTCCACATGGAGAGCAGCGCTTTCTATGCCCTGGGCATGGGCGAGGTGTACTCTATATGCGCCAACACCGGAACAGGCACCGGCGAGCTGCTGGACGCCATAACAGCCGAGTTTAAGGAAGACGCCGTGGTGGACGACGAGGGCATTCCAAAGATTGCCGTGGTGGGCCGCCCTAATGTGGGAAAGAGCTCGCTGATAAACGCCCTTACCGGCACCGAGCGCAACATCGTTACCCCGATAGCGGGCACTACTCGCGACACCGTGAACACCAGATACAACAAGTTTGGCCACGATTTTATCCTTGTGGATACCGCAGGCCTCAGGAAAAAAGGCAAGGTGACCGAGAACATCGAGTTCTACTCTACCCTGAGATCGGTGCGCGCCATAGAGGAGGCTGATGTCTGCATCCTGATGCTGGACGCCACACAGGGCATTGAGAGCCAGGATATGAACGTGTTCCGCCTGATAAAGGAGAACAACAAGGGCCTGGTGGTATGTGTTAACAAGTGGGACCTCATGGACAAGAGCGAGAACAACTCCACCCTCCACTACGAGGAGTACGTGAAGAAGGAGCTGGCTCCGTTCAGCGACATTCCCGTGGTTTTCACATCCACGGTATCCAAGCAGCGCATCCTTAAGGCCATGGAGGAGGCCGTGCACGTATACGAGAACCGCACACGCAAGATATCCACCAACAAGCTCAACACCCTGATACAGCAGTATGTGGAGGAGACTCCGCCACCAGCATACAAGGGCAAGTTCATAAAGATAAAGTACGCCACACAGCTGCCTACTTATTATCCAACATTCGCGCTTTTCTGCAATCTGCCCCAGTATATCCGCGACCCATACCGCAGATATCTTGAGAACAGACTTAGAAAAGATTTCGACTTCTGCGGCGTGCCAATGAAGATTTTCTTCCGTAAAAAGTAAGGTAATATATGAGAAAACTATTAATCGCGCTTTCGGTGGCCATCATCATAGGCGCCATCTCGTGCGACGAGATCGAGACCTACGACCCGATGCCCAGGGTAGAGTTTACCAAGGTGTATCTGGCTGATACTCTGGACGAGCTGCAAAACGAGGTGAAGCTTCAGCGCATACATCTGGAGGTGATAGACGGCGACGGCAATCTGGGGCTGAACCGAGATGACAACAAGGGCCAGTTCGACCCCGACAGCATCGGATACAACAACCTGTTTATCACGGTGTTCCACAAGACCAAGGACGGCAGCTATCAGGAGCTTACCGAGATATCCGACAACATGCGCTACCGTATCCCATACAAGGAGCCCATAGGCCAAAACCAGTATATGAAGGCCGAGATAATAGTGAAGGTGGAGGTGCCGCTGGCCGCTCTCGACTATGACACCATCCGCTACGAGTTCTTCGTGTTTGACCGCAAAATGAACAAGAGCAACGTGGCCACAAGCTGCGACATACCCGCGCGCCGCCACGGCACTGTGTTTGCCGACGGACACACATCGTTCGTAAAGGAGGAGACGGATAGCGACGAGGATGCTGACAATAAAGAAAAACAATAAACATAAATAAACTTATTCATTAACAATATTATAGCAAAATGAAGAAAAGTCCTTTGCAAATTGCCCGCGCTGCGTATCAGCCTAAGATGCCAGCATCTATCCAGGGCGCTACAAAGTTGGTAGAAGGCAAGGCTACAGTATCTGTTGCCGACCAGGCCGAGATCGAGAAGCTCTTCCCCAACACATACGGCTTGCCAATCGTAACATTCGAGAAGGCTCAGGCCGCAATGGAGGCCAAGGCCATCAACGTTGGTGTAATCCTCTCGGGCGGTCAGGCTCCTGGCGGACACAACGTAATCTCTGGTATCTATGACGGTATCAAGTCTATCAACAAGAACAGCAAGCTCTATGGCTTCCTCGGCGGCCCTTCTGGCCTCGTAGACCACAAGTACATGGAGATCACCGACGAGATCATGGACGAGTACCGCAACACCGGCGGTTTCGACATCATCGGCTCTGGCCGTACCAAGCTTGAGGAGACCGAGCAGTTCGACAAGGGTATCGAGATTTGCAAGCAGCTGAACATCAACGCCGTAGTTATCATCGGCGGCGACGACTCTAATACCAACGCTTGTGTACTGGCCGAGTACTACAAGGCCAAGAACACCGGCATCCAGGTAATCGGCTGTCCAAAGACCATCGACGGCGACCTCAAGAACGAGATGATCGAGACTTCTTTCGGTTTCGATACAGCCACAAAGGTATACGCCGAGGTAATCGGTAACATCGAGCGCGACGCCAACTCTGCCAAGAAGTACTGGCACTTCATCAAGCTGATGGGCCGTTCTGCATCGCACGTTACACTGGAGGCTGCCCTGAAGACTCAGCCAAACATCACCCTCATCGGTGAGGAGGTAGAGGCCAAGAACCAGACTCTCGACGACGTGGTTACATACATCGCCAACGCCGTTAAGGCCCGTGCCGACAAGGGTTTGAACTTCGGTATCGTACTCGTTCCAGAGGGACTTATCGAGTTTATCCCAGCCATCAAGAAGCTTATCGCCGAGCTCAACGACATGCTGGCCGCCAATCAGGCCGAGTTCGACACCATCGCAGCTGACGAGAAGATCAACTACGTGGTATCCAAGCTCTCTGCCGAGAATGCAGCCCTCTTCAAGAGCCTGCCAGCATCGGTTTCTACACAGCTCGCCCTCGAGCGTGACCCTCACGGCAATGTTCAGGTTTCACTCATCGAGACCGAGCAGCTCCTGGCCGAGATGGTTGCAAAGAAGCTGGCTGCCTGGAAGAAGGAAGGCAAGTTCAACGGCAAGTTTGCTACTCAGCACCACTTCTTCGGTTACGAGGGTCGCTGCGCAGCTCCATCCAACTTCGACGCTGACTACTGCTACTCTCTTGGCCGCGTAGCCGCATTGCTGATCTCTTCTGGCAAGACCGGTTACATGTCGTCGGTACGCAACACTACCGAGCCTGCCGACAAGTGGCTTGCAGGTGGTATTCCTATCACAGCCATGATGAACATGGAGAAGCGCAACGGCAAGATGAAGCCTGTTATCCAGAAGGCTCTCGTAAAGCTGGACGGCGCTCCATTCCAGTACTTCTGCTCTAAGAGAGAGGAGTGGGCCATCGAGACAGCATACGTATACCCAGGCCCAATCCAGTACTTTGGACCAGCCGAGGTAGCCGACATCACCACTCTCACCATCCAGCTGGAGCACGGCAAGAAGGTGGAGTAGTATTCTGATGCTACACTAAAAAATTCGATATTTTGCGCTGTCGGACCCCAAATCCGGCAGCGTTTTTTTTATAGCAGCATCAGGGAACTGACACTGCCCCAACATCAGGAGCAACTACCTATGCTACAACACATTACCACCCACACACCTACAAAACAGAGTGATTAAAAATACAAAAATCCACCATAAAAAGGGCTATATCCACCACGAAAACCTAATTATCCACCCAAGGCAATTGCTTTTGCTATACCTTAGCGGTTGCTAATAAAACAAATCAAATACTATTATTAAAAGCAATTAAGTATGAAACGATTTATGAACAAAACGCTGCTTGGTCTCCTGGGATTGGGATTGGCAGCATCAGGTTTGGTAGGATGTTACGAGGGCGAGATATACGACGCCGGTGCTCCAGACGACCTCCAGCAGAAGATAGATTCGATAGCCGCAGCCAAGCAGCAGGCGGCAGCAGGCCAGGGCGACACCACCATGGTGGATATCACCAAAGATGCCGTGGGAGCCAAGGATTTCAGCCTGGGATGGAATCAGGATTGGTCGCAGCTGTTCGAGATTCCGGTGGGCAAGGCTTTCGTAGTAGAGTTCAAGAACTACTCGCCTGTAAAGGAAAACTGGAACAACTGGAACTGGTGCCTTACATCAAACGCAGAGGCAAAGTCTACCGACGACGAGCACTATTTTATCATGAGGTCTGATGCCTACGCCGTGGATCAGGGCGACGCCATCTGGGGCGATAGAAACTACGGCAACGACGAGTGCCCATGGGAAGAATGGAAAACCTACATGGACAAGGCCGACGTTAAGCTTATAGTGGACCACGCCATCGACGGCATCACATACATCAGGGCAGAGCAGACGGGCAACAACGGCACTATGTACTGGGAGGAGCTCCGCCACGAGAAAACTCCTAACAACGCCTCGGTATACGGATTCCTTGTATGCGACGCCAGCTACATGGAGATAAGCTCGGCCTATATGATTCCATCGGAGAAGGCTCCAGCCGTAGACCAGCCCGCAACCAAGCTCGAGATCGTCGGCGCGATATCAGCAGTGGAGATTGGCGAGACAGATTTCTGGAAAGACGCCAAGGCCATAGTGACATTCGAGGACGGCACCACAGCTGAGGCTGATACTGCCGACATCACCTTCACCATCATTCCCGACATGTCTACCATCGGTACCAAGACCGTAGTGGCAGCCTACAGCAAGACAAAGCAGGGCGCCTTCGGACAGGCAGTGGCAGCCACATATCAGTTTGAGGTAACCAACGCCGTAAAATCGATAAAGGCTACATACAAGGGCGGCAAGCTCTACTATGCCGAGAACGACATCCTGATATCCAACAAGCTGTTTGCCGTAGAGGCCACATACTCTGATGGCGGCACTGGCACACTGGCAGAGAGCAGCTACACCGCAATACTTACAAAGGATGGCAAGGTGATAGTAAAGTACAGCGATCAAGTATCTACAGAGGTGGCAGTAGAGACCGAGAAGGGTACTTCTGAGGCCGGCCTTACCGACAGATCTTCTTCATGGGTTGCCACCGGCTTCGGCAAGGTGGAGCCAGGCAAGACAGTAACAGCCAAGGTATTCTGCTACAGCCGCGGCATCAACAACTGGGACGGCATCCTTCCAGAGCTTACCTACACCAAGGAAGACGGCGGCACAGGATGGTACTGCACAGTACGTGTCGACAACTACGGCTGGGGCGATACCTACATCAACGAGGATCAGTACAAGGATTGCACAATCCTCTGGGATACATTCCTGAGCGACCTCTACAACGGTATCGACTACACAGTATCGGTAACCAACAATGGCGACGGCACAGCCCTCATCGCAATGTCGTTTGCACAGAGCGATGGCGAGCTCCACAAGATGAACTACACCATCACAGGCATCCACAAGGACGACTGCGTGTTCGACATCACAATTGACGGTGCATACGCCGTATTCCACAACTAAGCGGAATAAATCATAGCGAAATAAACATAAACTGACAAATCCCGTATTGCCGTAAATATTGGCAATACGGGATTTTTATTTGGAATAATGCCGATAATTGAATATATTTGCGCATTATGAACAGCAACACACCAGCACACCGCCCACACAACAAATACCACGACTACCACGAGCGCGGTATCTACCTTATAACAATTGTTGTAAGGGACAGGGAGCATGTGTTTGGAGAGCTAAATATGGACAGCAAGCATCCCGGCGTAATCCTTAGCGATACCGGCAAGGCCATAAAGGCCGAATGGGAGAAAACCCCAGCCTTCCACGCCGCCAAGGGCCGCAACATATCCATAATAGCCACCTCCATAATGCCAGACCACTTCCACAGCGTGGTATTTGTAAAGGAGAGGATGGAGGTGGGATTAGGAGAGATAATACGCCAATACAAAAGCCTATGCACACAAGAATGGAGATCAATTGTTACGGGTCAACCAAAATTGGTTGACAACACAAGCAATAAGCAAGCAGAAAAAATACCAGACCAAATAATAGACTACCCCGATCCAGAAACCGGCCAAATAAAAAAACTACTACTAAAAAACCTATCTAAAAAACAGCGCCAATATTATTACTCCACCCTTCCCCGTTCATCGCAGCCGCTTTTTGCTGACGACTACGACGACACCATCCTCTACAAGCGGGGACAGCTGCAGCACATGATAGATTACGTGCATGACAATCCGCGGAGGGCAATATACAGGGCGCTGTATCCCAATCTCTATCAGAGGCTTACCAAGGTGGAGATAAACGGCAGGATATACGGCGCTTTCGGAAACATGTTTCTGCTGAAATGGCCGCACAAGGTGGCGGTATGGTTTCACAGGCACGAGCAGAGCCCCGAAAACCTGCGACTGCCCATAGCGCACCGCAAGCGTTACGAGGAAACCGAACAGTTTGCCAACGAACGCGCCAACCTCCACGAGATGGCCGAGGACGGATCCCTGATAGTGACGGCTGGCATCAGCAAGGGTGAGCAGATCATCAAGCGGGACTGCATGGAACGCGGATACCGTATGATACACATACAGAAGGAGCCCATCACCGATTTCTGGAAACCCGAGAAACAGCGTTTCGACATCTGCGAGAGCGGCAGGCTGCTGATACTGGCACCGCTGGATATCGACAAGATGCCTCAGGTAAACGGCGTGGAATCCACCGCCAGATACTCGCAATTCCACAACCTCAACACATTGGCGCAGGAGATTGCCGATTTTCACGGCGAGGCCCACATCAAGCGCTCATAGATACAAAAAAAAGCATCCGATATCACATCGGATGCCTTTCTACTAAAATAATATTGAGGAAAATTTTTACTAATTACTCGTTTACTTTCTTACCCCAGTATGTGGTGAAAGACTTGCTGTCGATACCGGCGTATACCAGGGTGATGCTGCGGGGCGAGGCCTCCCAATCGAGCTCGGCATCCACCACCAGAACAGATTTCTGACCACCCACCTCTATGGTGAGGTATTTCTTGCTGGCATCGAAACTCCACTTACCGGTCAATGCGCCCGTCATGGTGTGATCGGCCTTGAACTCCACCGGCTTCGACTCGTCCATTACGGCATACTTGTACACCAGGTCGATGTGCTCCCACTTGCCCACAATGTTCTGCTCGGTAATCTTCTGGGCAGGACAATTAGCATAACGCTCGGGATATGCCACAGGCCAGAGCTCGCTGTCGTTGTCGGCAGATTTTGGACACCATGCAAGCTTTCTTACGTGGCCCATCATCACGGCGTTGGGCGCCCAGTTGTCGATGCCCTCGGGGAAACGGGCCTGCGACATGTAGAACCATTCCTTGGTGTCGTTGTGCTGGAAAATGGCGCAGTGAGAGAAACCCACCCAGCCACGGCTGTCATCTCTAAACTTGTAAGGATGTGTAACTATAGGCAGCGGATTTGGGCAGTTGCCATTGGTGAACTGATGCCCGGTGATATCGTAATATGGGCCCTCGATGCCCTGTACCGAGCGCACCACGCGGGTATGATAAGGAACATCAAGACCATCGTTGGCAAAGAACAGATAGAACGCGCCATCCTTCTCGATAATCTCGGGGCCCTCTGATGCCTGCCAGCGCGAAACGCCGCGTGTGCCTATGCGTACGCCGAAGTTTGCCGACAGCGATGCATAATCATCGGCCCAGGGATCAGCCTCGGTATTCTTTATAGGCTTGCCGGTGGCGGGATTTATCTCCAGAAGGGCGAAACCACTGTGCCAAGATCCGTAGATAAGGTAATGTCTGCCATTGGAAGCCTGGATGTAGGTAGGGTCGATGGCGTTGTAGAAGAAATAAGCGGTGTTCCATGACTCAGCCGAGAGGTCCTTCCTCGAGAAATCCAGACCCTTGTCGGAAGCCGAGGTGGTTACATATCCCAGATCCTTCCATGCCGATGGACCGCCGTTGGGATTGGTGGTCTCGGCCACTCCAATAAGGGCGCGCTCTGTCCAGCTCTTTGGGAAAGTGGTGTTTGGTCGGGCGCCGTTGGAGATAAAGTTGTCGATGCCCACGCAATAATATATGCGCACCTTGCCGTCCACCACTCTGGCCACTGGAGCCCAGTACAGAGTGCTGAAATTGGCCCTAGGAATCTCAGCAAGGCCCATCCTCTTGCGGATGTCATTTATCTTTACGGCTGCCCACTCGGGGAAATCGTTCATGATGCCGGGCACATACTCCCAGTTTACGAGGTCCTTGGAACGCTTGCCCTGAAAATGCTTGCCGTTAGTGGCCTGGTCGTGGGCGTTTCCAAACGAAGCATCAGTTCCAAACATATAATAGTAGCCATCGGCAGGCCAGTAGAATACAGAAGGATCGTGCACGTTGGCCAGGTTCCAGTTCTTGTGATTCTTCCACTCGGCTATGGAGCGGTAGTCGTCGGGATAGTCGGGAGCCTTCCAGTCACCGGGGTCCAGGCTGTTGTCTACCTTGTCGTTATCTTTTTCTATAGTGCTGATGCCTACTCCTGATGGTTCGTCATCGCTGCAGGATGCCAGCGACAGGGCCGCCATGGCCAATGCAGAGAATAATAAATGTCTTGTTTTCATCATACAATTATTTAGAGGTTAATAAATCTGTTTGACACCACTAAATTATCACAAAAGCGCCAGTATGGAGAGTAATTTTGAAAATAAAAGGTGGATTTTTCGAAAATTTCAGGTGCACAAACAGCAAAAAAAAGAACCTCCTGACAGCCAAAAGGCTGTCGGAAGGTTCTTGGATGCATTTATCAGATAAAAAACGGTAACTAAACTAATTAATCGAGATTTACTACTGGATGCACTGCAAAGGCAGGAGTATTGGCGATGTTGTTGTTGGCCGAGTTTCCGGTCATGTTAGGATTGGCATCGATGATACCCTGATAGATTGGCAGATACTCGTGGCCGGGATTCCATGTCTTGAAAGACGAGATGTAGGCAGCATCAGAATCCATATTCGTGGTGATGGCATCCTTGTTGCACTTAGTGTTGTCTTTCTTGGCGGTGCCGTGGAGCTTTATCTGGGCCAGACGGTCGGCATCGTAGAAGAAGCCCCAGCGGATGAGGTCGATACCACGGCCAAACTCGCAGCCAAGCTCCTTTGGACGCTCCACGTTGGCAATCTGCTCGAAGAGCTTGTCCTTGGTGTTGAACTTGCTCTGGTCGAGGTCGTTGAGGGCGGCGCGGCGGCGTACCTGGTTGATGTATCCAAAAGCCTTTGCTGTAGGTCCGTTGATCTCGTTCTCGCACTCGGCGGCAAGCAGAAGAACATCTGCAAGACGGATGATGCGGAGGTTGATACCGCAGCGGAGACCGGCGATGATCTTGTCGTAGAGGCCTGTGCGCGAGTTGGTGTTCTTGCATACAGGGATACCGCCGTTGGCGCCGTTGGTGGAAATGTCGTCGCCGGTAATCACCTGCTGGTACATCTCGTTTTTGCGGGGATCGCCGTCAGGATATGCGGCAGTCTTCTGTCCTGTGTACTGGTCGTACTCCTTCTCGTATGTTCCGAGAGTCCAGTAGAGACGTGGATCCAGGCCGCCGTCGGTGGTTTTCTCTGCCTTGAAGAGGTTGTAGAGCCATGGCGAGGCAGCGTTGTCGGCCCAGCCGGAGAATGTGAGAGGACCAAACTGAGCCTCTATTGCATGACCCTGTGTGGCATCCTTGGAGTTGTTGTTAGGAGTCCACTCGTCTATGTTGCCCTGCTGACCGTAATCGAGGAACTGGATCTCGTAGATAGACTCCGAGTTGTTCTCGTCGACACCCTCGCGGAAGTTGGCACCATAATCTGCTGTAAGAGCGTATGCGCCGTACTCGCCGTTGATGATGTTGTCGAGGAGTGTCTGAGCCGACTTGTAGTCATGCTGGAACATGTACACCTTGGCAAGCAGAGCGGCAGCGGCAGCCTTGGTGGCGCGTCCCTGCTCCCACTGGCCGCCCTCGTTCTTGGTAGGGAGCAGCTGGAGAGCCTCCTGGAGGTCTGATACTGCCTGTGCAAGCACCTCGGCCTGAGGCTTGGGACCCTGATACAGAGTCTCGAGATATGTGTAGTCCTTGTAGTCGGTTATGATGGCGGCGTTCTGATAATGAACGGCCAGCATGTAGTAGCCCTGTCCGCGGAAGAAGGCTGCCTGACCCTTTACTCTCTTCATAGCCTCATCCGACGACTGGGCGTCGATATCAGAGGTCTTGGAAATCACGAAATTGGCCACGTTGATGGTGTAATACCAGTCGCGCCAGATCCACTGGCTCATCTCGTCGGTTACGGGCATGTTGAGCGCATCAGCTGGCAACCACCATACCTGACCTGCGTTGTATACCTCGTCGCCGCGGAGTATGTCGTAGGCGTAGCCGTAACGTGAATATGTACCCTCCATGCGCGAGTGATTGTAGCAGGCAATCACTGCCGACTCCAGATCGGCCAGAGAGTTTCCGAATACTGATGTTGTCTGCTGGTTGGGATTTATAACATCCAACTGGTCGCTACAAGA
Source organism: Bacteroidales bacterium (assembly GCA_024401025.1). Classification (GTDB taxonomy): domain Bacteria; phylum Bacteroidota; class Bacteroidia; order Bacteroidales; family UBA3824; genus UBA3824. The sequence goes on from JAKSLV010000003.1 coordinate 16,416, forward strand.
GGACGCTCCTGCAAGCAACGCCATTGCAGCCATTGCTATAGTATATTTTTTCATATTGATGTCGAAATAATGATGATTAACATTCTTTATTATTGCCTCCGTTAGAACGATGCACGCAAACCAACCATGAATGTTCTAGGAGTTGGGAACGAGCAGTAGTTGACACCAGGAGTAAATACGCCGCCGGCGTAGTCGATGTTGTAACCCTTGTACTTAGAGAGTGTGGCAAGATTCTGTCCTGATACGTACATTCTCACATTTGAAACCACGTCGTGGAACCAAGCGTTGGGGAAGTTGTAGCCAATCTCTACGTTGGAAATCTTCCAGTAGTTGGCCTTCTGAATCTTACGCTCAGAGAAGAGGTCGTTCCAGCCAAGCTCTGATGTGCTCTCGAGATAGGTTCTTGGAACGTCGGAGATGTATGTGCCGTTGGCGTCGAACTTGTTGGCGTCGAGTACCTTTGTAAGGTGGTTGTTGCCGCCGTAGCAGCTGCTGAGTCCGTTGTAGAGAGCATCAGCAACCTTGTATTTGAGAGCGCCGAAAGTGGCTACCGAGAGATCCCAGCCCTTGTACTCTACGCGGCCGCTGATACCGAAGCTGATCTTTGGAAGGCCCGAGCCGAGTACTGTCTGGTCGTATGCGTCGATGATGCCGTCAGGCTGGCCATCAGGACCGCTGATGTCCTTGTATGCGCAGTCGCCCACGTTGGCGCCGTTCTGGGTGGCATGGCCGTCTAGCTGATCCTGTGTGCGGAAGATACCCTCGTATATCCAGCCGTAGAACTGTCCTACCTCCTGGCCAACGATGGTGATGTTGGCGCCATCGATGCGCTGCAGACCGTTGCCGGCGCCGAGAGAGGTTACCTTGTTCTTAAGTGTCGACATGTTGAATGAGAGGTCGTACTTGAGAGCGCGCTTGTAGTTGTGGTAGTTGGCGCTGAACTCAAATCCAGAGTTCTCCATAGAGGCGGCGTTCATTGTAACAGTGTTGTTTGGTGGATTGTGTGTACCAGAGATGTTTGGCACTGGTACTTCGTAGAGAAGGTCCTCAGAGTTGTTCTTGTAATACTCGAATGTAAAGTCGAATGCGCCGTCAAGCATGCCGAGGTCGATACCGAACGATGTTGACTTCTTCTTCTCCCAGGCGATGGCTGTGTTTACGAACTTGGTGATGGCCGATCCGTATACCACGTTGCCGCCAAAGCTGTATGAGAAGTTGTTGGTGTCCATAACGTCCATGTACTGATACTCACCGATGTTCTCGTTACCGAGGATACCGTAGCTTCCGCGCAGCTTCAGGAGGTTGATGAGACGGCTGTCTACATTGAAGAAGCTCTCCTTATCCAATCTCCATCCCAAAGATACTGATGGGAACACGCCCCAGCGGTCGTCGGAAGAGAGTCTTGAAGAACCATCGCGGCGTACTGTGGCAGAAAGGAGGTACTTGCCGTCGTAGTCGTAGTTGATACGGCCGATGTATGATGCAAGCACGTGCTGTGTCTCAGCCGACTCGGCGTCGCGGTCCTTTCCGTTGTTGATCTGGAGGTAATATGGCGACTGGTATGTGATACCCCAGGCTGATACTCGGTTGAAGTACTCGTTCTCGTAGGTCTGGCCCACAACTACGTTCAAGTGGTTGCTGCCAAACTTGCCATCGTATGTGATGGTGTTCTCGATGAGGGCATCGTCGTAGTTGCGGAAGCCCTGTGAGAGGCGCTCGTAGCTCTTGTCCTCATAGATCTTGTTGGTCTGTATCCATGCGCCGATCCATGTGCGGTCCTTGGCGTATGTCTTGCTGTAAGAGAGGTTCAGATTGTAGTGGAGCGAGTGGTTGTCGTTCTGGAAACCTACCATCTTGAAGAGGTCCACATCAGTAGAGGCCGAAGCCACTATGCGGTCCACCTTTGTGTTACGCTCCAGGTTGTTGAGCAGGAGCAATGGGTTTGATCGGCCGTAATCGCCGTGTACCACAGGATCAGCCACGCCAAAACCGTATGCATCGTATTCGTAAGCCTTGGCAGCCGAGATTCTGTCGTCGAGACACCATGTGGAAGGATCGTAAGCCTTGATTGTAGGCTGGATGTAGAGGGCCTGCTCAAGCACGTTACCCTGGTTACCGTAGAGACCATCCACAAACTCGTTGGCGTTTGATACGGCCAGAGCGTCCTGATCTGAGTGAGAGTAAACAAAGCTTGTCTTAATCTTCAGGAACTTAACATCCATGGTGTTGTTTACACGAGCGGTGTAGCGCTGGAAGTTTGGACCTGCACCCTCGATGGCGCCGTTCTGCTTAAAGTAGTCGAGGCCGATGTTGTAGGTTCCGTTCTCGCTACCGCCCGAGAGGTTGACGTTGTGGTTCTGGCGGATACCGGTCTTGAAGATGGCATCAAACCAGTCGGTATTTACGGTGCTGTTGCCGTTGGCATCCAGAAGAGTGTGGGCCGATCCTGGCACATAACCCTCGGGAAGTGTAGAACCCGAGTTCTTGGCGGCCTGAGTCATATACTCCACATACTGGTTGGCATCCATCACGTCGTACTTGTTGTTGTTCACCTTGTCGATACCGAGGTATCCTGAATATTCAACCTTGAGAGGCTGATTCTTCTTTCCCGACTTGGTGGTGATGATGATAACGCCGTTGGCAGCGCGCGAACCGTAGATGGCGGCGGCCGACGCATCCTTCAGGATCTGGATAGAGGCGATGTCGTTGGGAGAGAAATCGCGGATAGACGACATTGGCACACCGTCCACTACATAGAGAGGCGCTGTGGAGCCAAACGAGCCGATACCGCGGATTCTTACAGAAGGATCGGCACCAGGCTGACCATCAGTGGTGATCTGCACACCGGCCACCTTACCCTCAAGCATTGTGGATATGTTGGAATTGGAAACCTTCTTCATCTCGTCGGCATCCACGATGGCCACCGATCCGGTAAGGTCTACCTTCTTCTGTGTACCATAGCCGATTACCACAACCTGCTCTATCTCCTTGTTGTCTTCCCTTAGCACCACCTTGCCGATGTTTGTTCTGCCGGCTATCGCAATCTCCTCTGTAGAATATCCTATAAACGAGAATACGAGTGTTGCATCAGGATCCACATTGATGCTGAAATTACCATCGAAATCGGTGATTGTACCACTGGTGGTTCCCTTTACGTATACTGATACGCCTGGAATAGGGCTGCCGGTCTCGTCATATACAACACCTTTTACATTGATGTTGTCCCAAGGGGCGGCAATTTCAGACAGGGGGCTTTTGGTCTCCTCTGCGTAGGCAGATGTGAGAGCAAGCATTCCCACAAAAACTAAAACTCCTTTTTTCATACTATTAAATTTAAGTCTAAAAAATTGATTACTTATTATTGCTATGCAAACCATAAGCGCGGCTCCCCGGAAGAGCCGGGCTTGTGTTCTGTTTGCATCGTAAAATTACTACTATTTTTGCTTTCAACAGGTCGAAATTTCGACGCAAAAGGTGGACATTGGGTGCAATTTTGATTATTTTATTTTTTTACCCCAAATTGCAAATCCCTGATTATCAATACCTGTAAAGAGGACAGTTGTTTTTTGGTTCTCCCAATCGTGTCCCACAAAGGCCTTTACGTCAGAAATTTTCTGTCCATCGTATGTAAGCGTAAACACATCGCCGTTGGCAAAATCAGATACATTGTCGCCGGAAAGCTCCAGAAGCACCGATTTATTTACCTCGTCCTCCAGCAGGGCGTTAGCCTGTCCGTCGGCGCGGTCCTCATGGTTCTGAGGCAGGAAATGATCCTTTATCCTGATAACCTCGTACTGTCCATATACGGCATCCTTGCCGAGAGGAGTCTCCACATCGCCGGCATACCTTTCAGGCGACAGCATCGGCCAGCCGTCGGCGCGGAAAAACATGCGCCTTACACACAAATCCATCATGCCGGGATTGCTCTGAGGCCTGCCCTGCGACGCCAGGAAGAAACGTCCCTCGCCATCGGTGAAACATGTGCAGTGGGCCATTCCCTGCCATCCCCTGTGGTTCTGGAAACGGTATGGCGCTGTAAGTATCGGATATGTGTTTACCTCTGATGCCGCATCTATGCCCATGTAATCGGTGTATGGGCCCTCGGGATGGTCGGCCATGCAGACGCGCACGTTGTAGGTGGTGAACAGCGGACCATAGCTGGTGAAGAGGTAATACTTCTTGGTATCAGGATTGTAGATAATCTCTGGCGCCTCCATGTTCTCCACCTGCCAGTTGCTGCGGTGGGCAATCATGCGGCCCAGGTCGCCCTCGTTTTTGGCAAGGCCGGTCTCGCGGCTAAGCTCCAGGGCGTATATTCCGCCGAAAAACGATCCGTAAATCATCCACAGCTTGCCGTTGTCGGCGTCCTCTATTATGGTGGGGTCTATGGCGTTCATGGCGGTGGAGTCTGATGTCTTCACCACGAGGCCCTTCTGCTGCCAGGGACCCTCGGGCGATGCCGATTCCACAAGGCCTATGGTGGAAACCCTGCTGCCGAATGTGGACAGGCAGTAATACATCCTGTACACATCGCCCTCCTTATATATAGCAGGGGCCCAGAGGCCGGGAGATGTGTTTTTTCCTGATATCGGGTATACGTAGTCCCAGGCCTGCGATGGAATGGAATCGAAAGCCCAACCCATAAACTCCCAGTCAATCAGGTTTTTGCTCTTGCGCATGTGGAGTTTTCCCTCCTTGGGCATGTTGGAAGCTGATGCCGCAGTATCAGCCGGAGCCCACCAGATGGCATCGGTGCTGTAGGCGTAGTAGGTATCGCCAAACTTGCGGATGTAGGGGTCGTGAACATTGTAGGGACCCCAGTGCTCCATCTTGTCGATAGTGCCGTATTCGGCATACTCGTCGGCCCATGGATTGGGAGAATCCATGATCTGATACGGCTGCTTTTGGCACGACTGCACCGCCAGAGCCGAAACCGCCAGAGCCGAGATTAATAAATTAGCTGTTGCTTTCATAATTAATATTTTTTATAAAATTAATAATGCACTAAATTCAAAATCTTTTCGGTGATACAAAATTAGAATATAACAAACCAGCAATGGTGGATAAATCCATGCAAAAGGTGGACAACGAACTTTTGAAGCCCAAACACAAGGGTGGACAAATAAAAACAAAGGGTGGACAAAAGGGGGCGGCCTCTTGCAGATACAAAAAATATCACTAAATTTGCATCAGAAACCCAAACCCAGAAAAACAATGATAAAAAGACTTGCATTATACATATCTATCTGCATCACATGCATTTGCGGATCATTTGCGCAGCTCATGCCCCAGGATTTCGCATCGCAGTTCCTGTATTCGTACCTTACGGTGGAAAACGGCCTCAGCAACAACTTTGTGGACGGCATCTACAAGGACAGCCACGGCTTTATATGGATATCCACAATGGGCGGCGGACTGCTGCAATACAACGGCTACGACCTCATGCAGCTGAGCACACGCGGCAACTACAAAATAAAGAGCAACTACGTGCGCAAAGTGTGCGAGGACAACTTCTCGCGATTGTGGATAGCATCGGAACGAGGTGTCGACATCATGGACCTGAACACCAACAGCAAGTACGAAAACATCGACGACAGCCAACCCGACTTCAACAAATCCGCCCGATGCATCATAAAAGACTCGCGCGGAAGCATCTGGATCACCTACGACAGAACAATAACCCGTTTCGACTTCGACAACAAGGGCAACATCAGCAACACATACCACCTGCATCCGGGCTCGCTATCCAAGGCACCCATAACCGCCATATACGAGATGGAGGGACAGATGCTGGCCGGCATAGACAGCAAGGTGATGAAGATAGTAAGCGACAACCGCGGAAACCTCATAGCCACTCCCCTATCCACAAGTATGAAGCTAAACTGCAACATAGTGAAATGCCTGATGGCAAAGGAAAACGATCTGTGGATAGGCACCGACAACGGATTGTACAGATACAGCACCAACCCCGAGATCCTTAAAAGATACACCCACGACAACGGCAACCCAAGGTCGCTGTCGCAAAACATGATATCCGACATACAAGTATCCAAGACAGGACGCCTGCTGGTATCAACTCTCAAGGGACTCAACTTCTATGACCCGCACACCGACGATTTCGACATCATCACGCAGTACAACGGAACAGAAGAGGAGCATCAGACCATAAACAGCGACTTCATAAACTGCATCTACTGCGACGACCGCATGATATGGCTGGGCACAGAGAGCTGCGGCGTAAACAAGATCATAAAACCCGCCATATCAGTAAAAAACTACGTTTCCAACAACAACAACCCACACTCGATATCGCAGGGCCCGGTAAACTCGATATACCTAGACAACGACAACGTGCTGTGGGTAGGCACGGTGGAAGGCGGACTAAACAGGAAGGAGCCCAACAGCAACGACTTCAGGACCTACACCATACTTGACGGACTGCCCCACAACTCCGTAAGCTGCATACTGCCTATCGACAACAACACCCTGATGCTTGGCACATGGGGCGGCGGCTTCTCTTTCTTCGACAAGAAAGCCGGACGCGCCATCAAAAACATAAACGTGGAAAACGAGCTTACAAACACCAGCTTTGTGGGCACCATGAACCTCGACACCATAAACAACGGCGTATGGCTGGGCACCAACCACGGCATATACTTCTACTCCATGAAGTACGACAAGGTGCTCAACGTGCTCAACGACTCCATAAACAACCAGATTCACGGATGCCTGGGATCCACCGACAAGCTGGACACCCTGGCCATAGGAACCACGATGGGCATAATAAGATTTGTGCCATCGCAGGTAAGAGTGGAGGCCGACACCATAATGGCAACCCCCATAATAGACCACCCATTCACCAGCGAAACCGAGTTCCGCACCAAGGTAACATCATTCATAACGCTGGCAGACAGCACTTTCTATGTGGGCACCAACGGATACGGCCTCATAGCATACAAGCTGGGCACACACACCAACAGACTAAACACCGACAACGGACTGCCCAACGACATTGTGGCCAGCATTCTGGAAGACAACAGCCACAACCTGTGGATAGCCACATCAAACGGCCTGTGCTGCTACTCGCCCACAACCGAGCGACTGGCCAAATGCTACAGGGAAGACGGAATCTGCAGCAACCACTTCTTCTGGAACGCAGCCTACAAGCGCGAGGGATCCAACATACTGTATTTCGGCACAATAAACGGCCTGGTGGAAATCGACATCGACCGGTCGTACAACCAGCCTCCCTACAATACAGTATACCTTACATCCCTGTCGATAAACGACCAGGAGATCACCCCCGGCAACGGCGACTACATAAAAACGGTGATAAACCGCACATCCGACATCTACGTGCATGAGAGCGACCGATCCATAACCATAGAGTTCTCGGCCCTCAACTACAAGAACCCCGCCATCATGGAATACCAGTACAGGCTGCTGGGCTACACCAACGAGTGGACATCGATGCGCCACAATCAGAGGATGGCAGTATTCAGCAACCTACCGGCCGGCAACTACAAATTCCAAGTAAGGTGCGCCACCGGAAACATGGAATTCTCCGAGCCCACCGAAATCACCATCCACTCCAAGGGCTATTTCTACAAGCAATGGTGGTTTTTCGTGCTGATGCTTCTGTTCTTCGCAGGAATCGCCTACATCATAGCACAGATACGCCTCGTAAACCTCCGCCGCCAGACACAGGAGCTGGAGGCCCGCGTATCAAGGCGCACCGCCGCCCTCGACGCCAAAACCAAGGAGCTTAGCCAGCAAAACCGGATGCTCTTTGCCCAGAACGACGAAATCAGCAGGCAGAACGAGAAAATCACCAGCCAGAAAATGCAGATGGAGAAGATGAACCAGAAAATCCAGGAACTCACACTCGACAAGCTGGCCTTCTTCACCAACATCACACACGAGTTCAGGACTCCGCTCACCCTCATCATAGGACCAATAGAGCGAGCCCTGAAGCTTTCCACCAATCCCAAGGTGATAGAGCAGCTAAACTTTGTGGACCACAACAGCAAGCACCTGCTAAGCCTCGTAAACCAGCTGATGGACTTCCGCAAGGTGGAAACCGACAACATGCCAATCACCATGAAACCCGCCAACATGCTTAGCCTGGTGGAGGACATCCTGCTGCCGTTCCGCGCGCTCACACAGGAGAAAGGCATATCGCTGAACTTCTACCACCACCTGCACACACCTTATATAATGCTGGACCGCGAGGCCACCCACAAGATAATAACCAACCTTGTGGGCAACGCATGCAAATACACGCCCGACGGCGGCAAGATAGACGTATTCCTGGCCACGATGCCAAACACAAAGAAAATCTACCTCTGCGTATCAGATTCGGGAAAAGGAATTGTGGAATCCGACATCGAGAAAGTTTTCAACAGCTTCTATCAGTCGGAAAACGGCGAGATGGTGAAATCGGGCAAGATACAGGGCTCGGGCATAGGACTCTACCTCTGCAACAGGATAGCGCAGCTGCTGGGCGGCAAAATCACCGCGCGCAACAACCACACCCATGGAGTAAGCTTCAGGATGATAGTGCCTCTGGTGGACGTGCAGGAGCAGCAGGCCGCACCGGTATCCAACTTCCTGAACGAAGCATCAGACACCAACGACTACGAGCAGGATTTCGACCCCAACGCACCTCACAAGATGTCGATACTGATAGTGGACGACAACGAGGAGATGCGCCAGTACGTGAGATCCGTGCTTAGCGACACATACTCGATACTGGAGGCCCGCGACGGCAACAACGCCCTCCAGGTGCTTAAATCACACATGGTGGACCTGATACTTACCGACATGATGATGCCCGGAATGGACGGAATGGAACTGGCAAAGGCTGTAAGGGGCGATATCAACATATCGCACATACCTATTATTATACTTACGGCAAAAACCTCGCGCGACACTCAGCTGGAGAGCTTCCAGAACGGCGTGGACGACTACATAATAAAGCCGTTCGACGAGGCCGTGCTAAGGGCAAAAATCCACACGCTGGTGGAGAACAGGACAAAATTCCAGCAGAGATTCAGGAGCGACATGAATGTGGAGAGCCTCAACATATCCGAGGACTCATCCGACAAGAAATTCATGGACAAGGCCATGAAAGTGCTGAAAGACAACTTCAAGAACTCCGAGTTTGACGTTACGGAGTTTGTAAACGAGATGGGAGTAAGCAAAACATTGATGAACAAGAAGATGCAGGCGCTTACACAACAGAGCACGGGCCAGTTTATCCGCAGCTACCGTCTAAAAGTGGCCCATGACCTGATAATAAAGAACCGCATCACCCACAACATGAACATCTCGGAAATAGCCTATGAAGTGGGATTCAACGATCCCAAATACTTCACACGCTGTTTCACCAAGGAGTTCAACGCTACGCCATCCAGCATGATGGGCGACGAATAATCTTTAATCTTTAATCTTTAATCTTTAATCTTTAATCTTTAATCTTTAATCTTTAAACTTTAAACTATCCATTCATCTCCTTAGTGGAGAGCAGGCCGCAGGCGGCGTTGATGTCCTCGCCGCGCGATGCGCGTATGGTGGTGATGATGCCGCGCTGTTCCAGTATCTGCTGAAACTCGTGTATCCTGATATCCGACGACGCGTGGAAATCGCTGCCCGGATGCTCATGATAGCGGATAAGGTTTACCCTGGAAGGTATTCCCTGAAGGATGCTGGCCAGCTCGCGGGCGTGGCGTGGGCTGTCGTTGAAGCCCTGTATCATGATGTACTCGGCGCTGAACCTGCGCTGATGGCGGAAATCGTACTGACGCACCATGTCGAGGGCGCGCTTTAGTGGCTGAGCCTTCTCGATTGGCATAATCTCGGCACGCTCGTCGGGGAAAGGATTGTGGACCGATATGGCAAGGTGAACATCTGTCTTCTGGAGAAACTGGCTGAGTGCCGGCACCAGACCCACGGTGCTCAAGGTCATGCGGTGGGGGCTCATGGCAAAACCGTAATCTGCGGTAAGAATCTCGAGAGCCTGCATGATGTTGTCAAGATTGTCCATAGGCTCGCCCATGCCCATGAAAACAAGGTTGGTGAGCTTCTCGAACTCGGGCAGCGCCTTTATCTGGTTGAGTATCTGGTTGGTGCTGAGGTTTCCGCCAAAGCCCTGAAGCCCGGTGTTGCAGAACTTGCAGCCCATCTTGCATCCACTCTGGCACGACACGCAGAGAGTGGCCCTGTCGCGGTCGGGAATGTATGCGGCCTCCACGTAGCGGTTGTCGCCCACCTTATATAAATACTTCTTGGTGCCATCCTGCGATACCGACTCCTTGATGGGAGGCTCGATGCCGAAGGTGAATCTGGCAGAAAGCAGTTCCTTGGCCTTCTTGGAGATGTTGGTCATCTCGTCGAAGGATGTTATGTTTTTCTTGTAGAGCCAGTCGGCAATCTGCTTGGCGGTAAACTTGGGCAATCCAAGCTCTGCCACCACGGCCTGAAGCTGGCTGATAGTCATGCCGAAAATCGGCTGAAGGTTTTCCATTGATATATCTAAAAAAAATTATTTGCTCTGTCTTGTGCGGCGGTAAAACTGCTCGAAACTCTCCTTGGTGTAGGCCTCCTCGCCGTAGAACTTCAAGATCACCGACCAGAAGTCAGGAGAGAAAAACTCGTTGACGCTGCCCACGAATTTCTGATCGCTGTTGAAGAAATACATAGCCGGAAACTTGTAGTTGCCGTTGGTGAGCGCCTGGGTAAACTGGTTGGGCATTCCCTCGCCAAGCGATACAAAAGGCTTGTCGTTGCCAAACCAGTAGATGGAATCTTTTGTGGTGGCCTCTATCCTTATGGGATAGAAATGCTCGTTGATGTAGCTGGCCATGGTGGAATCCTTTAGCACGGCATGCTCATGCACGATGGATCCCATGGTGATGTATGGCACCTGTCCGCGGTATTTGTCGTCGATGTATAGGTCCACAATAACGGGGCGCTTCTGCTTGGCGGCAAGTTTCTTGGCCTCCTCCACGGTAAGCCATTTTATCTCGCCTGATGTGTTGGCCTTCAGGTTGCGGGCCTTGGCCAGCTCCTCCTTGTAGGCATCAGGAAAACTAAGCATATACAAGTCCTTGAAAGTCTCCAGATCGCAGTAATTGGTTTTGTCCTCGGCAAAATACACAAGGATAGGCTCTATGCCCCTCACCTCCATGTATCCGGGTATTGGCGCCACGTGGCCATCGCGGTCGATGTACACGATGGTGGGATAGCTGAGGTGCTGGCCCATGAGATGCGGCGCCAGAGAGTTAACACGGCCGTTGGAGTTTACCCACTCCTTGCCCTGGAAACGTATGGTGTCGGTGGTTTCGGCATCGAACCTCACGCAGTAGAAATTCTGGTTGATGTAGTTGGCCAGGCTGACATTCTGGAACGTGGTGGCCATCATGCGCTTACACCATCCGCACCAGTCGGTGTAGACATCAATCATAAACGGGCGGTGCTCGATGGAATCCAGACGCTCGGCCTCCTGAAACGAGATCCATTTTATTGGTCCCAGATTTTCCTGAGCCCTGATGCCCAGCGCAAATGCCAAAATGGCGATAGTAAGTATAATCTTTCTCATAGTGTTTTGCAGGTATTGGGTTTATGATGCAAAAATAATAATTTTTTACGCTAAAACATTCGGGAATATTGCACAAATTTTGGCACTTAACAATTTTTATTTATTCGGGCAGGCCTCAGCTGTAAAGAAAACTATATCAAAAAGCAAAAAAAGAAGTAAAAATACAAATGTTTGGCAACAATTTTGTAATATTGCGTATCAGTACAAATCTTATAAAAAAACAAGAAACCGAAAATGAAAAGAATCCTAAAGACATTGGCAGCCGCAGTAATGATGCTGACTGCCGGAATCAACGCCAACGCACAGGTGGAGAGCGACATATTCGAGAAACTCTCCGACATCATGACCGACGACCAAAACCAGGCCCTCATAAAACTCCAGGAGGATATAGCCAAGAGCGAGAAGAACGTGGTGACCGCCGACAACACCGACAAGCAATACTCCAAGCTGCTGGACAGCGGCAAAAAGGGCAAGCAGAAAAAAGGTGAGAAGAAAACCGTGGAGGTAAAGAAAACCAGAATAAAGGCCGCCAAGATGTTCGAGAAGTCGTATCAGGCATACGTAGACCTCTGCAAAACCATAGTGGAGGAAAACGACTTTGAGTTCGACGCCGACAAGAGCACCGCCGAAGACTACATTGCACAGGCCGAGGAAGCCCTCAGAGAAGGCAACGCCAAGCTTTCAACATACAGCAAGATGCAGGACAAGGCTCTGGAGACCGCCACATACAAGAAGATGAAGACCGACCTTGACGCCTGCAAGCAGAAATACGAGGCAGCCGCCAGCCACGCCAACGACGCCGTAAGGCTCCTGGCCGACCAGGCCGACAAGAAGCAGAAAATGGACGAGGCCGAGCAGAACGACTGGAACAAGGCTGTACAGGCCAACACCATCGACTCTTACAACAGATACATCAACAAGTATCCCACCGGCAAGTACGTGAACGACGCGCGCCGCCGCATTGCCAACCTCCAGAACATGGCAAAGGTGAAGAAACCTACATCTGACGACGTAAACGAGGGTCTCTGCTACAGAATACAGATCTGCGCCGATCAGAAGCCATGGAGCAGCCGCAAGCTTCAGCGCCTCTACAAGGGATCGCTCCAGATAGACGAGCGCCAGAGCGACGGATACTACAAATACTGGATAGGATGCTACAGAACATACAACGAGGCCCAGACCGCCGAGCAGGAAATGAGGCTTAAGGAATCGTTCATAGTATGTTTCAACAACGGACTCCAGATCCACGTTACCGAGGCTCAGGAAATCGAAAGCAAATACGGTGAATAAAAAAAAGCGTTGCCGGGATGCGATGAGAAACTCCCAGCAACGCTTTTTTCATTATTGTGCCTTCCGCACCTCCACCACCACCATCTCGGGGCGCGACGATGTCCTTACGGGAGGGCCCCATGTGCCGTATCCGCTGGAAGTGTAGAAATCTGTGTTTCCTATGCGGAATTGTCCGTGGTCGTTCAGGAACATGCGTTTGGTAATCAGAAAGAAAGGCCAAAGCTGCGCACCTCCGTGGGTGTGTCCGCTAAGCTGGATGTCCACACCGGCGGCAGCGGCCTCCTCCAGGGCAGATGGCTGGTGGTCCAAGGCTATGCAGTAGGTGGAAGTATCAGCCATAGCCACAAGCTCCTTCATAGGCTTGCGGTGGCGTCCGGGCCTGTAGTTCAGGCTCTTGTCGTCGCGGCCTATTATGGTTACTCCAAAAGGCAGAGAGCTGATGCTGTCGCGCAAAACGGTAACGCCGCTCCTGCGCATGAAATCGGTGGCCACATCCACATCGCCTATCCACTCGTGGTTGCCCACAGCGGCAAAAATTCCGTATCCGGCATTCACCTGTCGGAGAATCTCCCCCACCCTGCTGTTTACAACCGGATATGGGTCGCCATCAAAGAAATCGCCGGCTATCACCACAAAATCCACATCGGGCTCGCTGTTGATGCGGTCGCGCAGGGTCTCCATGAAGCCATCGCAGTGCATGATGCCCAGATGCACGTCGGAGATGAGGATATACTTGAAATCGCGGCTTATGTTTTTGGAGGTCTGATACTGAAGCCTCCTAGCCACGGGATGCCGCGCATTAAAGTATCCGGCCACCAACATCAAAACCACTATGGAGCAGCCCACCACCGAGGCCACCCATGCCTTGGGATCGCCATACTGGAACCTGAAGCTGAGGAAATCCGCCCTTGGCACCACGCAGCATATCAGGCGCAAAACATCCAGCATCAGAAACACCAGAAATAAATACAGCATGGCCGCCAGCAGCCACGATCCTATCATGGTGAAGGGTGTGGAGAGCGCATACAGGCCGCGGCCCTGAAGCACCCAGCCGATGACAAACGCGAACATAAGAACGGCGAAAACGCCCTTGCCCAGCCAGTTTTGCCAGGTGCCGGGCTGCGGCATCAGGGGGCTGATGCGGCTGTAAATATACACCGACAAGCCGCACAAAACCAGCAAAATGGTAAGCACGAAAAAAATCATAGATCTCATTATTGAATTTTTTGTAAAAATTTTTGCTAAAATTAGCAAGGAAATTGTAACTTTGCAAAATTATTAAACGCAAATAGATAAATTTAACCACTATTAAAAATATGAAACCTACACTAGTAGTATTAGCAGCCGGAATGGGAAGCCGTTACGGCGGACTCAAGCAGATCGACAAACTTGGCCCATCAGGTCAGGCCATTCTCCAATATTCATGTTTCGACGCCGCCAGGGCCGGATTCGGCAAGGTGGTTTTCGTAATCCGCCGCGACATCGAGAAAGACTTCAAGGAGGTGATAATATCAAAGGTGAGCAAATCGATACCATGCGAATACTGTTTCCAGGACAAGGACGACCTTCCAGAGGGATTCTCACTGCCTGCCGACAGGGAAAAGCCTTGGGGCACAGCGCACGCCGTAATGGCCGCCCGCCACATCGTAAAGGAGCCTTTCGCAGTAATCAACGCCGACGATTTCTACGGCAAAGAGGCGTATCAGACCATTGCCGACTACTTCAAGACCCTGCCAGAGGGCTGCACCAACCAGTACTGCATGGTGGGATATCCAGTGGCCAACACCCTTAGCGACTACGGCACCGTAAGCCGCGGAGTATGCAACCGCGATGCCGAGGGCAACCTTACCACAGTGGTGGAGCGCACCAAGATCATCCGCGAGAACGGCAAGATAGTTTTCATAGAGGACGATGCCAAGACCGAGATTGCCGAGGACACCCCCGTATCGATGAACTTCTGGGGATTCATGCCAAGCTTCTTCGATTATCTGGTAAGGGATTTCAGCAGCTTCCTCAAGGAAAACATCAGCAAGCCAAAGGCCGAGTTTCTGATACCTACCGTTGTGGACAACCTCATAAAGAGCAATACCGCCAAAACCAAGGTGCTTACAAGCAACGCCAAGTGGTTTGGAGTCACCTACAAGGAAGACCGCCCCACTGTGGTGAAGAAATTCCAGGACCTTACCGACTGCGGCGAGTATCCAGCCGATTTCTAGAAAATAAATTTTGAAATATCGCCAAATGGTCTTATATTTGCAAAATATTGGACAAACAAGTATATAAAACAAAATGTCGGTATTAACAACATTAAGAAAGGCAGTGCCAAGCATTCTTACATGCTCGAGCGCATTCTGCGGAATGCTCTCCACATTTTTGGCGCTGGAGGGCGAGAAAAGCCTTGTTTGGGCATGCTATTTCATATTATTGGCAGCGCTATTCGATTTCAGCGACGGTTTCGCAGCACGCCTGCTGAACGCCTGCTCGGAAATGGGCAAGGAGCTGGACTCGCTGGCCGACACAATAAGTTTCGGCGTGGCACCCGCAGCCATTATGTATCAGTTCATCAAACAGAGTATGCGCCTTAAGGGCAACCTTTTCTCGTTCGAGACATGGCAGATAGTGGCGCTGATAAGCTGCATACTGATAGCTGTATTCGCAATACTAAGGCTGGCCAAGTTTAATGTGGATCCCGAGCAGGCCCACAGCTTCAAGGGTCTGGCATCGCCTGCCAACGCAATGTTTGTGGCATCCATTCCGCTCATCGACGCCATGATGCCCGAGGACCTCTATTTCCTGAGATTCTTCCAGTGGGTAACCGGCATCGACCTCGATTTCCAGATTACCCTCGGCCTCATAGGACTTCAGGTGTTTGTGTTCGGCAAATGGTTCATAACACTGCCGCTGGCATTGTTTTTCGCAGCCATGATGGTGGGAAACCTGCCAATGTTCTCGCTGAAGATGAAGCATTACAGCTACAGTGAAAACAAGACGGTTTTCAACTTCCTGATATTTTCAGCAATCATGCTGCTGCTGATGCAATGGATTGCAGTGCCGATAATAATACTGGCCTACATAATAGTATCGCTGGTGGTACACTGCAAAAACAAGCAAAACGCACAATAAGCCAATCAGATATAAAAAGCCACGTCAGCAATCTGACGTGGCTTTTTTCATTTGTTTTTATCGCACTGATGACACTGATGACACTGATTTTACACAGATTATTTGATATTATCTAAAAAAAATCTGTGTAATCTGTGATATCTGTGCGAAATAACTAACGTTCTTTTATTCCTTTATTCCTTTATTCTTTTATTCTTTCATTCCTTCATTGTAATAGAGGCAGACATCCGAGAGTCCGCACTCATGGCATAGCGGCTTGCGCGCCTTGCATGTGTATCTGCCGTGCAGTATCAGCCAGTGATGGGCCCGACCAAGCAATTCCTTGGGGAATCCGGCCTCAAGCTGAGCCTCGGCCTTCAATGGTGTCTTGGCGTCCTTGGTGAGTCCCAAACGTGCCGAAACCCTGAAAACGTGGGTATCCACCGGCATCACCTCGGCGCCCCACAGCACCGATGCCACCACATTGGCGGTCTTGGGGCCTACGCCGGGGAGTGTCTGAAGCTGCTCAACAGACTTGGGGACCTCGCCGCCAAAATCGCTTACTATCATACGGGCGGCGTCCAGAATATCGCGCGCCTTCGAATTTGGATACGATACCGATTTCACATACGAGAGCACCTCGTCGAAAGTGCTGTCAGCCATGGCCCTGGCATCAGGAAAACGATTGAAAAGCGCCGGCGTTACCATGTTGATGCGCTTGTCGGTGCACTGGGCCGAAAGCCTTACCGCCACCAGCAGCTGAAACGGGTTGCCGTAGTGGAGCTCGGTTTTGGCATCAGGCATCAGGGCACTGAAATATTCTACTACACGCTGATAGATATCCATGGGGACATTTTCGATTTTTGATTTTTGATTTTCGATTTTCGATTCGTAATTCGTAATTACTTAATCTTCTCTGCCTCTGGCACGATGTCGTCCTCGGAGAGGGCAATCACCTTCTGGCGAACCATCTCGGCGGCCTCCTCGGGTTTCAGGTTTATGTACTCATCTACGGGAACTGGAGTTCCGTATTTAACCTTTACACGGCATGGATGTATGAAGAAGCCCTTGGGAGCCAGCTCGCTGAGGCCTGATGTTCCGGTAGGGAGTATCGGCACCTTTACGCTCTGAGCCATCCAGAACGGAATCTTCTTGAACTGCTGGATCTTGCCATCATCGCTGCGGTGTCCCTCGGGGAATACCAGCAACGACGCGTTCTTGGCCTTCATATTGGCGGCGGCGGTCTCGAATGTGCGGAGCGACGCCTTCATATTCTTGCGGTTGATGGGCAGTGTGCCGTATTTCTTGATGAAGAATCCGTAGATAGGCCAGCTGAAGTGGCTGTCGGCCTCGATGCCGAATGTGTAGTTGGGCAATACCGAACATATCACAGGGATATCCCAGAATGTGATGTGGTTGGGCATTATGATGTACGACTGGTTGAAATCGAAGTTTTCGGGATACTCCACCTCCACCTTCACAAACAGGAGCTTGAACATGAATTTCAGCATGGACCTAACAGTGGCAAAAACCACCTTGGGTGTAGATACAAAAAGTAGTATAATATTGAAAACCAATATTATGAAAGCCATATTGAACATTACGTACCACATATAGAGCGATACGAAGAAAAGTCCGATTTTCTTGAAAAAGTTTATCATTTGTTTACAAAAAAAGTGTTTTTATAACGATTTGCAAATTTACAACTAAAAACTCGTTTTCAGAAAAAAAACTTCAACAAATATATCAGATTTTCATTTTTTAATAGTAACTTTGCTCTTGTATAAGGTATCAGACTACACTACAAGAAACTGAAAATGAACAAATTCCGCAATATACTCTCTCAAATGTCGTGGGCATCCACGCTAAGGCTGCTGCTCTATGTAATGGCCTGCATCATAGTATTGTACTCCATACCCAAGGAGGGAAAATTCAAATACGAGTATCAGAAGGGAAGCCCCTGGAGGCACGACAACCTGATAGCGCCATTCGATTTTGCCATCTACAAGACCGACGCCGAGATAGAGGCCGAGCGCGAGGCCATCCAAAACGACAAGAGGCTGTATTTCCGCCGCGACGACCACATCATGTACTCGATGCTGGATGTTTTCGGCAAGGAATTCGACAATCTGGTGAAGAAACACACCGAGAGCGACCTCCCTGCCGACAAAAACAACATCTACATGCGTTTCCGCTCCACAATATACAACAACATAGAGGAGATATACCGCAACGGAATTGTGGAAAACGAGCTTATAACCGGCACCGCCAACGATACCGACAAGGAAGTGATGCTATCGGTGCTGGACGAGGACATCACCACGCAAATATCAAGCAGCGAGGTGTTTACGCCCAAGGTGGCATACATCTTCATAAAGAACGACATCCAGAAGTTTGTAACCAAAAACACCAGCAAGCTTTCCGAGGCCGATTTCAAGAAACTGATGTCGATGGCCGAGGAGCTGGCCCCAAGCCAGTGGATAGCGCCCAACCTAATCTACGACAACGAGACCACCGAGAAGGTGCTGAACGGCAATCTGGAATCCATAGCGCCCACCCGCGGATTCATGCAGCACGGACAGTGCATCATACGCCAGGGCGAGGTGGTTACCGACGAGGACTTCCGCATTCTGGAATCCCTGCGCCGCGACTACGAGCAAAACAACACCGCCGGCTACAGCTACATCTTCCTGGGCCAATCGGTGATATACATAATGCTCTTTGTGCTGATATACCTGTTTTTCAGGACTTTCCGCCGCGAGATTTTCTATCAGACCAAATATTCTGCCCTGATACTGGTGATGATAACATTCACCATAGCAATGATGAGCATAGTAATAAGGTATCATCTGGTGAACATCTGGCTGCTGCCGTTCCTGCTGCTGGCCATCATCATCAAGACTTTCTTCGATACCAGAACGGGCATGTTCCTCCACATCGTTACCTGCGTGGCCGTAAGCTTCCTTACACCCAACTCGTTTGAGTATTTCGTGATGCAGTTTATCCCCGGATACTTCCTGCTGATGAGCTACGAGAAGCTAAACCGACGCAGCCAGGCGTTCCTAACCTCGATAATATGTTTTGCGCTATACGCCGTAATCTACATAAGTTTCGAGCTTATCTACACCGGCCTGCCCAACGAGGTAAACTACCACAACCTGATACCGCTGGGCCTCAACTGCATAATGCTGCTGATGGCCTATCCGCTGATATATCTGTTCGAGAAGCTTTTCGGCCTCTTGAGCGATGTTACCCTGCTGGAGCTTGCCGACAGCAACCGCCCTCTGCTGCGCCGCATGGCCGAGGAGACTCCGGGAACTTTCCAGCACTGCATGCAGGTGGCAAATCTAGCTGAGGCTGCCATTTACAAGATAGGCGGCAACAGTCACCTTGCACGTACCGGCGCACTCTACCACGATATCGGCAAGCTGGCCGCTCCGATGTATTTTACTGAAAACCAAGTATCAGGAATAAACCCACACGACCAGCTGGACTACCAGAAA
Organism: Bacteroidales bacterium; assembly: GCA_024401025.1. Classification (GTDB taxonomy): domain Bacteria; phylum Bacteroidota; class Bacteroidia; order Bacteroidales; family UBA3824; genus UBA3824. The sequence continues at coordinate 35,910 of JAKSLV010000003.1, forward strand.
TCGGCCGAGATAATAAAGAACCACGTAATAAAAGGCGTGGAGATAGCCAAGGAATACAATCTGCCGATACAGATAATCGACTTCATAAAAACCCACCACGGCACATCCAAGACGGGATATTTCTACATCATGTACAAGAAAGAGCATCCCGACGAAGACTGCGACGCGCTGTTCACGTATCCCGGCCCTCGCCCCATCAACAAGGAGATGGCGGTGGTGATGATGGCGGATTCAATAGAGGCCGCATCGCGCAGCCTCAAGAAATACGATACAGAAACCATCTCCACCCTGGTGGAAAACATCGTAAACGGCCAGATTAGCAACAAGCAGTTTGATGTCACCAACCTTACTTTCAAGGATATCGACACCGTAAAGGAGCTCTTCAAGGAAAAGCTCAGAAACATCTACCACGCAAGAATCGAGTATCCGAAATAGTATCAGTGTCATCTGTGTTATCAGTGTGATAAATTACATTATTAATATCAAAAGCCCGTTCCAAAAGCGAAATGCTTCCGGAACGGGCTTTTTTGTTAGATATGTGAGTTTTTGCTATCTCATTGGAGGACGGCCGCCGCCGAATCCACCGCCTGCTGGACGCTGACCGCCGCCGAAACCGCCGCCATTGCCGCCATTGCCACCGCGTCCGCCGCCGTTGCCGGGTCCGAATTCACCGTTGCCGGGTCCGAATCCGCCGTTGTTGTTGTCGGCTGGTGCCTTGTTGCCCTTGTCGCCCTTGTTCTTGGTGAAACGCCATACAAGGTGGAGAAGTGCGTATGAAGGAATCACGTTGCTGTAGGTTTCGGTGTGTCCCTGAGCATTAACAGTGTAGCGGATGTTGCTGAGGTTGTGGAGAAGGTCGAATGCGTCAAGCATCAGGGTAACCTTGCCCTTGAAGAGGGTCTTGCTGACACGGGCGTTGAACACAAGCTCGTCGGTGTTCATCTCGGCACCCGACATGCCTCGGCGAGTATACATTGTAAGGTCTGATGACAGCTGGAGTCCGCCAGGGAGCTGAAGCTGAAGCGAGCCGCCGTAGTTGACGTTCCAAACGTTCTGAGCATTGAATCCGGCACGCTCCGATTGTGTCTTGGTGTTGCTTACTGTAGAATTAAGGCCAAACTGGAACACGCCGTTAAGCTTGCAGTCGTAGCGGAGCGAACCCTGAGTGTTGTGGCTGCCCACTACCGAGCGAACGGGAGCCGATGCAGTGGCCGATGTGCTGGAGAGGTCCACGCTGTTGGTGAAGCCGTAGCTTACATTGGCGTTTACAACGTTGCGCTGGTCCTTGTCGATAGGAATCGATGTGCCGAGCGATGAGTTGAATTTCCAGTTGCCATCCACATTCTGAGGAGTGCGCACCTTTACGCCGGTGGTGGGATCGTAGATGTAACCCATTGCCACCTCGTTGTTAGTGGCCTGGAACGATGCCGAAGCGTTTACCTGATACCTGTCGGCAAACTTGTCGCGGTAACGGGCGTTAAGCCTGTGCGATATTGAGTTCTCCAGGTTAGGATTGCCGTGAGTGATGTTGAGAGGATCGCGGGTATCCACCAGGTCAACGGTCTGGGTAAGGGTTGGCGCATTGAAACCGATGTTGTATGAGAGGTTGATCTGCTGACCCTTCTGCCAGTTGTTTCTCATGAAGCTGATGCTTGGCTCTGCGAAAGTGGTGGTGCGGCTAAGAGCTGTATCCACGCCGCCCTTTCTGTAATCGATGTTCTCGCTCTTGGTTGGCACCGACACGCGCAGGTTGATGTTGGAGAATCCGCCCCTCTCGGCTCTGATTCTCATAGAATAGCCCAACTCGGGAGTTCCTGTGTTTACAATGTTGTGGGTGTACGAGCTATTGGTGATATCCTCACAGAGAGCCAGTTCCTTCACCGATGGCAGCATGCCGAGCTCCCTCTCGCCGCTGTTCCATCCTTCCAGAATCTGAAGCATGTAGAGCGATTGGTTGGTCTCGGTGTTGTTGTAGTTGTAGGTATAGTTGGCTGATACGTTGTGTATCATGTCGTCGTCGAGTGCGTAGTTGATACCGGCTCCCACAGTGGCCTTGTTGGAGTTGGAGAAATTGTCGTTGTAGCGGTTCTGGTCAAGATCGGGCTGATTGTCGTTTCTATACTCGGTAAGTCTGTGCTCGAAGCTTGGAGTGCTGTTGTCGCTGAAGTCGTAGCTGGCGTTCACGCTCATCATCAGCCTGTCGTTGTAGAGAGGCGATGCGTTGGCCCTGGTGTTTACTCTGGCAGTCCACTCGTGACCCTCGCCCTCGGCGCGTGTTACGCTTCGGTTTACGGCATACATTGTAAGGATGTCGCCGGCCACTGGATTCAGGAGGCTGTCGAGCCACTCCTTGCCCCAGCCCTCGCGCATGTCCTTGTCGAGGTTGGCTGATGCGTTCAGCGAGTTGTTGTCGTAGTGGTGGTAGCTGGCGTTTACGTTAACATCGGCAAACACGTTCTTGAAAGTATTCAGTACAGGCTTTGTGCGCTGGTTGTAGTTGAATCTGTGCTGAGTCTGCACACGAGTGTCGTAAGAGTTTCGCAGATTGTAGTTTCGTCCAAAGGTGGAGTTTGTGGTCTGCGACATCTGGTCGAACACCTCCTGAGTGCTGTTGCCCCAAGTGTTGTTGGTGCTCTCGGAATAGGTAACGTTGCCCGATCCGTTGTATCTCATAATGTCGCCCTCCGAATATCTGTTTCCGGTAACACCCAGCTTGTAGGTCTCCATGAGGCCTGTGCTCTGCTGAAGCGGAGTCCAGCTGCCCTGGTCGCCCGGATCGCGGTAGTCGTTCAGGTTGTTGATGTTGGCGAATATCGACAGGCGCGATTTGTCGGAGAATCTGGAAGCGAAGAGACGGGCCAGATACTTGTCGGCCTCAAATTCCTCCACATCATACATCGATGCTCCAAGACCGCCCTCCAGGTTGAAGATCCAGCCCTTGGAATACTCGCGCTTCATCTTCACGTTCATTACGGTCTCTTTCTCCACCTGGTCCTCAAGCGGAGTGCCCACATACTCGCGAGGAGTCTGCTCGTGCACGCCGATGTTCTTAATCATATATGCAGGCAGGTTCTCCAGGAAGAGTTCCTTGTCCTGATCCAGGAGCTCGCGGCCGTTAAGCTGAAGCTCGCTCACCTTCTTTCCGTTCACGTAGATCTCGCCGCCGTCCTTAAGCTCCACGCCCGGAAGCTTCTTTATCAGCGCATCGAGCATCGATCCCTCGGCCATCTGGAAAGCCGTGGCGTCGTATACCAGGGTATCGCCGTTGGTGTAGAATTTCAATCGGGTGGCTGTTACGGTAACCTCGTCGAGCTGAACCTCGTCGAGCTTGGTCTCCCTCTGCATGTAGATGATGTCGAGATTCTTGAACTTCTCGTTCTTGTGGAATCTCTCAAGGTTGAAAGGCACATACTTAACCTTGAACTCAGGAGCCCAGATGCGTATCTGATACTCGCCCACCTGGGTAACGGTAAACGTGAAGCTGCTGCTTCGGCGGTTTCCCCAGCCCCAGATGCGTACGTCGGCCGTATCCACACAGCGTCCGTCCTTTATGATTTCCACTATCATGGTGTCAAGGCATTTCTGCGATAGAAAATCCTTCACCTCCGCGCTCACCTGCAGTTTCTGCTGCGAGGCGGTCTCATCGTTTTGGGCCAATGCCGATACTGCAAAACAGCATATCAGCAAAACCATCGACAATAACTTTTTCATAACTTTTTTTTGATGATTGTATTTTCTTGTTTGACGATATTAATCTAACTAAAGATTCGACGAATTGGAAAGTTCCGCACAGATATCACAGATTTCTTTGGATAATATCACGTAATAATAATCTGTGAAAAATCAGTGTCATCTGTGTCATCAGTGCGATAAAAACAATTCGTCGAACTTACGTTACATTACGATTGACTAGCAAAAGCAGGCAGAGTTTAATACAGGCGCAAAATTATTTTGGAAACAGCAGCCTCAGGCCGAAAAGAAAAAAAGGCACAGATACTTTAAATACCTGTGCCTCAATGTATTTATTTATGTATTTCCTGATGCTTGCATTACAGGAGCGTAAAGTGCTCGCTGTCGGTAATCTTGCCGCAATAATGACACCTCAGCGATACCGAATCGTCCTTTACAACCTCGAACTTGGTCTGCATGGGCTCCGAGTTGGTGATGCACTTGGGGTTGATGCACTTGCAGAGGCCCACCACCGAATCGGGCAGCTGCACGGGTTTCTTGTCGATAACCTCGTAGTTGCGGATGATGTTGAGGTTTGCCGTGGGAGCGATTAGCGCAATCTTGTTGATCTCGCTGTCGGCAAAAAACTTGTCGGCCACCTTTATGATGGCTTTCTTGCCCATCGACTTTGATTCCAGGTTTCCGCCAAATGTAACCTGGTTTGGCATGTGCTCGAAATCCAGGATCTTTATCACCTTGAAGAGGTCCTTGGCAGGTATATGGTCGATAACGGTGCCGTCCTTTATGGCACTTACTATAAGTTCCTTCTTGTTGCTCATAATAACTAAATTTGTGTGAAACTATAAAAACACAATGTCCTGATGCTACTTCTTTAGGCCCAGCACGTATGATATCACAGCCTGACGGGCGTACACGCCGTTCATGGCCTGCTCGAAATAGTATGCGTGAGGATTGGAATCCACATCCTGGCTAATCTCGTTGATGCGTGGCAACGGGTGCAGAATCTTCATCGAAGGCTTTGCGTTGGCCAGCATCGAGTTCTTGAGAACATAGAAATCCTTTGTTTTCTCGTACTCCACCTGGTCGGTGAATCTCTCCTTCTGCACGCGTGTCATGTAGATAACGTCGGCCTCAGGGATAAGGTCGGCAAACTGCTCATGCTCGTAATACTTTACGCCCTTGCTGTCGAGATACTGCTTGTACTCGTTTGGCATGCGGAGCTTCTGATGCGACACGAAATGGAAAACGGGGTTGAAAGGCGCCATGGCCTGCACCAGCGAGTGCACTGTGCGTCCATACTTTAGGTCGCCCACCATGAAGATGTTTATATTATCCAGCCTGCCCTGAGTCTTCTTTATAGAGTACATATCGAGGAGGGTTTGTGTGGGGTGCTGATGCGCGCCATCGCCGGCATTCACCACGGGCACAGTGGCCACCTCGCTGGCGTAGCGGCTGCTTCCCTCCAATGGGTGGCGCATCACTATAAGGTCGCAGTAGTTGGATACAATCCTTATTGTGTCCTTAAGGGTCTCGCCCTTGGAAACGCTGGAGATATTTGGATCGGAGAATCCGATAACGCGGCCTCCCATGCGGTTGACGGCGCTCTCGAAACTGAGACGGGTGCGGGTGCTGGGCTCAAAAAACAGAGTAGACACCACCTTGCCATCCAGGAGATGAGGCTCGGGCTTTTTCTCGAAATCTGCCGCAATCTCCAATACTCTAAGTATCTCGTCGGTAGAGAAGTCGGTTATAGATATCAGACTATTATTTTCCATACTATTTACAATTTGTATTAGTTGATAATTTCTGAAATGCAAATATAGAAAACTTCCATGAAAAAAAAGCCGGCAAAAAGAAAATTTTTGCTACAAAAAAAATATGACAGATTGCAAAAAAATATATATCTTTGCAATTCGAAACACCGAATCAATTAGTACACAATGGAATCATATCAAGACACCCCCCGCTACCTGGTATCGGTAGACTGTGTGATCTTCGGCTACGAGGACGAGAAGCTGAAAGTGCTGCTCTGCCCCCGCCTGGTGGAGCCCAACTACGGAGCGTGGTCGCTGATGGGCGGTTTCGTAATGCCCGAGGAGAGCCTCGACCAAGCCGCCAGCCGCGTGCTTAAGAGCACCGTGGGCCTCGAGAACATCTACCTGAAACAGGTGAGGACATTCTCGGAGCCCAACCGCGACACCGGCGGCAGGGTGATAAGCCAGGCGTATTTCGCACTAATAAGGCTATCCGAGCAGGACCGCAGGCTGGTAAGCAGCATGGGCGGACAGTGGTGGGAGATAAAGAAACTGCCCACCCTGATATTCGACCACCAGGAGATGGTGGACGAATCGCTCAGGAGGCTCCAGCAGGTGGCTTTCACCAACCTGATAGGCCGCGAGCTGATGCCGGAGAAATTCACACTGTCGCAGCTCCACAAACTGTACAGCGTGGTGTTCGGCAAAACATTCGATTCGGCCAACTTCCGCAAGAAGATACTGGCCACACAGCAGCTCGTGAAACTCGACGAGAAGGAAACGATGTCGAGCAAGAAGGGCGCCTTCTACTACAGATTCAAGAAAAACGAGGAAGAGCAATAAAACCACCAAAGCCAACCAACAATGCTAAGCACCACCACACTTATAATAATCGGCACCTGCGTGATATCGCTGGCGGCCATGGAGAGGCAGAACATAATGCCGGAATCGCTGCAGAGGCCCGAGTGGATGGGCAAGCTGAAATTCAACGCCCACTTGGCATGGCACAAGCATCAGCTATACAGGCTGCTTACACACGGCCTTGTGCACGCCGACCTCCTGCACCTGGCCTTCAACATGATAACGCTGTTTTTCTTCGGCGATCTGGTGGAGAAATTCATGCAGGCCTACATAGGCGAAACCGCCGGCAAGCTGGCATACATAGCCCTGTACGTATCAGCGCTGGCTGTGGCCTCCAGCGTAGACCTGGTAAGATACAAGGACACGCCGGCCTACAACGCCGTGGGAGCATCAGGCGCGGTATCGGCGGTGCTGTTTGCCGCCATCATGTACAATCCCACAATGAGGATATCCCTGCTGCTGATACCCGTACCCGCCCCCGCATGGGTGTTCGGCATACTGTACCTGGCATACTGCATATACATGGCCAAGCGCGGAGGCGACAACATAGGACACACTGCCCACACGCTGGGCGCAGTATACGGCCTTATATTCCCCCTGATGCTGAACCCCATGACATTTATGGCGTTCCTCCACAAGCTGGGATTATAGCCGCAACATAAAAAAACAAAAGGAAAAATGAAAACCAAACTGGCAATACTGGACCGCGACGGAGTTATCGACAACAACTCCAAATGCTACTACGTATACAAGAGGGAGCACTTCGAGTTCAATCCCGGCGTGCTGGATGCCCTGAGGCTGCTCCATAAGGGCGGATACACCATAGCCATAGTATCCAACCAGAGCGGAATAGCCAAGGGGGAATACAGCCTGGGCGAAGTATCAGACCTCCACGAATGGATGTGCCAGGAGATAGCCCGGGCCGGCGGATACGTGGACCCATCCAGGATATACATCTGCCCCCACCATCCCAGCAAGACCAACTGCCTGTGCCGCAAGCCCAAGCCGCTGCTGCTGCAGAAGGCCATGGCTGAGGCTGGGGCTGATACCGGCAGCACCATATTCATAGGCGACGCCATTACCGACGTGCAGGCCGGCCAGGCTGCCGGAATAGCCACCTACAAGGTGGAGCCCAACGGAAACCTGCTGCATCAGCTACAGAAAATGAACCTAATTTGACAGAGATATGGCACTTAGCACCAAATACATACTGCTGAACGGCAGCTACCACACAGAGGCCAGCAACCTCTTCAACCTCTACAACAGGGCCCTGAGCCACGGCGACTGCATCTGCGAGACCATCCACACATGCGCCGACAGGCTGTGCTTCTTCAACGAGCACATGGAGCACCTGCGTCAGGGCATGAAGCTGGCCCAGATGCAGATCCCCGAAAAATTCAACAACAGAGACGACGAGTTCTACACCGAGGTATCGAAGCTGATGAGCAAAAACAGGGTTTTCAAGAGCGCAAACGTTACAATAATGGTGTACCGCGCAGCCAGCCAGCAGCAATACTCGTCCGACAGGATAGAGTATCTGGTGTTCATGAGCCCCGTAAACTATCTGGGATACGAGATCAACAGCGACGGCATAAAGGTGGACCTCTACGAGAACGAGCCCAAATACTGCGGCATGTTCGCCAACTACGAGACCCACAACGAAACCCTTACACGAAGCCTGATACGCAAGACCTGCATGCTGAGGCACCTAAACGACATGATAATGACCACCAAGGAGGGATATATCTCTGAGGCGGCATCAGGAGGCAACGTTTTCGTAATATGCGGCAACAAGCTAATGACGCCGCCCCTGGCCGACGGATGCATAGGCGACACCATAAGGCTAAGGGTGATGGAGGCCGCGCGCGAGGCGGGATTCGATACCGACTGCCAATCGCACATCACAAAGGCCGACCTGGACAAGTGCAACGAGTTTTTCCTGGCCAGCACGGCCTACGGAATAAGGTGGATATCAGCCTACAGGACCCACAGGTACATAAAGCAGAAGGTTCAGCTACTGTTTGCAAAAGTAAACGAGAAATACCTGGCCGAGCGCATCGACGACAACGCGCAGGCCAGCCAGAAATAATCTACATAAAAAAATAAAAGACAGATGAATATTTTAGGAATAATACCATCGAGATACGCCTCGACACGTTTTCCCGGCAAGCCACTGGCCATGATAGGATCCAAGACCATGATCCACCGAGTATACCTGCAGGCCAGCAAGGCCTTCAGCGATGTGGTGGTGGCCACCGACGACCAGAGAATCTACGACGAGGTAAAGGGTTTTGGAGGCAACGTGGTGATGACATCGGAGAGCCATCAGAGCGGCACCGACCGCTGCGCCGAGGCCGCCGTAAACTACTGCAAGGAGAGCGGCAAAACTTTCGACGCGGTGATAAACATCCAGGGCGATGAGCCTTTCGTAAAGCCCGAGCAGCTGATGGACCTCGGAAAACTGTTTGAGGACAAGAACGTGGAGATAGCCACACTGATAAAGGAAGCATCAGAAGACGAGCTGTTCAACGAGAACGCCGTAAAGGTGATTTTCAACCTGAACAACGAGGCCATATACTTCAGCCGCAACACCATACCTTTCATGCGCGGCAAGGACAAGGCCGAATGGCTGAAAAACTTCACATACTACCGCCACATAGGTGTGTACGCCTACAGATACGATGTATTGCAGAAGATAACACTGCTGCCCCAGAGCAGCCTGGAGCTCTGCGAGAAGCTGGAGCAAAACCGCTGGATAGAAAACGGATACAAGATAAAAATCTGCAAGACCGATTTCGAGGGCCTGGCAGTGGACACCCCGGCCGACCTCCAGAAGATACTCGACACAATGGAGCTGGATTAAGGGCATTTTTGATTTTTGATTTTTGATTTTTGATTTTTGAGATTCCGCAAATTAATTTTTGTGACAGGGAAAAAATCAAAAATCAAAAATCAAAAATTATTAAATTAATTAATTGGAAGGCATAATAATTGCATGCTGATATTTTACATAATTACATGAAACAAAAGGCCATCGGGCTACGTATAACAACTTTACAAGAAAAAGGAAAAGTTGAGAAAGGACAATGTGAAAAATAAAAAAAACTGAAAACCAAAATGAGAAAACTACACAAATATATTATATGCGGGGCCATCGGAATATTGTGCGCGGGAAGCGCCAGCGCTCAGGAGAAGCAGGCTGTAAATCCTGACTTCCTGATTATCAACCAGAACCCCAACAGGCACGAGGCTGTAATCTATCCAAACCCATCGTCGGGAAAGGTGGTGAAGATAAAATCGTCGATACTTATAAAAAGCATCGAGATAATGACCATGATAGGAAAATGTGTGCAGCAGCAGCTTAATCCACACATGCTATACGACGACATCACCTTGGATCTAAAAAGCTGCAACCCAGGCACTTATTATGCAAAGATAACTTTCGAGGACAATCAGACGGTAATAAAAAAATTAATTCTGAGAAAATAGCGCAAAAAAGAATAAAAAAAATTTGATTATTCAACAAAAATGAATAATTTCGCATCGTGAAATTAAAATACACACGCAGAAAATAAATTTTTCGGGAGATAATCTTTCTCCAGCATATTCAAAATATTCACCAGAATTATATTATCGGATTTAATAAAAAAAGACCGGCATATTGCTATAATAGCATCATTTACAATTACGCCCCACATTTTTTATTAAATAAGAGGAATAAATATATTCTAAAAAAATTAAAAAATTTATATGTACCATACAAACGAGCTTGAACAGAAGCTGGTGTCGGAATTGCAGGAAATCGCAAATTCTCTGGGCATCAAGAAAACAGAGAAGTTACTTAAACAAGACCTTATCTGGGAAATTATTGAGCAACAGGCGAAAAATGCAGCCAAGGCTTCCACTAGCGGCGATAGCAACGAGGGCGAGCAGCAGCCCGCACCTCAGCAAGCCCCAAGAAAGAGAGGACGCCCACGCAAGGCCGACAAATTAATGGAGCAACAGGGACAAGCCCCTCAACAAAACAAGGTTCAGCCCAAGACAGAAAATTCCACACCTGAGGATTTGCCTGCCACAGAGCAGCCCGACAATCAGCAGCCCGCACAGGAACAGGCTCAGAATCAGCAGCCTCAGAAGCCAAAACGCGAGAGAATCCAGCGCACAAAAGACGACAAGAGATCCAGAAAAAATAAAAACGCCGATCAGCAGCAGGAGCAGAAGCAGAAGCCTGCCGACGACGACAACAAGGGCGACGAGGCCAAACCCAAGGAAAGAAGACGCAAGCTGGTGCTTGGCGGCAAAAAATCGGAGCAGACAGCCCCGGCAGAGCAGCCAGCCGAAAACACCGAGATGCCAACCGAAAAGGCCGACATTGCAGCATCAGACAGCAACACAATAACATACGACCCTCTGGCCAACAACAATTTCCAGCCTCAGCAGACCAACATCCCCAACCAGGACTACATTCCCGGAGAGGGCATGGAGCAGCAGCCTATGGCCGAAAACCAGGCACCCATGGACCCCGTACAGGAGGGCCAGCAGGAGGACCCCAGAAACAACAGGCCTCCATCTATTTTCGATCAGGACGGCGTTATCACAAACCAGGGCGTGCTGGAAGTAATGCCCGACGGATACGGCTTCCTCAGAAGCGCCGATTTCAACTATTTTAACTCGCCAGACGATATCTATGTATCTGTTACTCAGATAAAGAGATTCAGCCTTAAGACTGGCGACGTGGTGGAGGGAACGATACGCCCACCCAAGGAGTCGGAAAAATATTTCCCTCTCATCAACATCCTGAAGATAAACGGACACCGCCCCGACTACATACGCGACCGAGTAAATTTCGACTATCTTACACCTCTGTTCCCAGAGGAGAAATTCAACCTTACAGGCGGAAAACACGGCAACAACATGAGCTGCCGTATAGTGGACATGTTTGCCCCAATTGGAAAGGGTCAGCGCGGACTTATAGTGGCTCAGCCAAAAACAGGTAAGACAATATTGCTGAAGGATATCGCCAACTCGATAGTGGACAATCATCCAGAGGTTTACGTGATAATTCTTCTGATAGACGAGCGTCCCGAGGAGGTTACCGACATGAAACGCTCCGTAAAGGCCGAGGTGATTTCATCCACATTCGACGAGCCTGCCGACAAGCACGTAAAGGTGGCCAACATGGTATTGGAGAAGGCCAAGAGAATGGTGGAGTGCGGCCACGACGTGGTGATACTCCTGGATTCCATCACAAGACTGGCGCGCGCCTACAACACCGTACAGCCAGCATCAGGAAAAGTGCTTACCGGAGGTGTGGATGCCAACGCGCTCCACAAGCCCAAGAGATTCTTCGGCGCAGCCCGCAACATCGAGAACGGCGGATCGCTCACCATCATAGCCACAGCACTCACCGACACCGGATCCAGAATGGATGATGTGATTTTCGAGGAGTTTAAGGGCACCGGCAACATGGAGCTCCAGCTCGACAGAAAACTTGCCAACAAGCGCATATTCCCGGCCGTGGACCTCAACCTATCGTCTACACGCCGCGACGACAAGCTCATGGACAAGAACATGCTCAACATCATCTGGGAGCTCAGGAAAAAGCAGCTTTCGGAGCGCAACAGCGTGGAGGCCATGCAGTATCTCCAGAAGGAGATGGAGGGCACTCCAAACAACGAGGCTTTCCTCTACATCCAGCAGAAAGAGCTTGCCGTGGATACCACAACTTATTTCTCGGACCACGCCGAGCCAGCTGAGAAACCTGTAGATGATTTTGCAGAAGCCTCTCAGGAACGCCGCCGCCGTCAGAGGATTACTTCCGTAAAGGTGGAGATTCCTGAACAAGAGACTCCAAAAACCTACGACGATGACGAAGAGGATTACTAATAGATAAACAAAAAAGAGTAAGATTCACCGACGAATCTTACTCTTTTTTTTATTATAAATCCCCGAAATCGTAGGAGAAAATCCTGAGCGGCTCCAGTCCATCCACCTCCATATCAGACCACTCCTCCACCCTGCCGGGGCTGTCGGCATCGTGGCCCTGATACTTCAGATACTGCATCTGTCCGGTGTTGAAATTCCTGGAATAGAGCACGGTGGAATCTGTGGATGGCTGATACTTCTCGAAAGAATTGCCAATCTTCATGAAATTGCCGTTCTGCCAGCGGTATATCTCCACCACGGTCTGCCGAAGCCCGTCGGCCTGCATGTCGCATTGCAGCCTTATGGTGCCGCGGCTGGTGATCTCGGCCTTGTAGCTGTAGGCGAAATCGTGGCTTAGCGATTCGTAATAATTATATGCCTTGTAGAGGCTGTACATACCCGATCCGCTGCCCCAGTATACGGCTATGCGCGGAGTGTTGTAGTCATGCCATTGGTCGTTCTCGTCGAAAAACATCAAGCTGTCGATGTTCGGGAAAGCCATCACAAGCAGGTCGGGAACGCCGTCACGGTTAAGGTCACCGCGGCTCTCCTGCACCGTCCATCCGTCGGCCACCATTGCCGGGGCCTTGCGTCCGTATTTCTTGAAATCCTGGGCACTGGCAGCGCACGCCAGAATCAACGCAAGCATCAGGGTGAAAAATCTTCTCATATTGTAATGTGTTTTTTATTTGCCGTATTTGCTTTTCAGGTCAGCCAGAAAACGCATGAAATCACCGCCATGGTTTTCGGCACATTCTTTCCGTAGCTGATACTTCTTGTTGTAATACGTCATGTAGCCGGTAAAGAATGTGTTGTTTATGTTTCTGAGGCGGCCGTCCTTAAGCCTTGCCGGGTCCACAACCTTCAGGCTCAGGGTGTCCACATTGTCCACAATCTGCTGTATGAAGGCTTTTTTGGCTTCATCTTTTTCTGATTCCGACAGCTTCAGGAATGGATCAGACACATACACAGAATCAAGCTGATGCGCGCCCAGAAGGTAATAATCGGCCAGGCGCTCGTTGTCGGAGATTATGTTTCCGTATTTCTGGAGCTCCTGAGACTGAGGCCCGTATTTGGATGCCAGATAGCATTTGGCGCCATTCTCGCCCACATAGTCGGCAATGTTCTCGTTGAGGTCGGAATCGTCCTTGATGAAAATAGTGGAATGGGTAAGCTCGTGGATTATCAGTTCGGCAAGGAAGGCCTCGTCGCGCATCAGCATACTGCTGAGGACGGGGTCCTTGAACCATCCCATCGTGCTCCAGCCGGCGGGATTCACTATGCGCGTGTCGTAGCCCTTGGCCACCATGTCGGCCTGCTCGGCCTTGGCATCGTCCTCGCTGAAATAGCCCTTGTATGGCAATGCGCCCACCACGGGGAATTTCCAGAGATATTTCTTTACACGGTATTTCTCGGCGGCCTGAAGCACGTATGCCGTAGGCTTGCCCTTGAGGTCGTAGACGGCATTGTAGTTGGGCGAATCGTGGAGACCAAGGCTGTCGATGGCGTATCTGCGGATTTCCTTTATCAGAAGGAGCTTGGTTTTCAGCGAGTCGGGATACTGCGGATCGGCCAGCAGATTGTCGATAGGCACTGCCTCGCGCACCATTCTCAACTGCCCCAGCCCCTGCTGAGCGGCATACTTCAGCAGGCTGAAGTTGATGGCCGCAAGTATCAGGAGCAAGAGCAAAACGCCTAATATTATCTTGTTGCGGAGTTTCATGGTTTGGGGAAATATGTATTTGTATAAAATCTCACGGGCGATACCTATGGTTGCCCGCGCGCATCAATAGCGGTGGCCATCGGCCACTACGTGGGTAACCACAGGCACCGCCCGTGGGAAAAATGCCTTGTATTCTGTAAGAATCTACGCCTTTGGATTCTGAATATTCAGCTTGTTGACCTCGTCCATGAGTTTCTCCACCATCGATACGTAATCGGCAAACTTGGCAGTCTTGCGGATTTCGTCGGTGCGCTTGCCAGGACCAAAGTCCACATCCACAATGCGGTACACGCTGCATGGATTGGCGCGGAGGATGTATATCCTGTTGCTGAGGAACACGGCCTCTGAGATGTCGTGGGTAACGTTGATGATGGTAGGATCGAGCTTGGAGTTGTAGTAAACATCCAGAAGAGCCTTCTGCATATCGCGCTTAGCGAAGATGTCGAGGGCGCCGGTGGCCTCGTCCAAAAGCAGAATCTGCGATTTGCAAACCAGGTTTCTGGCCAGCGACACTCTCTGAAGCTGACCGCCGGAGAGTGTAGGATACTGGGCCCATTTCTCGGCCTGATCCTGAAGGCCCACCACGCCAAGAAGCTCCATGGCCCTGCTGTTGGCGGTTTCCTTGTCAACGCCCTGCATTACGAGGGGCAATGCCACATTCTCCAATACAGTCATCCAAGGGAACGAGCTGTACTGCTGGAACACCATTGGGATATAGTGGTCGTTGCCTATCTCCTTGCCGTAGAACTTGATAGTGCCGGAATTTGGCTTGCTGAGTCCTGATATCAGCTTCAGGATCTGGCTCTTTCCGGAGCCTGATGCTCCCAGAATAGAGAAAAACTGTCCCTGACCCGGAAGGTCCTCGATGCGGAGGTTGAAGTTGTCGAACAGCTTGAAAACTCCGGTAGCCGTAGGGAAGCTGAGGCAGATATTCTCAAGGGAGAAAACATCAGCACCCTGCGAGGCGGATGGCTGAGATGGCTGCACAAAAGAGGCAGCATCAGGAGACTGAACTGGCTGAGCCTCAGGCTTGCTGACAGGCTCGGCTGGCTGAGAGGCCGGCTGTGTAACCGAGATTTTGGGCTGTGGAGCCGGTTTCTTTTCCTCCTGATTGTTGTTGATCAAATCTTCAAACATATCTTAGAACAGTCTTTTACGGTTATACTTAGATGGGAAAATAAGCTTATCCAGATACTTGAGAAGGATGTCCTGGAGGATACCGATTACGATAACGAGGATAAGCAGGGCGTACACCTCAGGCATCTTGCTCATACGGGTCATCGTCTGTATCAGGGCTCCGATGCCGCTAACGGCGCCGTCCTTGTAGAGCATCTCCACAATTACGATGTAGCTCCAGCTGATACCTGTAAGGGTGATGATCTCCTGCGAGATGTTTCTGGTGACGTATGGGAAATACACGTAGCGGAACTTCTGCCACTGAGTGGCGCCCAGGGTCTGGATGGTCTGGAGATATACGAAATCCTTGTCGTTGGTGGGGTTCTGAAGGTCGTTGACCTTGTTGGCCACGGCTGGCAGAATGTATATCAGCAGCGAGAATGTGAGGAAAGATGTCTTCATGCCGAAAGTAAGGCCGAAAATGGCGATGAATATACCCGACATAGCAGGTATAGGCAGATAACGGATGGAGTTGATGTACTTTCCAATAATCATGTTGTTGATGGGGTACAGCGAGATAAAGAATCCGAAAGGAAGCGATATCAGGATGGCCCAGAAGTATGCCAGGAGGTTCAGCTTTATTGAATACCAGGCATTTGGCAAAGCGTCGTACTCAGAGAAGAGGCTTCCGTAGCTGGTGATAACGGCCAGCGGCGATGGAAGTATCTTGTCTGGAATAAGACCCAGCGAGCATACAAGCTGCCATAATGCCAGTATCAGGAAAATTCCTGATACTGTTATTATGGAGGAAGTGCTCTTGCTGAGGTTTGGCTGTCCGCCAATCTTGAACAGTTCTTTTACAGCACTCATGGTAATAGTATTATAATAAAGTGATTAATCAGCCAAAAGCTGGAAATCGGTTCTGCGGTACTGAGCGTCGCTGCCAGACGATCCGGCTGCGATGGCCTTCTTGCTGCCGTTGCCCACTACCACGAATCTGTTAGGATCGAAACCGTACTCCTTTACGAGGTAGTTCTTGATGGAGAGGGCTCTGCGGTAAGAGAGGTCTTGATTTAGCTGAGCGCTTCCGGTGTTGTCGGTGTTACCCTCGATACGGATTCTGGCGCCCGAGAACTCCTTGGCTATGCCCACAAACTCGCGGTCGATGAGGGCCTTGGCGTTGCCGTCGAGAGCGTCGCTGTTGATGGCGTACTCTACAGAAACCGACTTTGTGGAAATCTGTTTCATCTCCTGAGACTTCTCGGCAGTAACCTCCACAAACTCCTGAACCTTCTCGGCATCCTGATTACCCTTCACCTGAGAAGGATTGTCGTAGAGAGCCTCGATGATGGAAGCGTCGTGAACCTTGCGCCAAGCCATAGGGCTCTTGCAGAGCTTAAGGTTCTCGTATGTGCGGGCCATCTTGTTGTAGAGCTCGTCGCCCTTGATGCCCTGATAGTTGCTGTTGAGACCGAAGAAGTTGGCCTCGTCGCCCAAGGTACAGTAGTAGATATTGTGGCTGCCGTCGATGGCAAACTGCTCCTCTACGGCGTATGCCTTAGCGAAAGCCTTGGCGGCCTGCTTTACGGCGGCCTCGTCGGTGTTCATCTTGCTGTTGGCATACAGGAGTGCAGAGATAAGCTTGGTGGCCTTCTCGCGGTTGGCCTCTATCCAAGAGCTCTTTGCTATAAGACCGTCACAGATGATGTTGCTGGCCTGCTTGGTGCTTACGAGCACCTTGCTGCCGGGCATTGTGGCCACGATGTCCTGATCGTCGGGAGAGAAAACCACAGCGGCGTCGCACTGTCCTGCCTTGAATACTGATGCTGCGTCAAGACCCGACTGCACAATCTTGAGGTTTACCTTGTCGCTCATCACTTTGGATGTGGTGTTCACCTCCGAGAAGTCCATATTGTTGGTTTCCAGAGTGTTCAGGAGCAGAGTCTGAGAGGCTGTACCCTCGCTGCAAGCCACCACCTTGCCTTTGAGATCGGCCACGGTGTTCACGTGCTTGTTTACCACAATGGCGTCGGCGCCACGGCTCCAGTTGCTGATGTTCACAAACTTGGCATCAGCCATATCAGAGCCCTCGCCCATCTCCACAGGGAAAGCGTCGGCTGTACAATATATCATGTCGATATCGCCATTCTTGAAAGCAGAACGTCCGGCTGGGAAGTCGTCCTGAACCACGATCTTAAGCTTCAGACCATACTCATTATATATGATACAGTTCTCGTTGGGGTCCACTCCGTTGTTGAGATACATGAATGGAAGGAATCCAGCGTATGTGTTGGTACCAATGGTGATTGTGTTCTTGTCGGAAGAACCGAAAGAAACAGAAGATGAGCCGCCATCAGTGCCCTTGCCTGCCAGCGACAGACCGCCTACTATGGCTCCCACGCCGACCACCACGCCGGCGTATTTAACCCAAGGTTTTACTTTTGCCATTTTATTATCGGTTATTAAGTTGTAGTTTTATATTATGATTACTTCTCGGCATCCTGTACGCCCTTCACCTTAGAGGCGTCCTTGCTGAGAGATTCGATTATCGAAGCGTCCATCACCTTGCTCCATGGCTGTGGAGCCTTGCAGAGCTTGAGGCCCTCGTACTGAGAGGCCATCTTGTTGTAGAGCTCGTCGCCCTTCATGCCCTGGAATGCAGGATTAAGGCCAAAGAAGTTTACCTCGTCGCCCAAGGTGCAGTAATAGATGTTGTGGCTGCCGTCGATGGCGAAGTCGGCATCGGTGCCATAGCATTTTGCGAAAACATCAGCGGCCTGCTTTACTGCGGCCTCATCAGTGTTCATCTTGTAGTTGGCAAAGAGGAGTGCTGATATCAGCTTCTCAACCTTTGATCGGTTGGCGTTTATCCAAGAGCCCTTGGCAATGAGACCATCGCAGATGATGTTGCTGAACTCCTTGGTGGAAGCAAGGACCTTGGTGTTCTCAACAGACGAAACGATGTCCTGATCGTCGGGAGAGAAAACCACAGCGGCGTCGCACTGTCCGGCCTTGAAAATCTGTGCGGCATCCAATGCTGACGATACCACCTTAAGGTTCACCATGTCGGGCTTTACGTCTGCCGACGAATTTACCTGAGAATACTTGATTCCGTTCTGCTCCAAAACGGTGAGGAGCAGAGTGTTGCTGGCTGTGCCCTCGCTGCATGCCACCACAGCGCCCAGAAGGTTGCTCACAGTCTCGATGTTGGTGGTGGAAACTATGGCGTCGGCACCGCGGCTCCAGTTGCTGATGTTCACGAACTTGGCATCAGCCATATCAGAGCCCTCGCTCATCTCGATAGGGAAAGCGTCGGCGGTGCAGTAAATCATGTCGATATCGCCATTCTTGAAGGCGGCGCGTCCGGCGGCAAAATCGTCCTGGATCACCACTTTAAGCTTGATGCCGTATTCCTTGTAGAGGATGCAGTCCTCGGTTGGGTCAACGCCGTTATTGAGATACATATAAGGCAAAAAGCCTGCGTAAGTATTTGTACCTACGGTAATTACATTATCGCTGGCAGCATTGCCGCCCTGCTGCGATCCTGTACAGCTCATGGTAAGGAGCGATGCGGCTATCATGGCCGAACCGGCTGCCTTGCCCAACATATTAAGTTTCAACATTATATAAGTTATATTTTTTGATGATTGGTTTTTAGAAATAGTTGCGGCTGCTGTTCTGGAGTTTCTCAGCTGCCTTGTTGAGCGAAGCGTTCAGCTGGCTTACGCTCTTGTCTTCCAGAGCCTTTGGACCATCCTGCGACGAAGAAGAGAAAATTCCGTCGATACCGTTCTCGCGGTACTTCTGGAGGAATTCCTCAGCCTTGATGCTGTTGACGGCGTTGTCGAGGGCAATCTGATCGATGATGCCGCCGGTCTCGTCGATGATGAGCGACATCTCGCCGAGTTTCTGGCTGATATCGTTGTCCATGAAGTCCATAGCCATTGTAAAGCTGTCGAGCTCGTCGGGATTGTCGGAGAGCAGACCCTGAATGCTAGAGAAAGCCTTGTGCTGAGCCTTGATAGACTCAAACTCCTCCTTGCGTGCCTTTACGGCGTCCTCGGTGTCCTCCACCTTAAGCTCGGCTGCCTTCTTTAGCTCGGTGAGAATCATCATCCAAGCCTTGCTGTCCTCAAGACGCTTGCTGGAATTCTCGATGGCGGTCTTCAGGCGCACAATCTTGTTGTTGCAAACCTGAGCCTCCTGCATGCGGTTGCTCTTCTGGAGGAGGT
The DNA here is from genome assembly GCA_024401025.1 of Bacteroidales bacterium. GTDB lineage: Bacteria > Bacteroidota > Bacteroidia > Bacteroidales > UBA3824 > UBA3824. The sequence goes on from JAKSLV010000003.1 coordinate 55,211, forward strand.
CCAGCTTGCGGAGATTCTCGTCCATCTCGGCGCGCTTCAGCTGCAAACGCTTCTCGTTCTGCATGTTGAGACCCTTTACATCGCCAAGAAGCTTGCTGATTTTCTGGATCTTGCCCTTCATTTCCTTCACCTTGCCTTCCACGATGGCAATGGGATCTATCTCCACCACCAAACCTGTAAGCTTGCGCATAATAAGGAAATATACATTGCTGCAAAGGTTACGGAATTTCTTGTTGGTGATAAGGAAACCAATGAGAGCCAATACTCCGCAGAGCGCGGCCAAAGTGATGGTCTTCTGTGTAAGACTTATAAGGAAGTCGATGTTCTTGAAAATCAAGAAACCGCCGCCTACTATCAAACCTGCCAAAACTACCTTGGCGAGGGTTCCGCCTGGACGCTGCCAGGGTGATACGGGTTTATTTTCCATATTATATGAAAGTTTAGTTGATTGCGTTGTCTATCTTCACCATATCGGCCTTTAGCGCGCCGATAAGTGCGTTAATTGTAACATCAAAATCGAGTTTCTTGGTGTTGAGCTCGGCTCTCTTCTGAGCCACCTCGGCCTGAAGCTCCTTGATCTCGTCCTGCACCTGAACCATCTGGGCCTGAAGCTCCTCTATGCGCTTAAACTTCTGCTCTATCAGCTCGGTAGGAGCTGTAATCTCCTCCTCTATACGCTGTCCAAGCTGCTGAAGCGCGCTTGTGCGCTCGCCCTCCATCTTCTCCACATACTGCTGAAGGCTGTTGAGCACGATTGCCTTCGAGAATGTGGGGTTGCCGGCCTGAATGCTGAAGAATGCCGATACAATTCTCTGGTTCTCGTCAGGAATATTCTTGCGGAAATTCTCGTTGTCGATGATGCTCTTAAGCTCCAGATAATCAGGACCTGGCAGATTAAAGTCCCTGAGCGCGGCCTCGAAAGTCCTCAGCAGATCGGGGTTGATTTTTCCCTCGCCGCTTGGCTGACTCATATCCACTGTGGGCATGCCAATCTCCTGAGTGCCGGGCGCATTGTATTGCTGCGCGGGTGCATCCTGAGGCGCTGCCTGCTGTTGCTGTTGAGCCGCCTGCTGGGCAGCCTTGATATCTTCCTCGTCTTCCTCTATGAAAGCGCTCTTGATTTTATCGAATAATCCCATATTATTTATAGAAATTAAGTTTCACGTATATCCAATTAAAGTTTCGCACAGATACCACAGATATCACAGATTTTTTATAGATAATATCATGCAAAATAATAATAATCTATGAAAAATCAGTGTATCAGTGTCATCAGTGTGATAATAAACAATCCGCCGAACTTACGACGAATTAATCAAAATACAAAGTAAACAAAAAAAATTGAAAACAAGAAAGATTTTGCATAAATTTTTGCACGAAAATTTTTGTTGCCTGATGCTGCCTTGATACACAAAGAAAACAAATTACCGTCATCAAGTTTCCGCACAGATTTTATTTATATAATATCACGTAAAAAAATAATAATCTGTGAAAAATCAGTGTCATCTGTGTAATCAGTGCGAAAAAAAAATCATAAAACTTACGTTAATTCATATACTTCCTGATACTTACGCAAAATTTGCTAAAATTCTGCAAAAAGATTTATGGATTTTTGCGGACATACCGCTCTTATGGGCGTAATCAGTACTAATATCAACTTTATTTTATTAGAATTATCTGTGCCCCTCCGATTTCAGTAGCCTGGAGGGGCTTTTTTTTGCCAGTAAGATTAGTTGAATCCCTTGTAGACTTTTTGTCCAAGGCCAATGTATCCGGTAATCGAAATATTCACCACATTTTTGGGAGATTCCAGTGCGTGAGAATATCCGTAATGCTTGTATCCCACGCTCATACCTACATATCTGAACCTGCCATACAGACCCACGCACGGCACATGCAGATTCTCCGACACCGGCTTCAGGTCCATGGCCCCGTCGTACTTTCCCGACATCATGGCAAACTCGTAGGCAAGCAACGCGCCCCAGTCGGGCATCATCTTGTGGGTGAACGATATGCGTTTCTCGAGATCGAAATGCAGCATCCGGCGCTTTTCCCTGAGCTGATAATAGAGATTTTTGGAATCCTGAACCAGCGCCGGCTTGTATCCCGGCCTCAGCGACGCGCCAAAGTGGAGCGACATATTGCTGCGCTGCTCGTGAACGCCCACATCGAAGCCAAGGCGGAACTCGTGTTTGCAGAATTCCTGAAAGGCCGAAATGGACAAATACCTTATCATCAGCAAGGAGGCGCAGCGTCCGCCCATGGAGGCAATCTTTCTGGCTGACAAGCCGTTGCTGTTGAAAACCGCCATATCTCGTGGAAGACGCTTGTCGATGCCGGGCTCGTTGACGTCCACTCCCCAGTTCTTGAGGTCTTCCGCCATCCTCCAATCGGCATATATGGCGGCAAAGTGCATCGGATAGCCCTTGTGGATGTCGCAATTGGCGTTGCGAAGCATATCGGCAGCATCAGACGCACCAAACTCTGCCGCCACCGAGAAGGCTGTGCGTCCCCCGGCCATGAGGTCAACATCAGCACCGTTGGATATCAGGAGGTTGATCATGGCGGTATCGTTGTTGGCGGCGGCCTGCTGAAGCGCGGTAACACTGCCACAGTACACGATGTTGGGATCGGCGCCGTGGAACAGCAGCACGTCGGCACACTCCACCAGGCCGCATTTGGCGGCGTGGAACAGCGCGGTGTATCCGGCGGAATCCAGCAGATCCACCTTGGTGCGCTCATATTGCAGCATCAGGTCCACGGTCTGGGGATGGCCGGTAAGCACTGCCGCATGCAGCGCCGGTGGCTCGTAGTCGTAGAGGGGCAGCCAGTTGGGGTTTGCGCCATTCTCCATCAGGATTTTCACGATATTGTCGTAGCCCTTGTCGGCGGCATACATCAAAGGGGTGTAGCCGTTGTCGTCGAAGGCGTCCACATCCTCATGGCGGTTTATTAAGTGGGCCACGTTATCGTAATCGCCCATCATAGAAAAGAAATGGAGATTGTTGGTCTGGGCCGCGGCATCCATCGCGCAAAGCCCGCATGCAAGGGCGATAATGGCAAAAATCCTTCTCATGATAAAATTACATATATTTTATAATTTAAAGTTTAGCACAGATATCACAGACAACACAGATTGTTTTAGATAATATCACGTAAAAAAAACAATAATCTGTGAAAAATCAGTGTAATCTGTGTCATCAGTGCGATAAAAATAATTCGTAGAACTTACGTTATTTTTTTCACATGTTGATACAAAAATCGTCGGCATCAGCAAGATACCTCTTACGCTTGCGCATATTCTCCACCACGCTGATATCCAGATTGTAGAAGCCCAGCTCGCGGCCCACCTCCATAGCGAAATCGGGACGTCCGTCGGGCAGGCACACCATAGAATCGCCCAGTGCGTTGGCGTTTACAGTGTATGCCACATTCTCCATGGCACGGGCCTGCATCAGCAGACGGCGGTCGGCGGCGCGCTGCATGGGCCACTGCGATACGCACACAAGGGCGTCGTAGGGCTCTTGGGCGGTGTGGCGGCACCATACGGGAAACCTGAGGTCGTAGCATACCACGGCCCTAATCCTGATGCCGCCTATGCTGAACGTAAGCACGGCATGGCCGGGCCTTACCTGATGCTTCTCGAAATCGCCAAATAGATGACGCTTGGCACCCACCAGGTTGAAGCCCTCCGCATACGACACCACACGGAAAGTGTTGCTATATGCGCCGCCGTCCAGAGCCTCGTAATAGCTTCCGCAGATGGCGATGCCGAACCTCCGCGACAGGCTGTCCAGCAGCAGTTCGCACTCACGGCCGTTGATGCCGCCGATGTTTTCCGGGCTGATGCTCCAGCCAGTATCGAAAGCCTCAGGCAAAATCCACAAATCTCCCGGCTGGGAGTGTTCGGCTACCAGGGCCTCCACCCTGCGGCGGTCTATCTTTCCATTCTCGGGATCCGCCGCCGATTGTACTATAGCTATCCTCATAGCTTTGCAAATATTATTGATTTATATGTCGTCGATTCCGGCCTCTATGGCAGCCCTCACCACGTGTATTGCGCCGTAGGATACGGGCTTGGTGGTCTTGGTCATTATCACGCCGTCGGATGCGCCGGGATTCTCCAGCATCGCCACCTTTATGATGTCGTACACCTCCCTGGATATCAGCCTCAGGGGGTCTATCTCGCCTGTGGAGACGTATGCCGACAGGTGCCCCATTATGGTCTCGGCCTTCAGCTTGCGCTCCGATGATATCTCGGCCACGGATTTGCCGTCGTTGAAGAGCTTGAAACTCTTCTCCTGAGTACTGAGGCTCTCAAATTCGGCCTGCCTCAGCGAGTCGTCGGTGCCCAGGCCCAGAGTCATTCCGTTGGCCTGCATGTAGGCGTATATCAGCTTCAGGATCTCCACGCCAAACTTTTTGGCCTTGCTGCCCATACCCTTTATTCCCGACAGTGCCTTTATGTCGGAAGGCAGCTTGTTGCTGATATCCACTATGCACTGAGTGCTCACAATGTCCTTGGGCTCCACGCCGTGTCTCTGCGCCATGTTGTTGCGCCATTCCAGCAGCTTGGTGCAGAGTACGGGGTTGGCTGATACTGCTCTTTGTGCTGATGCTCCCAACGAATCGGCCTTGCGCTTCCTAGGCGCATTCTCCTGTGCCGAATCCACCATGAGGCTGGCTTTCCGGGCCATGTACGAGGGCAGCGAGAATCCATCCTTCATGGCCGAGAGTATCCGCTTCCTGAAATCGAAATCGTCCGTAAGCTGATCCACGGCATCAGAAATCTTCTGTTTCTTGGCCTTGTCGTCGCAATCGAAACCGAAAGTCTTTATGGGCTGTTCCAGCTTCTGCTGCATCTTTTCCAGATAATAGGCGCATCCGTTCTGAATGCGCAGTATCAGGGCCTCCTCCTGCTCCACGTTGGCGGATTCGCGGTAGGTGTACCTTATGTATTTCATGAATTTGTCTGATACTGCCATGAGCTCGGCAAACACCACCGAATCCAGCCCCACGAAATTCTGCTTGTTGCCCACAAACGATCCCGTGTGGGTATCGAGAAGGCGCTGCAACTGCTGTATGCCGTTGTATATGGGATGGAAGTTGAAGAGGTCTTCCACCGAATCGAAGAAATAATCGCGCTTGTCGGTAACGAGCACCGAATTGTTTGGAATGCTCTGCTCCACCACCTGAGCGAAACTCTCCACCTGGGGATCGTAGATGAGATCGCTGAGAGAGAGCGGCTTCAGCAACACAAGGCCCTCCAATGTGCGGCACCTCGAGAGAGCCACATACACCTGCCCGTGGGCAAAACTGTTGGAGGCGTTGATCATAAGCTTGTCGAACGTGAGGCCCTGACTCTTGTGGATTGTTACGGCCCAGGCGGTGCGCAGCGGTATCTGCTTGAAAGTGCCTGCCACGTCCTCCTTTATCTCCTTGGTGGCCTCGTCCACAATGTATTTGGTGTTTTCCCAAACAACGGGCGCCACCCTAATCTCCTGCTCGCCAGCGCATTTCACCAGCACCACCTCGCCATCGAAACCCGACACCCGGCCAATCTTGCCGTTGTAATATTGTTTCTCGGGCGATGTGTCGTTTTTCATGAACATCACCACGGCGCCCTCCTTCAATACAAGGTCGCTGTCGACGGGGTACGACGATTCGGGGAAATCGCCCTTTACATCAGCCATAAAGTGCTGAGGCTCGGTTGTAAGTTCCAGCATGTGGAGCTGGTTGATCTGGTCGGCCTGTCGGTTGGTGGTAACTAGGGTTACCACGTCCTCGCCCTGAGGCGGCTCGTAGTCGGGAATGCAGCGCTTGTTTAGCTCGCAGATGGTGTTGCCGTCGGCCTTGCCCTCGCGGATGGCGTTCAGTATGGATATGAAACTCTGGTCGGTCTGGCGGAAAACCTGATTGAGCTCTATGCACACATAGTTGGTTTTCTGCCAGGCCAGACTTCCGAAAAAGTAATACGATTTGTAATATGGACGCAGAATCTCCTCGTCCTCGGGCCTCACCACGGGCGACAGCTGCTGCATATCGCCGATAAGGAGCAGCTGCACACCGCCGAAAGGCTTGCTGTTGCCACGGTAGCGGCGCAAAACTATATCGACTGAATCCAGCAGATCGGCCCTCACCATCGAGATCTCGTCGATGATGAGCAACTCCAGACTCTTGATAATCTGGATTTTCTGTTTTCTGAGGCCGTTGTTTGACTCACGGGGCGAATCAGGAGTCTGCGGACCAAAAGGCAGCTGGAAAAACGAGTGCAGCGTAACGCCTCCGGCATTGATGGCCGCCACTCCAGTGGGCGAGCACACCACGTTGCGCTTTGGGCAGGTCTGCCTTAGGCGGCGCAGAAAAGTGGTTTTGCCGGTGCCTGCCTTTCCGGTAAGGAACACATTGCGCCCGGTGTAATAAAGGTAATCGAAAGCAAGCTGCAAACGCTCGTTCAGTTTAAAATCGTCCATCAGTATTAAGTGTTGAAGTGATTGAAGTGGGGAAATGTTGAAATGCATCAATCACTTCAACACTTCAATTACTTCAATCACTTAAATATTAGTCCAAAAGTTTTCCGGCGATGTCGGCCATTCGGCTGCGCTCGCCGTGCACAAGGTTGATGTGCGTAAAGAAATCCTGCCCCTTCATCTTGTTGGCCAGATACGACAGGCCGTTGCTCCTCATATCCAGGAAAGGGCTGTCGATCTGCTCCACATCGCCGGTGAACACCATTTTTGTGTTCTCGCCGGCACGTGTTATGATGGTCTTAACCTCGTGCGGAGTAAGGTTCTGAGCCTCGTCAACAATAAAAAAGGCGTTGTTGAGGCTTCGTCCGCGGATGTATGCCAGCGGCGACACCAGCAGTCGCTCGTCCCTTACCATGGCGTCGATGTTCTGCGATGCCTTGCTGTTGATTCCTATGGTCTGCTTTATTACATTAAGGTTGTCGAACAGAGGCTGCATGTATGGGTTTATCTTCTGTTTCTCGTTGCCGGGCAGATATCCGAGGTCCTTGTTGCCGAGTGGCACTATGGGTCGGCTCAGGAATATCTGCATGAACATTCTGTACTGTTCTATAGCTGAAGCCAGGGCCAGCAGCGTTTTTCCCGTACCTGCCTTTCCTGTAATTGTAATCAGCTGAATCTCAGGCCGCATCAGGGCATCTAGAACAAAACTCTGCTCGGCGTTTCGGGGCGTGATTCCTGATGCTCGCTGCTTGGTAACCTTGCGGATGGCATCGTCCTGCTTGCAGTAGCAGCACAGGGCGTTGGTATGCTCGTCGCCCACCATGAAATACTCGTTGGGGGCAAACTGGGCGTCGATGCCGCTCTCCGATGCCGGCACCGAGCTCTCGCGGTATAGTCTGGATACAAAGTCGTCGTTGGTGTTTGGTATCAGCCTGATGCCCTGGAAAAGCTTCTCGGCGTTCTCCACCTTGCCGGTCTTGTAGTCCTGACTCTCCATGGAGAGTGTGCGCGATTTCATCCTCAGGTTTATGTCCTGCGATACCAGCACCACGTGTTTCTCGGGATGGTTCTCCTTTATCCATATAGCCACGGCCAGAATCTTGTGGTCGGGAATGGGCTCGCTGAATGATAGCTTCATGGCCTCGCTGAAAGGCTTGCCGCCCACCACGTAGAGATTGCCGCGCCCGTCGCCGAGAGGCACTCCGTCTTCCAGACGTGGGCAGTTCTCCGTAAGGCGGTCGAGGATTCTCATAAACTCGCGGGCCTGTATGTTGATGGTGTCGTTGCCCTTCTTGAACTTGTCGAGCTCCTCCAGCACCACGATGGGTATCACCACATCGTTTTCCTCGAAATTATATATGCTCCTGAAATCGTGGAGGATAACATTGGTATCCAGCACAAAGGTCTTCTTATTCTCCATAATGCTAAAAATTTTAAATTGTTGTTATATCTTGCAGAAATTCTGTAACAAAGCAAGCCCCATGCAAGAAGCGCAGGCTTGCGTTTTATAAAGTCCAAATGTAGCAAAAATCTGTGACGAAAAAAAATATTGGGCAAAAAATTTCGCAATCTCGTTTTTATTATTTAAAATTGTGAGCTGACAACCAAACACCTTACACACGATGATACAATCGCACGATCCCGAAACCGAGCTTCTGCTACGCATCAAGCAGGGCGAGGGCCTGCATCAGGATTTCAAATACGCCATCACCGACAGCAAGAAGATAGCCAAATCGCTGTCGGCCTTTGCCAACACCGACGGAGGCAGCCTGCTGATAGGCGTAAAGGACAACGGCCGCATAGCCGGAGCCAATCCCGACGAGGAATACTATATGATAGAGAGCGCCGCCAAGCTCTACAGCCAGCCCAAGGTGGATTTCGAGGCCTGCCTGTGGGAGGTGGACGGCAAGCAGGTATTGGAGATAATAATCCCCAAGGGCCCCACTCCGCCCTACAAGGCCAAGGACGCCAGCGGCAAATATCTGGCATACGTGCGAGTGGCCGACGAGAACATCCTGGCCGACAGGGTGATAGTGAAGGCCATGGAGAATATGCGCCAGGGCATCAACACCAGCATCAGCTACACCCGCAAGCAGGAATTCGTGATGCAATACATAGAGGAAAACGGGCTGATAAGCGTGGAACTGGTGCAGAAATACCTCCAACTGGGCAAAACGGATTCCGAAAACGTGCTGATAGACCTCATGAGCGCGGGAATAATAGAGCCCGACTTCAGCAACAAAAACTGCATACAATACAGGGCCGTAGACAGCTCGGTGGCGGACTGACGAAAAATTATAAAAAAAATATTAAAAAAAATGCAAAAAAATTTGGATAATTCAAAAAACTTTTTCCAAATTTGTGTTATAAAGCAAAACTAAGAAAGCTAATGGCAAAAAAGACAATAAACCTCACAGATTACTTGCACAAGTTTTTCGGATTCGACCGATTCAAGGGCGAGCAGGAAGCCGTTATCAAAAACGTGCTGGCCGGCCGCGACACATTCGTGCTGATGCCCACGGGAGGCGGAAAATCGCTGTGCTACCAACTGCCGTCGCTATTGCTGGACGGTACAGCCATTGTTATATCACCGCTGATAGCCCTGATGAAAAACCAGGTGGACGCCATGCGCAATATCAGCACCAACGAGAATATCGCCCATTTCCTGAACAGCTCGCTTAGCAAGCAGCAGATTGCCCAGGTGAAGGAAGATATCAGCAGCGGCAAAACAAAACTGCTTTATGTGGCCCCCGAGAGCCTTACCAAGGAGGAGAACATAGAGTTCCTGAAACAGACCAAGATATCGTTTTTCGCGATAGACGAGGCTCACTGCATCTCGGAGTGGGGTCATGACTTCCGCCCCGAATACCGACGCATACGCCCTATTATAGAGGAGATAGGACGCAGCCCTATAATTGCACTTACGGCCACAGCCACGCCCAAGGTGCAGCACGACATCCAGAAAAACCTCGGCATAATAGAGGCTGACGTGTTCAAGTCGTCGTTCTTCAGGGCCAACCTCTATTATGAGGTGCGTCCAAAGGTGGACATCGACAAGCAGATAATAAAGTTCATCAAGCAGAACAAGAGGAAATCCGGCATCATCTACTGCCTTTCTAGAAAGAAGGTGGAGGAGCTGGCCAAAACCCTTGAGGTAAACGAGATAAAGGCCCTGCCCTACCACGCCGGCATGGACAGCGCCACACGCAGCGCAAATCAGGACAAGTTCCTGATGGAGGAGGTGGATGTGATAGTGGCCACCATAGCTTTCGGCATGGGCATCGACAAGCCGGATGTGCGTTTTGTAATCCACTACGACATGCCAAAATCGCTTGAGGGATATTACCAGGAAACCGGACGCGCGGGCCGCGACGGCGGAGAGGGTCAGTGCATAGCTTTCTACAGCATGAACGACATCATGAAGCTGGAGAAGTTCATGCAGGGCAAGCCCGTTAGCGAGCAGGAAATCGGCAAGCAGCTCCTAAGCGAAACCGTGGCATACGCCGAAACATCGATGTGCCGCAGCAAGATGCTGCTCAACTACTTTGGCGAAACACTGGAGGAGCCTTGCGGCAACTGCGACAACTGCCGCCATCCTCAGAAGAAATTCCCGGCCAAAAACGCTATCATAAAGGCGCTTAAGGTAATTCTGGAGATTCAGGAGAAATTCAAGACCGAGCACGTGGCCAGAGTTTTGGCCGGCGTATCAGACTCTCAGATAAAGACATACAAGCACCAGCACCTCGACTGTTTTGGAGTTGGCGAGGACGATGGCGACGAGGATTTCTGGAACGCGGTATTGCGTCAGGCCCTCGTACACGGTTTCCTGATGAAGGATATAGAAAACTACGGCCTGCTGAAGCTTACCCCAGAGGGACACAGCTACCTGAAGAAGCCATTCGACATAGAGTTTGTGAAAAACCATGACTACGAGGACGGCGAGGAGGAAGACGAGCAGTCGGCGCCTCACTCTGTGGGCGGCGGAGCATCTGACCCCGAGCTCTTCAAGCTGCTAAAGGACCTCAGGAAGAAGGTCTCGAAGCAGAAAAACGTGCCACCTTTCGTGATTTTCCAGGATCCATCGCTGGAAGACATGGCCGTGCAGTATCCTATCACCCTGGAGGAGCTTACCCAGATAGTGGGCGTGGGACACGGCAAGGCTCAGAAATTCGGCAAGGAGTTCGTTGACCTCATCAAGAAATACGTTCAGGAAAAGGAGATAGAGCGTCCTCAGGACATGGTGGTGAAATCCGTGGTGTCGAAATCGGGCAACAAGGTATACATCATCCAGAGCATCGACCGCAAGCTGGACCTCGAGGACATCTGCGAGAGCAAGCAGATAGAAATGGACGAGCTGCTTAGCGAGATAGAATCCATCATAAACTCGGGCACAAAGCTCAATCTCGACTACTACATCAACAAGATTATCGACGACGAGCGTCAGGAAGAAGTCTACGAATACTTCGACCACGCCGAAACCGAATCCATCGACGAGGCCATGCGCGAGCTTGGCGAGGACGACTGGACCGAGGAGGAACTCCGCCTCATGAGGGTGAAGTACATCTCGGAAAAGGGACACTAAGTCTTTGCGCCTTGGCGCAAAGACAATGGACAATTGACAATGGATAATGGACAATGCATCTCAACGGGAAGCATTATCCATTATCCATTGTCCATTATCCATTATCCATTTTATTATTGTCCATTAAAAAACCGGGCTTCCCATGAAATACAGCACCTTGCGGCCGTTGGCGTAGGTAACGGGGCCGTGCTCCATTCCGTTCTGGAAAACGGAGGTCTGCCTTAGGCTGCCGTCGGGATTGTAGATGTGCCAGAGTCCGGAATAATTGCCGTCGAGATAGCGGCCCGTGGTGTATACGGTTTTGCCGTCGGGATGGTAGGATGTCCAAATGCCCTGACGCTGCCCGTCAACGTAAGATCCGCGTTCGGCCAAAGCGCCGTTGCTGTAGTTGGCGAAATACTCGCCCTGACGCACATCGTCCACAAACTGCGACACGTTCATCACCGTGCCGTCCTCGAAATAGGTGGTCATGGCACCGGATTTTTTTCCGTCCACGTAATTAACCTCGGCCTGAAGACGTCCGCTCTTGTAATAAATCTTGGAGATTCCCTGCCAGTGGTCGCCTATGCGGTTGGCCACAATATTAACCTCGCCGGTGGAATAATATCGCACATTCTCGCCAAAAATCTGACCATAGGCAAATACTAATGTCTCAAGCAGTTGGCCGCTGTCACCGTAAAAATACATCAAGCCGTGGCGCAGTCCCTTCTGGAAAGTACATCTAAGCCTGATGCCGCCCTCCTGATAATACATCGCAAAGGGTCCGTTCAGGGTGTCGTTTACATACACGGCTTCCTGCCCCAACACTCCGCCGGGATAGAAATACTTGTATGGGCCGTTCCTCATACCTGTGAGCCTGTCCACCTGAAACACCTCCTTTACGGAGCCGTCGGGATAGCGCACGGTATCGGTGGATGCGGCGGTCTGGGCACGCAGAGGGGTAAGCATCAGGGCCCAGGCCAAAAACAACAACAAAAACCTGGCTGACATGCTACTGACCTATTGCCACCGACTCCTTGAGGCGGATACCCTTGATAGGGAAAGCCGCGCCCATATCCAGAAGACATGTGAAATCGTAAACTCCGGCCGGCAACATTCCAGGCTCCAGCACTAGGCGGAACTTCTGCGACGCGCCGGTGAAAATCGTGATAGGACGCTTAAGGATGTCGTATTCCTGAAGCGTGCTCATGTTGGCGGCCACAATGTAGAGGTTGCCCTTAAGGAAAGTCTTGCCCTGATTCTCGACACTTACGGCGAAAACCCTGGAATCCGACTTGCCGTCCACATCCACCACCTCCTCGAAATCGGAGAGCTTGGCCTTGGCCTCGCGCACGCCCTGCGCTGTCTGAGTGACATCTATGACAATCTCGGGCGACAGCACCACGCCGGCCTGAGTGCCGTTGTCGGCGCCGAAAGAGCTGCGCTCGTGGGCCTCAGACACCACAATCTGAGCCCAGCGGCTGTCGTTGCCATCGGCGGGAACGCTCATTGTAACACGCGCAACTCCCTGAGAATTAGGGTTGATATCCAGTGTGGACGGCGACACGCTAATCCAGTTGCTGCATGAGTGCATCACCATGCCGCGCTGACGTGTGTGGCGGCGGCCCTCCTCGTCGATATCATAATCCTCTACCCTGAGACGGAACACAGAGCCAATATTGCTGTGGTTGGTGATGACAACCTCGCGGGTCTGCATGGCTCCCGGCGCGGCGTTGAACTCCAGCGTTACCGGCGAAACCTCGAAATCCTGGGCCGTGGCGGCAAAACCTGCCGACAAAAAAACGGCAACCGCAGACAAAAATTTAGAGATATAATTCATAACTAGAAATTGATGTTTTTAATGTAACCCAAATGTTAACTAAATCATCCGCAAATTTATTGTTTTTCAGCGATATTACAAAGTAAAAATAACATACAAAATTTTGCACAATCAAAAAATTTGCATTAAATTTGTTCATTGATAAAATAGACAACGTTTTAGCAGTGACACAATATCATAAACCACTATATATCAATATATTAAAATATACCCTGGCGGTGCTGATGCTGCTTTTGGGAGTGGTTTGCCGTGCCCAGAACGGAAACGAGCACGAGATATTGGAGAAGCTTCAGAAACAGGCCAAGGAATACACCGAGAACGGAGAGCCCATAAAACTGGCTCAGACATTCCACAAGATGGGTAAAACCTACTCGCAGATCCGCGAATACAACAAAGCCATTGACGTATACAAGAAATCAGCTACCCTGTACCTGCAAAACAAGAGGCTGGCCAACGTTCAGAAACTGTACTCGAACATCGGCCTCATGTACACCGAGCTTGACGAGTACGAGAACGCCCTCACTTACATGAAGATGGCCCTAAAGACCGCCAGGCTGAGGAACAACGACACGGCCATATCAGGATGCATCACCGACGTGGCATATATTTTGATAATCGAGAAAGAATACCGCGTGGCCATCGATCAGCTGCTCGACGCTCTTAAGCTGGCTCAGGACATCAACCACAAGCAGCTGATTATCAAGTGTTACCAGATGCTGATGGAATGTTACCGCGCGCTGGGCATGCACGCCAAATTCATGGAGTATCAGACCAAGCTCAACAACATGACCAGCCACGTAAACCAGGAGCTGGCCAACCAGGAGGTGCAGGAGCTGAAACGCGACCGATACGCCACCAACGAGCGCCACAAGCTGGAAGACTCGATACAGAGGCTGCTGTTCGAACAGGAAAGGATAAACGCCGAAAACGCCGAGAAACTGTCGGCCAACAACCTGAAGAACAAGATTATAACCGAGAACACCATGAACCTGGACCAGCAGAGAAAGCTGTTTCAGCTGGAAAAACAGAGAGACCAGCAGCTTCAGAAAGAGAAAAACGACGCACAAAGCAAGCGTGAGCAACTGCTGCAATACATCTACATAGGCGCATCGCTGCTGCTGCTGTTTCTGCTGATTGCGTATCTGGCATGGCGAAACGCGCGCAAGACCAAGCAGCTGAACACCCTGCTAAGGGAGAACAACATGATAATGGAGGAGCAGAACATGCAGGTGGAGAAATGGGCCAACGAGCTGGCCGAAACCAACAAGCAGATCTCCATTCAGCAGCAGGCCATAGCCGACTCCATAGCATACGCCAAGCACATACAGATGTCGATGCTGATAAGCAAAGACCTGCTGAGGAAGGCGATACCGCAGCTTGCAATTTTCTTCAAGCCAAGAAACGTGGTGAGCGGCGATTTCTACTGGTATCACCGCAAGGGCATCAAGACCTATCTGGCCGCCATCGACTGTACGGGTCACGGTGTGCCGGGCGCCATGATATCCATGATAGGATACAACATATTGGAAAACATCATGAACGGCACCAAGCTGGAGCATCCCAACGACATCATGGACAAGATGCACATGGAGATCAGGAACACCCTGAGGCAGGACACCACCGACAACCATGACGGCATGGATATGAGCCTGGTGATGATAGACAGCACCAACAGGAAACTGGAATACTGCGGAGCCAAAAACGCCCTGGTGGTGGCGCGCCCCGGCAAGGAGCCCGAAAAGATAAAGCCTAACCCATTCGGAATAGGCGGCCTGGTGCCCGACGACCCGGAAAACCCCAACCCCACCGGCGAGAGAAAATTCACCAATGTGGATGTGCCGGTAGACGACGAGGCCACATACTACATTTTTTCCGACGGATACTCCGACCAGTTTGGAGGCCAGGAAAACAAGAAATACATGCTGGGCCGTTTCAGGAAAATGCTTGGATCGATATGCCACCTGCCAATGAACGAGCAGGAACAGCAACTGAAGGAAGAATTCAGAATCTGGAAAGGCGACAACGAGCAAACCGACGACATACTGGTGAT
>JAKSLV010000030.1 GCA_024401025.1 Bacteroidales bacterium
AGCAGCAGAATGTGCGCCGTTATCTTGGATCCATCACGGGCATATACCGTGCGGCAGATTATCTGGAATCCGTAAGCCTCAGCGATGATGATATGATTTACCGCCTCAGGGTACGCACCTTGCTTGGCGCCGAGGAGAGCATAGATTTCTTCAAGAAACACCTTCCAGACGGCAAGCCCGATTTCAATCAGATGTATTTCCGCAAGGGCGCCGACGTGGGCACCGCCAAGTATTTCGATTTCGACAAGGTGCTGGTGGATTTGGACAAGCTTAGATAAAAAAAATCCGGAGTGTGTGAGGCTCCGGATTTTTTTTATTCTTCTTCGTCGTTTTTGGCGCGCTGCTCCTTTATCTTTCTGGCGGCGCAGGCCGATGTGCGTAGAGGGCAGCCCTCGCAGTCCTCCAGGGAATGCTTCATTTTCTTGCCCTCTATTATCTCCTTGTCTATCATCTGCTGAACCTGGTTCATGCAGTAGATTCCAAGTTTCTGCATCTCCTCGTTTTCGCCCACCTCGTATTGTGGGAAACGTTTTTTCTTGCCCCAGAAAATCTGGATGCCAAGTCCCACAAAACACAGGGCCAATATTACGAATGCTATCAAAAATACTTTCAGGTATTCCATGGTTTTATAAAATTACGAATTACGAATTACGGAATCCGAATTGCTGGTAATGAATTTATCAGCCCTGAATTCGTAATTCGGATTTCGTAATTCGTAATTATATTAATAATTATCAGTATCCAGTTTTCCTATCTTTTTGCCGTTCTCGTCGTAGACGGTGGATTTGCCGGAGCGCTTGCCGTGCTTGTATTTGGAAGTGAGGCGCAGTTTGCCGTTTTCGTGGAAATACTGACAGTCGCCGTGACGCTCGCCGTCCTTGTATTCTATCTTCGATTTCATGTTTCCGTTGCGGAAATACTCTATGTAGTAGCCGTCTATCTTGTCCATGTTGTAGTCTATCTCGGCCAGCTTGGTCTCCTTGTTGCTGTTGTAGTAGAAGTATGCCTTGCCGTTCAGGTAGCCCTGCATGTAGTTGGCTGATACAAAGATGTTGCCGCTCTCGTAGTATGTTCTCCAGATTCCGTTGGCCAGTCCGCCGGATACGTTGCCGTCGTAGTGTATGGTCTCTATGGTATCGTACATTATGCGCTGAGGTCCGTCCTCGATGCCCTCGGGCAATATGGCCTTAAACTTAAGCGAATCGATGTCGGCTATGCCCATGTTGCTCTCCATCAGGCTCTCCACTTTCATGGCTATGTCCTCACCGTTGGCTGTGGAATCGTACTGGATGGCCAGTTTGCTCTTGAAGAGGCCGCCGTTGTTGGATAGCTGGAAACCGAACCTTGCGAAACTGTTGATGAGCTCGCGGTTGTTCTCGATATCCGGCTTAAGGTCGTCGGGAGAATATTTCAGCAGTGTCTCATACATCTTGGGAGTCTGTATGAAAACTGTAACGTTGGATTTGTTGTCGAAACCGTCCTTGAAGTTCTCGAACTTTACGCTGCGGCTCATGGTGCGGCCCATCAGGTAGTCGTCTATTATCTGATGCAGCACCTCAGGACTGTTGGCGAATACCACGAAATCCTCTATGTAGGTGAAGTATGGCTTCTCCATCTGATTGAACAGCTTGCCCAGGAACATCTTGAAGAATCCGTTGATATCCAGATATTTGATGTCGAAATTCCTGTATGGCTCTATTCTGAACTTTAGCGGAGTGCGGTGCTGTATGTGGTCAAACATATTGCCGAGGTGAGCCTTGGCGTCGTTGATGTTGCTGGCGCCGATTATCACTGCGGCGTCGATGTCGCGCGATTTCTCGCTCAGCGGCCTCAGCTTGGCTATGGTGATCTCGTTGCCTATCCAGCCCATGAAATCGTCCTTGAGGCTGAAACCCAGCAGTTTCTCGGTGGTTTTCAGCAGCTTCTGCATGTCGTCCCAGTCTTTCTTGTTGCCGCGGGCATACTCGTTGGTGAGCTCCTCGTAGAACTTGCCGAAATCGTTGAACTGCAGCGACAAGTATACGGCGGTCTGGTCAGAGAGGATCTGGAACGCCTTGGTTTTGCCTGTGCCCACGTTGCTGAACGCGCGCAGATACGAGTACACCGAATCCAGACAGGTGTTGCCGCTCAGGATAATCTCGTCGTCGTATAGCTCGAGGCCCAGCACTGAGTACACCAGGCTCTGGGTAATCATATCCAGGCCCTCGCTTGGCTCGGTGGAATACATCGAATACAGCTTGTCGACGGTCTTGTAGTTGAGAAACAGCTTCAGGAGGCTGCTTCCGCCAAAATCTCCGGCCACCTGCTGGAAGCTGGAATTATTGGTCCAGGCGTCGTTGCCAAACTCGTTCAATACCTTGTATACCAGTTTCTTGTCGAGACCCACCACCAGGATGTTCTCGGCCAGGGTAAGGTAGATGTTGAATTCGGGATCCTTGCGGTCGGCCAGGGTGAAAACCTGAAACTCCCTTGGATCCTCGCCGCCCTGCGAATACTTGTTGGTGGATACCTTGTAGTCTTTCAGGAGGCTGAACGACGATGACAGGTCGCCGAAATATTTCGAGAACTCCTGCAGGTCGATAAGGTAAACCATATCCCATGAGCCGGCGCCGTTCTCCATGCCGGCCATCACCAGCTGACGGCCCTCAAGCAGCTTGTCGGCCAGCTTGGAATCTTTCAGAAACTGGTCCACCAGCTCTATGTCCTCGTTCAGGTCGTTGAAATACTCAGTGGTTTTCAGGTAGTTCCAGAAATTGCTCTTGCTGAGCGTGTTCCATGCCCTGGATAGGTCGTTGGTGGTGGCCACAAAAATGGCGTCGGAGGGCACCGCGCTGAATGCGCTTACGTCGGAAGTTTTCTTGAAAAAACTGTTGTAGGCCCAATATCCTGCCAAAAACAGCACCATTGCGGCCACTATAAGGCCAAATACTTTCAGAAATTTCATTTTTTAGGAATGTTTATATGTTTCTGGTTGCAAAGATAAAAATATTATTTTTAATTTTGTATAATTTTTAGAACCAAAGTGTTTTTATGACAGGACTAAACAAAATAATGCTGATAGGCACCGTTGGGCGCAATCCCGAAACGCGCTACATAGCTCAGGGAGTGTCGTTTTCCAAGTTTTCGGTGGCCACGTCGTGCATGGTTTCAGGGCCCGGAGGACGCCCCGTGGAGGAAACCGAGTGGCACGAGGTGGTGGCTTTCCGCGATTTTTCCGACTACGTGCAGCGTTACCTTAAAAAGGGCGACACCGTGTATGTGGAGGGCAGGCTGAAATCGCGCTACGTAAGCGACGGCCCCGAATCGGGTCACCGCATATACGAGGTGCATCTACAGAACATCAGCATAATAGCGCGCAGCAAGGCCAACGCCAGCTCGCCAATGCCCGATAGCGGCAATGTGTCTGATACTCAGGCATCAGCAAAAATAGGCGGCGCCATACCCGGATTCGATATCGATACCGCGCAGCAGGGCCTGAAGGCCGATGGCGACGCCATGCCGTTCTAGTTTGGTTTATATTGCAACATTATGATTATGAATCTTTTGGACATATCGTTACTGATGCCGGCCGGGCATCTGGTGTGGGCTCCCGTTGCCGTGGCGGCCGTATCCCTGATACTGCTTTTCGTGGTATCAGCGCTCCGCCATGCCGTGCACTCCATTTCCGACAGCGATGCCCGCATACTCCACCACCACAAAACGCCGCAGGAGCAGAGGATATACATGTTTTATCAGCGCAAGGAGAAGGTGAAGGCTGCCATGTCGGCGGCGGAGACTTTCCTGGCCCTGGTTTTCGTGATGTCGATGTCGCAGCTTATAAAAGGCTGTTCGGTATCTGAGGCCACCGAATTGGTGGACTTCCACGATCCGGCCTGGCCCGCTTTCGTGCTGTATTTTGTGATGATGTGCTTTGCGCTGGTGATTGTGATAATAGTGCCGGGGCGCATGATGAGCGATGCGGCAAGGCACAGCATGCTGCTGAAGATGGGATGGATGGTAAACATCGTGTCGGGGATGTTCGGCGTGGTGTCGTTCTGCGATTCGTACTCGCAGGCACGGGGAGACTCGGCATCAGGAAAACTTACCGTATCGATAGGATCGGAGCCGCCCAAAACCGGCGAGAAGGATATGATACGCAACATCCTGCAGTTTGGCGACATAGAGGTGCGCGAGATTATGACTCCGCGCCACGACATTGTGGCCGTGGATACCAGCGACAAGTTCTCGGTGCTGAAGGCCAAGATAAGGGAGAGCAATTTTTCCAGGATCCCGGTTTTCGAGGACAAGACCGACAATATTTTCGGCATCATTTACGTAAAAGACTTGATAGCGCACATCAAGGAGAACGACGATTTTGCGTGGACATCGCTGGTGAGGCGCATAAAGTTCGTATCAGAAAACAAGAAGATATCCGACCTCCTGAAGGAGTTTCAGCAGACCAAAAACCACATGGCCGCCGTTACCGACGAGTATGGCGGAATATCCGGCCTGATTACCATGCAGGACATCCTGGAGAAGATTGTGGGCGAGATGAGCGACGAGTTCGACAGCGACGAGGCCAACCTTATAATGAAGCTGAGCGACAGCTATTATATATGCGACGGCAGGGTGATGCTGGACGATTTCTGCCGGGAGCTTCAGCTGGGCCCCGACTATTTCGACGACGTAAAGGGCGATGCCGAATCGCTGGCCGGAGTGCTGCTGGAGATCCGCGGCGAGTTTCCCCCGGTTCATGAGAAAATCCAGTGCAAGAATCTCACCCTGGCCGTGGAGTCGTTTACGGGACGCAGGATAGAGAAGATTAGCGTAAGACTTTAATTTATAAAAAGTTGTTCCCTTTATATTTTAAAAGATGAGAAAGTTGTTTCTAGTGCTTGCCGCAATAGCCGTTTTGGCCGCATCGTGCGGCGAGACACCTAACCCAAAGCCGCGCGGATACTGCCGCATCACCTTCCCCGAGAAGGTGTACGCCACATACGACAGTCTGGACCTGCCATACACATTCCAAATGCCCCGATACTGCCTTATGGAGCGTGAGACATCGCGCGGGGCCGAGAAATACTGGACCAACATGGTGTTTCCGCAGCTGAACGCCAAGGTGCACCTCAGCTTCAAGTACATAGAGCCCGCCGACCTGGACGCCCTGATAGAGGATTCGCACACGATGGCCTACAAGCACACCGTAAAGGCCGAGGGCATAGAGAAGATATCCTACGCCGACGACACCACGCGCGTTTTCGGCCTCATGTATTCCATAAAGGGAAACGTGGCCAGCCCGGTGCAGTTTTTCGTAACCGACAGCACAAGGCATTTCCTGAGGGGCTCGCTGTATTTCAACTGCTCGCCCAACAAGGATTCGCTGATGCCGTCGGTGGATTTTGTGCGCGCCGATATCGAGAGGCTTTTCGAGACCATCAACTGGAAATAACGCATTGCCGACATGCCTTTACATTGCCATGACATAGAATTGCCCGAGGGCATCAGGCTTGGGGTGTGGCTGATATCTGAGACTCCCGAACAGCTGCTGGAGATGTCGGATTTTCTGTCGGACGCCGAGCGCGAGTTTTGCAAATCGTTCCGCAGCAAGAGGCGCCAGTGCGAGTGGCTGGCCACAAGGCTGCTGCTGTTTTCCATGATGGGGCAGCATCAGCCCGTGGAATACCATGGCAGCGGCAAGCCGTATTTGCCCGGGCATCAGGGCTCCATAAGCATTTCCCACGCCGACGGCATGGCCGTGGTGCTTGTGTCTGATGCTGCTGTAAAGGATTCCGCCGTGGATGTGGAGCGCATTACTCCCAGGATAGAGCGCATCAGCAACAAGTTCCTCCACGATGGCGAGATAGCCGCGCTGCCGCCTGACGACCGCCTGCGACACCTTTATATACACTGGTGCGCCAAGGAGGCCATGTACAAGGCTCGCAACATTCCCGACTACGATTATCAGAACTCGTATGCGCTGGATGCCGTGATGGATGGCGGAGTGCATGCCGGAAGGCTGATGCTGCGCGACGGCAGGGTGGAGGCCAGGTTCAAAGTCCTAAGCTTCAGCATTATGGACTACGTATTGTGTGTGGCCTCGGTTTTGTAGATTTTTAGAAAAAATTATGTAAGACTATGAACGATATTTATCAGAAATATTTCAACAAGGACCGCAAGCGCATTGCCGTGCTGCTGGATCCCGACAAGCTGGATTCCGTACAGGCCACACGCATGGCCGAGAAGATAGAAAAATCGCCTGCCGACATCATTCTGGTGGGCGGAAGCCTGGTGTCGGCATCGGTGGACGACACCGTGAACGCCATCAAGCAGGCCACCGGCAAGCCTGTGGTGCTTTTCCCCGGCGGCGGCAACCAGCTGAGCCCATACGCCGACGCGCTGCTGCTGCTTAGTCTGGTATCGGGCCGTAATCCCGAATATCTTATAGGCGAGCACGTGAAATCGTCGTACAAGATCCTGAAATCGGGGATAGAGATTATCTCCACGGCCTACGTGCTGATAGACGGCGGCGCAATTACATCGGTTCAGTACGTCAGCAACACCATGCCGATACCGGCCAACAAGCCCGACCTGGCAGTGGCCACCGCGCTGGCCGGCGAGCAGATTGGAATGAAGAACATCTATCTGGAAGCTGGCAGCGGCGCCCTGAATCCCGTATCTGAGGCCTCCATACGCGCCGTAAGCTCGGTATGCAAATCTCACCTGATGGTGGGCGGCGGCATGCGCAGCATGCAGGCAATCGAGAAAGCCTTCAACGCCGGCGCCGACATGGCCGTAATAGGCACAGCATTCGAGAAAAATCCCGATTTCTTCAATTCATAAAAAAACAAAAAGGGCAGAGAATCATCTCCGCCCTTTTCTTATTATCAAAAGATTAAACTCCAAACTCTAATCTTTAAACTCTAATCTTTAAACTCTAATCTTTCAACTTTAAACTTTCAACTTTAAGCTTTCATCTTTAAACTTTAAACTTTAAACTTTAAACTTAATCCAACTTAATCCAACTTGGGAGTCTCGGCGTGAGTCTCGGCAGGCTCGTTGTCGTCGTTGAGCATGCGGTTGGGCTGAGATGTGGATTCAAGAACGTTCCACCAGAGCTCACTCTCAAGGTTGATGCGCTTGCGCTCCTTTACGGCGGCCCTGATAGGAAGAATGGTGAAAGCACCGTTCCAGTGTCCTACGGTAAAGGCTGTCTTGCCGGCCATGGCTGCGTGTACCGCATTCTGTGCCAACTGGTTGCAGAACTTGGAATCGTTGCTGTTGGCGGCGGCGCTGCGTATGATGTAGCTTGGGTCGATGTACTTGATGGAGCAAGGGAAGCCCTCCTTCTTGAACTGCTCCTGAATCTTGTCTTTCAGGTAGATACCTATGTCGGAGTACTTTACGTTGCCGCTGGCATCGCGCTCGTCGCTCTTCTCGAAGAAAAACTGTCCGGCGCCCTCGGCCACTATGATGAGCGCGTGCTGACGTGCCTCCACGCGTTTCTTTATCTGGTTGATGAGGCCTTTCTCGCCGTAGAGGTCGAACTTCATCTCGGGTATCAGGGCAAAGTTTACATCGCCGGTGGCCAGTGTGGTGTTGGCGGCAATAAAGCCCGAATCCCTACCCATCAGCTTTACGATGGCAATACCGTTGTAGGCGCCCTTGGCCTCGTTGTGGGCCTTTATGCAGATGTCGCTGGCCTGCGAGAATGCTGTCTCGAAACCGAACGACTTGTCGATGAAGCTGATGTCGTTGTCGATGGTCTTGGGTACGCAGCTTACAGCAATCTTTACGCCGCGCTTCTCTATCTCGTCGGCAATCTTCTGGGCTGCGCGCATTGTGCCGTCGCCGCCTATGCAGAACAGGATGTTGATGTTCTCTCTCTGGAGAGTGTCCACAATTACCGATGAGTCCTGTGCTCCGCGCGACGAGCTCAGGTAGCTGCCGCCCTGCAGGTGGATGCGGTCCACGATATCAGGAGTAAGAGGCACAAACGGGAACTTGTACTGAGGCATGAAACCCATGAGTCCGTACTTTACGCCCACCACGTTGCTTACGCCGTATCGGCGGTAGAGCTGCATCACCAGGCCGCGGATCACATTGTTGAGGCCCGGGCAGAGGCCGCCGCAGGTAACGATGGCCACCTTGGTTTTGCTGGGATCGAAGTAGAGCTTCTCTCTTGGACCCGCCTTCTCGAATGATATGGGCGCGTTGCCGGTGGTCTGATATTCCAGAATGGCACGTGTGGAGCCGTCATACAATATGCGGTCGCCCTCGTTTACATAGTCGTAAACCTCGTCGCCCTCTATCTTGGAGAGTATTATTGGCGATGGAACATTGCAGTTGCCGAGGTTTTTCACGTTGAAATCTATCTCGTGGAGTTCTTCTTGTGTCATGTCGCAGTAGTTTTTTTAAGTTTTTTCCGCTTGCTAAGTTACAACTATTTTTTCGAATTGCTGAAATAAAGTTGTTAAATTTTTATGAATACGGGAAAATACCGACACCCAATTGCAGGAATTACTTAAAGAAAATGATTTTCTGCTTGCCGCAAGTGGCCGAGCCGAATCTTGCAAAATGGTAGTTTACCTCCAGCATCACCTGTGCGCTGAAAGGCTTCATCTCCACGTTCTGAATCTTCAGGCCAGAGAATCCGTACACATTCTGGTCGGCGGCCAATACGTTTTTGCCGCAGTAGGCGCCTCTGAGGCCCAGACTTACCTGAACCCTGTCGCCGTTGTATGGCATGAAGCCGAGGCCGAACACCACGCTGTTGAACTTGTCGTTGAACTTGTCGGTAACATCAGTGGTGCCGCTCATGGAAAGGAACGATGCATTGCCCTCCAGCTCGTTGGTAACCTCCTTCACGAAAGTAATCTTGGGGCCAAGCTCCATGTAGAAACCGTATTCGCCGGTGTAGCGCGCCAGTATCAGGAGGTCGCCGGTCTTGAACTTCAGGTTGCTCTTAAGCACAGGCTCGCCCTGCATCCTCATGTTGTATTCGCTCTTGTTCTGATACTGCGAGCTCAGGTATTCCACCGACACGCCCACTCTGTCCACAAACACCACTCCCAGGCGTCCGCCAAATCCCAATGACGGAGCCATATAGTTGATGGCGAAATCCTCGTTTTCGGTGGCCTGCTTGCAGAGCAAAGCCGAAGTTCCCACGCCCACCTTTCCGGCAAGTGAAATCCAGTTGGGTGCGCCGCCTCTCTGGGCCATCATCTGCAGCGACATGGCCATTACTACTAATAAGGTAAGTATTCTTTTCATTTTGTATTTAATGTGTTTTTGTTAAAGTTTCTATCTAAATAATACTCAATTTTCACCTTTTTTGTTGCATAATCCCGAAAAAAAATTAAAATTTGCAGAAATTTTCAAAACAGCAAAATGCGACAGACCTTTGTGAATATGGGATTCTGGGGGCGCAGCCTTACGCTCTTGTTCCTCATGGTGGCCTTCACCATAATATTTGTAGTAATAGGCGACATCTTGGCCGTCCTGATATTCGGAAAAGACGATATGGTGCATGCCACAGTGCCCGTGTTGCAGTTTCTGCAGGGCTCCATCTCGTTGGGGCTCTTTGTGTTGCCGGCCGCTGCCCTGTGCTTCATGTGCGGACGCGGCACGGTGGCCGAGCGCATGGGCATCAGTCCACGTCCACGCATACTGTCTATTATAATATGTGTGGGCATCATGCTGGTATCCATGCCGCTGGTCAGCTATCTGGAAGAGCTGAACCTCAGGATGGTGCTGCCGGAATCCATGAAGGCCGTGGAAGATTGGATGAGGGCCAAGGAAGCTGATGCCGCCGCCCTCACGCAAAAACTCATCGATTCGCCGTCGCTATCCACCTACGCCGCCAATCTCCTGATACTGGCCCTGATGCCGGCGGTGGGCGAGGAGCTCACATTCCGCATGGGATTGCAGCGCACCATACTATCCGAAACCACACCCATCCCCAAATACTGGACAGCCATCATTACCGCGGTGATATTCAGCGCCATACACCTTCAGTTTTTCGGCTTTGTGCCGCGCATGGTGCTGGGCTTTTTCCTTGGTCTGATGCTGCTGTATACGCGTGGGGCAATATGTTCGGTGGTGGCCCATTTCTTCAACAACGCCTTTGCCGTAACATCAGCCATGCTGGCCGCCAGGGGCGTAAAATCAAACATCGATCCATATCTGGAGCATCCGCTGGTGATAATACTTAGCGGCGTGGCCACGGTGGCATTGTTCGTTTTGTTGCACAGATACGAAAAAAAAGTGGCCAAATAGTTTTGAGTTTTCAGATAAAGGATTAATTTTGCATCACCTTATCGGAATTTTTTGCATCAGCTATGCAATAAAAAACCGTAAAAATGCGATATATATATAACAAAATGTTTTTAATGTATGGCTGTACGCAAAACACCAAAACCCAAACGGACTGCCGAGGACAGCGAGCAGTTTAAGCGCCAGCATCGTGAGTCGTTCAGGCTCAACGATTTGGAATACAATGCCTTGATGAAATACTATAAAAAATACAAGGTGAAAAACAGGGCCAGGTTTTTGCGCGAGGCGATAATGTCGATAGTGCTGAAGAAGTTCGAGGACGATTACCCCACGCTCTTCGATATGCCGTCGACGCAAGAGCCTCAGCCTCCGGCCCGGCAGGACAAAAAGTCGGATACTCCGGATTCATGTCAGCTGATACTGGATTTGTAAAACAAAACAACTATATTTATAAACGAATTTATAACAATAAATATGAAAGGAAAATTCATAAAGAGACTTGCAGCAGTGGTATTGCTTATGGCCCTGTTTAGCAGCGACGTTTTGGCTCAGAGCAACTTCCGCGAATGGTGGAACTCGCTTCCCGCAGCCTGGAAGACCATTTTCCGCGATCAGGAGCTGAAGGGAAAGCAAGTGGATCCTACCGACGAGGAGCTCTCTACCTTCAACAACATCACCAATATCAATTGCGCGGGCAACAAGGACATCGAGACCCTTAAGCCTCTGGCATTCCTCCAGAGACTGGAATACATCGACTGCAGCAACACCAACATCCGCAGCCTGGAGGGCATCGAGGAGCTAAGAAACGTAAGAGTGCTCAACTGCTCCAACAACGATAACATCAACAGCCTTCAGCCTTGCGCCGGACTCCAGAACCTTTCCGAGCTCAACTGCGGTAACACTATGGTGAAGTCGCTCGTGCCTTTGCGCGGTCTTACAAACCTCCAGAAGCTCGACATTCACTTCTGCACCGTAAACAGCCTGTCTATGATCGGCGACCTCAAGAACCTCCGCGAGCTAAACGTTTCGCAGAACCAGAGCCTCTTCAGCATCGCCGGTATCGAGCGCCTGCCTCAGCTTGTATCTTTCGACTGCTCCGAGACCAACGTAAACGACCTGGCTCCTCTCCAGAACAACAAGACTCTCGAGTTCCTGAATGTGGCTGATACCAAGGTTCAGACATTGCGTCCTCTCCAGCAGATCCACACCCTCAAGGAGGTGGATTGCTCGGGCACAAGAATCGCAGTGGCCAGCCTCGACTACTTCTACTCTCACATGCGTCTTCAGTTTCTCCGTGGCAAGAATCTCACCATCGATCAGAAACAGCTCGACGATTTTACATCAACATTCACAAAGAAGAACGTAAACTGCGACGTTATCCTGATATCAAAATAATACAGGCGCAGCATATTGTATAGACAAAAAAAACTCCGCGGAATCTCATGAGGTTTCGCGGAGTTTTTTTTGTGCCCCTTTTGTGGAAGGGGCTGTTTTTTGCTGTTGTTTTTCCAGGGCTGAGGCTTACTTGGAAACGCAGACATTGGTGGCCTGTGGACCGCGCTTGCCCTCTGTTATCTGGAATGTAACCTTCTGGTCGGCCTGGAGGTTCACCTTCTTGTTGTTTACATTAGGGATGCCGGTGTAATGTACGAATATGTCGTTGCCGGTCTCCGACTCGATGAAACCGAATCCCTTGGTAGTATCATACCATTTTACTTTTCCTGTAAGTGATTGTGTCATAATTCTTAGTATTTTATGGTTGTAAATAATTTCTACAAAGATACAATAATAAAACGAATATGCAACAATTTTGCCCGATTTTTATTTGCGGCGATGCGTCAGAAAAACACTTTGCCCTCATAAATCTTTATAAATCATGCAATTTGATTAAAATATTAAAAAAAATGAATTTTTTTTTGGCAAATCTTGAACAAAATGCATATTTTTGCGTTAATAAGATAGCAATTTTGCAAAACATCTAAATTGAACCAAAATGAAGAAAGCATTATTCCTTATTGCCGCAGTTGTGGCTGTATTGGCAATCTCATCATGTCGCTCATCTCGTCCTGCCTGCCCAGCATACACTATGGTGCAGACCAGCGCAGTACATTTCTAATAAGAAAATAATGAGAAGACTATTAATCCTTGCTCTCCTTTCAGCGCTGGCCGCAGATAGCGTGCTGGCGCAGGGAGACATCGACAACGAGAAAAAAATCCTTTACCGCAACGAATGGTCTATCGGCACCGTGATGAAAACCAACGGTCTGGAATTCGACTACCGTAGCGGCAAGTTCGTTAATGCCTTCAAGAAAAACCTCTGGGACTGCGGACTTGGTTTCATCAAGCATCCTCAGCAGTATCGGCAGACCAATCCCTATTGGCCGGGCTCAGGATACGGATCATTTTGTTTTGGCAAGAAAAACTTCTGTTTCGACATCTTCTACTCATGGGGCCGTCAGAGAGTGCTGTTTCAGAAATTCGACCTTTCCAGCGTGGAAATCCGCATGTTTTATCTTGGCGGAGTAGATCTTGCGTTTCTAAAGCCCATATATTACGAAATCTACAAGAGCGAGTTCGAGATTGTGGAGGAGAAATTCGATCCCGACAGTCCATACCATTACGCCACCGTAACCCTTGGCACAGCTCCTTTCACCAAAGGATTCAACGAGATTACCGCCGTGCCGGGCGTTCATCTAAAGATGGGCCTTAGCGTGGAATTCGGCAAAACCGACACTCGCCTTATAGCAATGGAGGCTGGAGCCAAAGTATCAGCCTACGCCAAAAAACTCGACATAATGTCTCAGGAGAAAAATCCTCAGCTGCTGTGCAACCTCTTTGTGGCCGTAAGATTCGGCAAGGTGAAACACGGCGCCCACTACGAGTACCTCAACGACTATCAATATTAATAATATCCGCATGATTCATCCAAGTTAACTTTCGGTTAACTTGGCATGGAGATTGTGGCCCCGTTTCAGCCATCTTGTTAACCTTATTTTAATATTGGTTTTGTAAAAAGCGCATTACTTATGCGAAATTATTTTGCAAAAAATAACATATTTTAAGAAATCGTTTTAGCATATCTAATGCATTGAGCAGCAAATAATTTGTATATCTCTGACGGAGTTCCCAATGTTAAGTTTGCGCCTTTGGAGGCCTCCGCTCTTGCATAATTCAATTAAAAGATATACATTTGCAACATATTAATATTTCGAGAAGGAATTACAAAGGCCGCGCGCTATAATAATAAGCATTGCGCCTCCATCTTGAAGAAAGTATAATAATATGCAAAGTAATAAATACACATTAAATCCGAAAACCCTGCAATACGAGCAACACAAAGTCTCGATTGCAAACATAATATCCAAACAAATTCTCCCAAGATTTGCTTCTGCTATTGTATTAGGAATTGGCCTAGGCATATTGGCTACATATTATGTAGGGTCGCCGGCAGAATTGGGAGCTCTGGAACAAAACCAGAACCTTCAGAAAAAATTCAGCAATCTTACCAACAACATCTCCAAGATGGAGATGGTTCTTTCAGACATTTCGAACCGCGATGATAATTCATACAGGAGCGTTTTCCAGGAGGCTCCAATTTCTCAGATAGAGCGCCGAGGCGGTTTCGGTGGTACCGATAGATACGATACCCTTAGAGGTTTCGCCAATTCCAACATTATGATCGGTGCGGCATACAAATTGGACGTTATTTCAAAGCAAATCATAGTTCAGTCCAAATCTTTCAACGACGTAAAGAAACTTGTTATCAATAAGGAGAAGATGCTTGCCAGCATCCCTTCCATCCAGCCTATTGCCGTAAAAGACCTTACAAGATTCGGTTCGCCATTCGGCATGAGGTTCCATCCCATACTTCAGATTTCAAGAATGCACGCTGGTGTAGACCTTACAGCTCCCGAGGGCACTCCTATATACGCTACCGGAAACGGCGTGGTTGCAGTTTCGGGCGTGGAGAGCGGATACGGCAATGTGGTGAAGATAAACCACGGCTGGGGCTACCTTACAGTATACGGCCATTGCAGCAAGCTGCTCGTTAAGCAGGGCGACAAGGTAAAGCGCGGCGATGTTATCGCATTGGTGGGCAGCACCGGTCTCTCGCAGGCTCCTCACTGCCACTACGAGGTGCGCATCAACAACGTTCCCAACAATCCGCTCAATTTCTACAAGGACGGACTTACAGAGGAGCAGTATCAGGCTGCACTTAACGCCTCATTTAATTTCGACGATAATTTCGAAGACTAATAAAACTCATAACTTGGTCTTTGATAGCGATATGGAAACCCAGCAAGAAAAAATTGCTGGGTTTTCTTATAAAAATAACCTTGGTAAAGCATTTTTGGCATAAAATTTATATTATCTATTTATATAATATTAATCTAATAAAATATTATGGACAGCAATCTTAAACAGCATCTGGTAAGAATCTTTGTCTTTGGCACACTGCGTCAGGGACAGCGCTTCGAGTTCTACATGGGCTCCAGCACATTCTGCGGAAAGGCATACGCCCGTGGCCAGCTCATGATGGCCGAGAACGGTAGCGTGTATATCGATGTAAACGATCACGACGCCTACACCATAGGCGAGGTTTATCTGGTGGATTTCAACAGCCTGAAGGCAATCAACCACCTGGAGACCAAGTCGGGCGAATTCCCTAAGGGATACGACCTTACGATGATTCCTGTTTGGTATCTCGACAAGAATCCCGACCACAACTTCGATCTCGACAACGCCGAGTATTCGTTCTACTACCGCCGCAGAAACGAGCCTGTAAAGATTATCGGCGGCGATTACAGCGCATACCACGATCCTGTTGAGATCATCGGCAACTATCTCAGGGAATCAGATCAGGAGATCAGCGACCCTCAGACTATTGTCGATTATATGAAACAGCATAATATTAGAATAGATTATTAAAAATATTTTATATATTTGCACCTACAATCATAGCATTTTTGCAATATGAAAAACAATGTCCTAGGCAAAGTATGGAAGAGGCTGCTCAACATCCTCTTTTGGTCGATAATTTCGGCGGCCTTCATCGGTCCCGGAACTGTCACCACTGCTACAAAAGCCGGATCTGACTTCCAGTTCCAGCTTTTGTGGGCATTGTCGTTTTCTACCATGGCCTGTCTGGTGCTCCAGGAGGCCAGCGCAAGGTCCACAATCTATTCGGGGCTTAATCTTGGACAGGCCATCAAGTACCATTATATGGGCAAGAAGGCTCAGATTCCAGTTCTGGTGCTGATAGTGGGCGCCATCATCCTTGGATGCGCGGCATACGAGGCCGGCAACATCCTGGGCTCTGTGGCGGGGCTCACCCTTGTGTTCCCCAATCTTGACGAGCGTATAATAGTGGGCGCCATTGCGGTGATAGCCGGTTTGGCCCTCAGTCTCAAGTCCATAAGGTCCATAGCCAACTTCATGGGTTGTTTTGTATTCATCATGGGCTTCACGTTCATTACCACAGCCGTGGTTTCCGATCCACCCCTCGAGGAGATAGCCAAGGGCCTTGTGGTGCCCAGCATTCCTGATTCGCCGGGCGCCGGACTTCTTGTTCTCGGCCTTGTGGGCACCACCGTGGTGCCTTACGATATCTTCCTGGGCAGCAGCGTGGTGCAGAAGGATACCACAGTAAAGGATATGCGCATAGGCATATCCGTGGCCGTAATCCTTGGAGGCTTTATCTCCATGGCCATCCTATGCGTGGGCTCCGAGATGACCCGCGATTACACCCCCGAGGCTCTCAAGGAGCTTGGCGGATTCTCCTACAAGCTGCTCAGCAACACCCTTATGGTGGATATAGGTCCCTGGGCCGTGTATATATTCGGTTTCGGTATGTTTGCCGCCGGATTCACCAGCGCCATCACATCGCCATTGGCATCGTCGCTTACGGCGCGCAGCATCTTCGAGAAAAAGGATGCCGACGGCAATTCCAAGAACGGCAAGTGGTTCCATGTTATCGCATACGTGGTGCTGGCATTTGGCGTTATACTTGGATTCTTCCAGAAAAAACCTGTTCCCGTTATTGTGGCAGCCCAGGCTTTCAACGGCCTGATACTTCCGTTTGTGGCAATATTCCTCCTCATGGTGGTTAACGATCCACGCATCATGGGCAAGGAGCACATCAACGGACTCTTCTCCAACATCTGCATGGTGGTGGTTACTTGGGTTACCCTGATACTGGGTACAGTGCAGGTCACCAAGGCCGCGCTCAGCGTTGTGGAGGATGCAAGCTTCAGCCCTGATGCCTTGTTTATGATAGCCACGGTTTTCTCGCTGGTGGTTACCGTACTGATATCATGGCGAATTTTCAACAGGAGAAGGAAGGTGCTGGCCCTCATAGAGCAGGAGCCCGTGTCTTCTGATACTGTGGCCTAGTGTACATGGGCCCTCAGCAACAAAAAAATCCAAAACCTAATCTGATATTTTTTTTCGATGAAGTCTTTTCTTGAGGAGTGCGCCGGGGATATCCTGCGCAAGTTCGGCAACGACAATTCCGTATGCGTGGTGTTCCCAAACAACCGCACCTTGCTGCATTTCCGCAAGGAATATGCCCGCATCAAAAACCAGGTGTCGTTTTCTGGTTTCATGTTTCCAATAAGCAAAGTTCTCAACCAGTTTCTAAAGGCCAACGTTCCCGACGAGCTTACGTTGCTTTTCCATCTCTACGACGCCTTCCATCAGGTGTTTGGCGTTCAGGGAATGTACAACGCCAACATTGCGGCCGATTTCAACTCTTTCTACGATACCGGATGCAAGATTCTTCAGGATTTCAACGAGATCGACAATTACCTTGTGGATATCGACCAGCTTTGCCATAATTTTGCCGACATCAACGAGCTGGAGGCTTTCTATGCGGGTTTCGAGCCCGAGCAGGTGGAGATTATCCGCACATTCTGGGCCAACTTCTCTCAGGAGAGGCTCTCGCGCGAGAAGGAGCGATACAAGGAGCTTTGGACCAATCTCCCGAAGGTCTACCACATTTTCCAGGACATACTCTACAAAAACGGCTTGATGTATTCCGGTATGAAAAACCGGCGCATTCATCAGCTTACACGCAACGGCAATCTGCCGATAAAGTTTCAGACATATATCTTTGTGGGTTTCAACGTGCTCAACAAGTGCGAGCGCGGCCTTTTCCAATACCTGCGCACGGCAGGCAGGGCGCGTTTCTACTGGGATGCCGACGACTACTACATTTCCGACAAGGCTCAGGAGGCCGGCCTCTTCATGCGCGGACTGCTGGAGCAGTTTCCCGACGAGCTTAACAGGCGGCCTCAGCAAAACATCCTGCATCAGCCCAAAAATGTGGAATACATAGGAGTGCCGCTGGAGGTGGCTCAGGCCAAGTGCGTGCACGGAATAATAGAGGAGCTTCAGAAACAGCCCGGATACAATGAGACCAAGACCGCCGTGATTCTGGGCGACGAGCATCTGCTTTTCCCGGTGCTTAACAGCCTGCCGGAATCGGTGGAGAACGTTAATGTTACGATGGGTTATCCTTTCTCGGAGACTCCCGTATACTCTTTTGTGCTCAACTGTCTGCAACTGCGCAGGAATTTCCGCAAGGCCGAGAAATCAGGATCTTCCACCTATTATTTCAACGATGTGCTGTCGGTGATAAACCATCCGCTGGTGGTGAATCTGCCGGATTTCTATTCCAAGCAGATTTCGGCGCGCATACGCGAGGACAGGATGATACGCGTTACGGCCGATTTCCTGGGTTCGTTCAGCAACATACTGAATACCGTTTTCTGCAATTTCGACAACGAGAAACAGCCTGCCGACATTCTACAGACATATCTATCGATATTGTCGGAGCTGTATTTCATAAAGAACCCCAAGCCCGACGACACTCCAAGGCTCGAGAACGAGTTTCTGTTCCACGCATACCTGCAGGTGAAGACTCTCTACAACAACATCCTGAAGCTGCCTCAGACCCAGCTCGACGAGGAGCTTGTGATCAGCATCCTTAAGAGCCATCTGCTGGGCATCATTGTGCCTTTCGAGAGTCAGGACGACCAAGGCATTCAGGTGATGGGTATGATGGAGACCAGAAACCTGGATTTCGACAACGTGATAATGCTGGGCATGAACGAGGGCGTGTTCCCAAAGCGCAGCGAGAACAACTCCTTCATCACCGAGGGCATGCGCCTGGCTTTCGACATGCCTATCGTGAAATACAAGGACGCCGTGTTCGGATATTTCTTCTACAGGCTTTTCCAGCGTGCCTCCAGCATCAGGATTCTATACAACAACGTGTTCTCTTCCAGCATCAGCGGCGAGCCTAGCCGTTTCGTTACACAAATTCTGAAGGAAGCCTCAGCCCAGGAATGTCCCGGATCCAAGATGGAGATTACGCAGAGGCAGTTTGTGCGCAACATAAAGCCCGCGCCATCCTCCGAAGTATCAGTGGACAGCAACAGCGATTCCGTAAACCGCCTTAGCAGATATTACACCAGGGGAGAGGAGGGCAGGCCGATATCGCCATCGGCCCTCAACACTTTCATAAACTGCCCACTGAGATTCTATTTCCAGTATGTGGTGAGGCTTAATCCCGTAGAGCAGCTCGACGAGGAGGCTTCGGCAGCAGATTTCGGCCTTATACTGCATGCCGCCATCGAGAACATCTACAACCACATTGCTGATGCCGGACGCATGATATCGGCCGCCGCCATTACGGCCATAAGGCCTGACTGCGAGCGTTTTGTGATAGACGCATACAATGCGGTATTCAAGGTGAGCAAGAAATCTAAGGACGAGCTGTCGGGTTTCGAGACAATTTTCTTTGATGTGCTGATGCAGTATCTGTACAGGATACTGGATTACGACATCACCATTGCGCCATTCGAGCTGCTGGGCGCCGAGAAAGGAATTTATTCCACAATAGACGTGCCTGTGGACGGCAAGCTGCTGCATGTGAACATAGGCGGCACCATCGACCGCATCGACCGCCTTACCGACGGCACGGTGCGCATTGTGGACTACAAGACCGGCGACGTGGCCGGCAAGATGCAGTTCAAGACCGTGGAAGATGTTTTCGACGACACCAAGGGCAAGAAACGCCCAAGCCAGGCCTTCCAGGTGCTGCTGTATTCGTATGTGTATATGCAGCGCTACAAGGGCGTATTGCCCGAGCCTGTGATATATCCCGTGCGCGCCGATATCAGCCAATACGAATCCAAATTCAAGGTGGGCGATGGCAAGCAGCCTCAGATGCTGTCGTGCCACAACATAAAGGCCTACACCGACGAGTTTGCCGAGAGGCTGAAGCTGCTGCTGGCCACAATACTGGACCCCAAAACCAAGTTTGAGGCCCGCCCATCCGACTACTGCAAGCACTGCAACTTCAGCAACATCTGCAAGCAGTAGGCATCAGAGACCCTTCTGAAGATTCCAGATCCAGTTGGCTATGCCCAATACCGCTATTATCGTCCACATCACCTTGCCGGGGCGGTAGCTGTAGAGGTTCAGGTAGGTGGATTTGCCTGATATCAGGTCGTAAATGATCCATACCGTGGTGATGGCCATGTATAATGCCGTAAGTATCGAGAGGGGATTCATCATCACGGCCTCGTATGGCATGCCGTGGAATAGGTATTTGAGGCCCCTGGTGGTGCCGCAGCCCACGCATGGAATGTCGGTGAATAATTTTAGGGCGCAGATGGTGAAATGAGGCTGTCCCGGCACGTGCGGCTTGGGTATATCCGACACCAGCAGGTACACCGACAGGCCGCCTATCATCGACAGGGCCGCAGCGTATTTCATGGTGCGGTTTCTTGTGGGTCTGAACATGTGGAACAATGTCCAGACATATTCATGGGCCAGCTCTTTGGTTTTGTTCCAGATCGACATTTTGTTGTAAGCGGATGTGAGGAATTTTTATGAAAAACAAAAAAGACATTTTGAATACTGGATTCAAAATGTCTTTTTTCTTATGCTGTAGGCTTAATGCCGCAATTATGCAGGCATCTCTGTTGTGTCCTCAGGAACTGGGCCGAACTCGTTCTCAGCAGGGTTGCCATCCTTCCAGCACTGCATGAGCAGAAGGATTATGCCGATACATGGGATGAGGCTGATGAGCACGTAGGTGCCAGCCTTGTCGGTATCGTGCACACGACGGATGTACATACCCAATGATGGAACCAGGATGGCAAGAGAGTAGATGCTGACGATTATACGTCCTACAGTGCCCATGGCACCGAATATACCACCTACTATGGCACCTATGATCATCATGCCGACGAGGAAGTTCCAGAAGTCGTTCTTGCTTACGCGGCCGTCAAATTTGGCGAAGTTCTTCTTGAAAGCTGTTACGATAACGGCTTTCATTCTGTCCAATGAAATTTCCATAATTAATTCTATGTGTTTAAGTTATTACTAAGTGAATTATTCTGCAAAAGTATCAAAAAATTAGTACCTGCCAAATATATTGGACAGATATTTTTATTTTTTTTCTATGTTTTGTTACATAAATCTTGCCACAGCCATTTCGGCGAGGGCAAAAATCAATGCCAGAACCACGAAAATCCTCCATAGCTGCCTTGTAGAGGCGCTGGAGGCCGCATCGCTTGCAAATGTGGCGCTGCCCTTGTCCATCACCCTTACGGCCTGGAATCCACTGCCTTGCAGC
The DNA here is from genome assembly GCA_024401025.1 of Bacteroidales bacterium. Classification (GTDB taxonomy): domain Bacteria; phylum Bacteroidota; class Bacteroidia; order Bacteroidales; family UBA3824; genus UBA3824. The sequence continues at coordinate 20,900 of JAKSLV010000030.1, forward strand.
TGGCTGGCAACATCCTCGGCGCTCAGAAAATCCATCTGTGACTCCTTGCGGTCGTAGTTGAATGCAATGGCCTCCCTGGCCCTGCCTTCCACCACAAGATGCATGAACCCGGATTTTTCCATGAATTTTTCCGCAAAAACTTTGTAGTTCATATACGCGTCGGGTCCCGATATCCTTGGAATATACTCGTTTCCAGATTCTTCGTCCTTCATCATTATCTTCTGAATATCGGTGTTGGGCGGCAGTTTCACGCTGTATCCGTTGTCGCGGCCTATCACCGAGTAATACTGCTGTCCAAAATTCTGCGATGTGCTGGCGGCGTTGTATATCAGCGGCACTATAATCCTGTGGGTGGCCAGATTGCCGCAACTCTCGCATAGCGGCGTGTAAAACACGAAAAACTTTCCCGCGCGGTATGCGTTGCTGGTCATCACCTTCTTGTACGAATCGGTCTCCAGCACAATCTCCTCGCCGTCATACGAGTTGCTCATCGAGTTGTAGTATCTGGTTATGTATGGCAGGTCGGGGTTGTCGGGCATCTGCCTTATGGCGCCCCTCAGCAGGCGGCTCTGCGTGTTTATGTTGCTCACCTTGCAGCGTATGGTGTCGGCCTGGGTTATCTGGTTGCATTCCATCAGCGACAGCAGATAGTTGTAGCTGCTGATGCTGCCCCTCTCGGCAGGCACGAAAATGGCGTTTCCGCCCATCTGCACGTAGGCCTGTATCTTTCCGGCAATCTCCCTGGGTATCTCGGGCATCTGGCACAATATCACGGTCTGGAAATCGCGCAGGTCGGTGTTGTCGATGTTGTCGGTTTCTTTTAGTCTGATGCTGCCGTCACGGCCAAGCAGCGCGCGCATGTACTTGCTGTCGGTGTGGCTGCCTATTATCAGCACGTTGCGGATGGAATCTATCTTGTAGCTGAAGTAGAGGTCGTTGTCGTAGTATATCGGCGAGTCGGCAATGCTTATCCTGCCCTGCACAGAGCTGTGCGATGTGTTTACGAACCTCATCGCAATCTGCTTGCGCTCATACGCGTTTATGTCGAAAGTCTCGCTGGTTTTGGTGGCCCCGTTGATATCCAGCCTTATCGGCACATTGCGTCTGGGGCTGCTTCCGTAGTTGCACACGGTCACCAGGGCCTGCTCCTCGCTGCCCACAATGCGGTATGGCGTGTCGAACACCACGGTATCTATGCTGATGTTGCTCTCTGCGCTGGATTCTATGCCCACAAGGTTTATCTGAAGCAGCGAGTCGGGCGTGGCGCTGCCCAGGTCGCAGATGTTTTTCTGGAAATCAGAGATTATGAAAATGCTCTTGTTGCATCCGGGCTCCACGTCCTGGAGGCTCAGACTCATCAGGGCCCTTTCCAACACCTCCTTCATGGTGGGCACCCTTGGCGACGTGCCTATCTCCTGTAGTATATTCCTGATGCCGCCGCCCTTTACAAGACGGTTGTGCCTTTGGTCGAAATCGTTGGTTATCAGCAGAAACTCGGTGTCGCCGGGGAAGGCGTCCACAATCTCCAGGGCCTTGGTCTTGGCGGTCTCCAGGTTCATGCCTGATATTGCGCCGGCCTGCATGCTCTGCGAGTTGTCGATGTATATTATGGGAGGCGCCGATTTTCTGGCCTCTGATGCTGCCGTATCAGAATCGTACACCACCGGTTCGGCAAAGGCAAGCACCACCATGGCTATCACCAGCATCCTCAGAAGCATCAGGATGATCTGGCGCAGCGTAGACCTCTTGCGCGTGATGTTCCTCATGTTCTGTAGAAACCTCACGTCGCTGAAATATACTGTCTTGAATCGCCTGAAGTTGAACAGGTGGATAATAGGCGGTATCAGCACGGCAAAACCTGCCCACAGAAACGCCGGGTTTAGAAAATGCATTATTTACCAAGTGCGTTGTTTACGAGGCCGATGATGGTCTCGTTGCGGGAGTTCATGAGATTAACATTGTCGAAAATGCCGTCGGGATTGCTGGCTATTGCGGGATAAATCCTGAAAATGCCGTCCAGACCCTCCTTCATGAAGTTGGTGATGTCGCCATCGCTGTAGAACGAGCTTATGGGGCGGTAATGGGGGAACACGGTGCCCACGCCGCCTCTGAACGACGAGTAGCTCTGCTCCGGCTCGGTAATCCAGTTGGCAAGCTCGTGGCGGAAAAACTTCAGGTACTGGCCCCTCAGGTGCTCGTTCATACCGTTGGTGCGCACAAGCACGTTGCAGCCCACGTGGCTGTAGGCCTGGCCCTCTATTATATCTTGCTTAAAGAAGCCGGAATTGAATCCAAACACGTATGTCATATCATCCTTAACGAAGCCAAGCCCATAGAAGAACCACTCCTCGCTGATGCGCTGGTGTGTGTACTTGCCGAGCTTCTCCTGAAAATACTCTCTTACGTTCTGGATAATCTTCCTGCGTCTCTCTTTTACTTCTTCAGTCTCCTTCATTTTTTTAATTTGTATTTTTATACTGCTACAAAGGTAACAAAAACTTATCTGATAAAACAAATTTTTTATCACTTTTTTTGTAGCATAAATTGAGCCAAAGATTTTGCCGCCGCCGGGATTTTGCATGGATAAGGCATTTTCAGCTGGAAAAAATTTTTTGTTTTGCCGATATTATTCCTTATCTTTGCGTTTAATCAAAGTAAAAACAAAACAATCCATTAAAAAATTCATACACATTATTAATTATGAAACAAGTATTATTAGGAATCGTATTGGGCATCGCATTGGTCTTTGCCGCTTTCTGGGGTCTCCGTGGCAACATCATGGCCGCCATCGACGCGCTTCAGGCCAAAACATCAATCACAGTAGACGAAAACGCCCTCAAGGAGAAGATCTCCACATGCAGCGACCTGGCCACAGCCAAGTACGAGATCAGCAACGCCTTCACACTCACCAGCCAGAGCGACCTCATGAAGCTCTTCGGCGATCACGGCAAGAAGGTTGTGAACGTAAAGTATTCAGCCACAATCAATTTCGCCGTTGACCTCTCGAAGGCCTCAGTCACAGTGGACCACGAGACCAACACCATCAACGTGAAGATGCCTTGCGCCACAATGCACTCCATCAACGTGCCTGCCAAGGATGTACAGATTGTGGAGCAGAGAGGCTCGCTCATCAACTCCATCACAACTGAGGATATGAAGGTGGTAATCAACAGCATAGAGGAAGACGCCACCAGCACCTGCGATATGGACAAGATGATAAAGATGGCCAACACCCAGGCTGTCAAGTGCATGTCGTCGCTGCTGTGCCCAATCACCAAGCAGGAAGACGGCGCCAAGACCTATCAGGTAAACGTATCAATCGACGGCCCAACAGATTTGGATGCTGCCGAGAACGTGTCGCTGCCAGAGGCAAAGTAAGTTTTTTATTCTTCCACGGGTGGCGTTGCCCGTGGCGTGTCGTGGCTGGGGCGTGTGCGACGTTTCTCGTATTGGTGCCCGTGTTGGTGTCCGTGTTGGTGTCCGTAGAGACGGACCATGGTCCGTCTCTACAGAGGTTACGTCTGATATTCCCCTGCCTCTGGCATCGCCTGTAGTTACCCACGTAGAGGCCGCAAGGGCCATCGTGCTACTGTGAGGCGTATATTTTGTATTTCACAAACTAAATGTCTATCCTTATGAAAA
>JAKSLV010000031.1 GCA_024401025.1 Bacteroidales bacterium
GTGGGTCGAGCGTAGCCTACGTTAACCCATAGTACACGCACCGCTTGCGGTGTGGGCACTATGGGGAGATAGGTGAGGGGACTCTTTAGCATATCACCACTTCCGGCTCTATCTTTACGCCGAACTTTTCCTTTACGGCTTTCTGTATTTTCTTGCTGTATGCCACAACGTCCTTGCCGGTGGCACCGCCTAGGTTTATCATTATGAGAGCGTTGGATGGTGCAACTCCTACCTTGGGGTCGGGTATCTGCTTGAATCCGCAGAGGTCGATAAGCTGTCCGGCAGGTATTTTAACAAGGCCGTTGGGCTGGTTGAACTGCTTGAGCTCTGGGAATTTATCCTTAAGTTTCTTGGCAGCTGACTCTGTGATCTCGGGGTTCTTGAAGAAGCTGCCGGCATTGCCGAATTCTTTGGGGTTGGGAATCTTCTCGTCACGGGTGTCGATTACGGCCTTGCGGACCATTATCGGTGTAAGTATAGGTTTGTCAGCCAGTTTGTCCTTAAGGTTTCCGTAGCTGATGTCGGGATTGTATTTGCCTTTGGAGAGTTTCAGCGTGGCCGAGAGTATGAAGGCAGCATCAGACAACTCTGTCTTGAATATTGATTGTCGGTATCCGAACTTGCAGTCGGCCGCCGAGAGCTTGTTTATCTCGTAGGTCTCGAAGTTGTAGTACTCCACTTCCTGCACAAACATGCTGAGCTCGTGACCGTAAGCTCCGATGTTCTGCACCACGGCGCCGCCCAGCTGTCCGGGGATGCCGGATAGAAACTCTGGACCGAAATATCTGTTCTTGGCGCAGTAGGCGCATACGTCGTCGAAATTCTCGCCCGAGCACACCTTTATTATTATATAATCGTCGGTCTCGGTGATTGTGCTGATTCCCTTGATGGCGTTTTTCAATACTATGCCCTTGAAGTCCTTGGTGAACAGCATATTGCTGCCGTTGCCGAGTATCAGGCGCGGCATCTCGGAGTATTTCTTGCGCTTAATTACGGTGTCGAGGTCCTGCACGGATGTTATCTCAACGAAGACATCCGCTTTGGCATTGATACTGAAGGTATTGCAATCTTTTAGTGAGTAGTCGGTATAGATGAGCATTTTTTTTATTAATTACGAATTACGAATTACGAAATCCGAATTGCCCGCAAGCCTCGAATTCGTAATTCGTAATTCGGATTTCGTAATTATATTAGAATCTTGCGCCGAATACCAGCACGTCGTCCAGCTGCTTGAGCTCGCCGCGCCATTCACGCAGGTTGTCGTCGAGGCGCTGTTTCTGAGTGTCCATATCGAGCTCGTGGATTTCCATCAGGAAGTCGCGGAAACGCTTGATGAGGTATTTCTTCTTGCGGCCGTTCACCATGCCGAACTGATCGGCGTATCCGTCGCTGAACATATATGTCATATCGCCCATGTGGATGTCTATCACGTGGTTGGTGAAATGGTCGGTCTGTCCCTCGTAATATCCGATAGGCATCTCGTCGGGATCCAGCTGTATCAGCTCGTTGTCGCGGATAATCAGCAGCGGATTGTTGGCTCCGGCATATTGCAGCTTCGATTCCTCGCGGTCGTATACGCAGAGAGCCATGTCCATGCCGTCTTTCTGCTCGTCTTCCTTGCCGGATTGGCGCAGATATGTCATCACATTGTGGCGCAGCTGGGTGAGAATCTCGCCGGCGGTAACGGTGTCGGGATTCATGCGCACTGTAATCTCGTTCAGGAACGATATTCCCAGCAGGCTCATGAAAGCGCCGGGCACGCCGTGACCCGTACAGTCGGCGGCGGTGAATACAAACTTGTCGCCAAGGTGTGTGCCCCAGTAGAAATCGCCTGATACTATGTCTCTTGGCTTCAGCAATATGAAATGGTCGGGCAGATACTGGTCGAAATATTCCATCGGAGGCATTACGGCCCTCTGGATGTTCTGGGCGTATTTTATCGATTCTATGATTTTCTCGTTTTGGGAAGATATCTCCTCCTTCTGGGCCGAAATCTCGTTGTTGGCCTTTGTGATGGCTATGTTCTGCTCGGCAAGTTTCTTGTTGTCACGGCGCTTCACGATGTACATGTACACGATAAAGAACAGCATTATCAGGAACACTGCAATGGCCACCCAAGCCACCAGCAGTCGGTGGTTAAGAAGCTCGTTCTGTATGTTCATAGCCAGCAGTTCGCGCTCCTTGGCGGAAATCTCGTCGTTCACCTCCTTTATGCGGAGTTCCTGCTGCTCCAGCTCCTTGCGCTGTCCATCCAGCTGATTGGCAACGGCTTGCATCTCCTGATTCTTCTCCTCAAGCTGCTGAGCCGCCAGTTCCAGCTCCTCGCGTGTTTGTTCCTGTTGTTTCTGAAGCTGCTCCATCTCGGCTTTCTGCTCCTCTATGCGGCGGCTCTGCTCGGCTATGGCGCGGCTCTGGTTGGCTATGTTGCGGTTTTGGATCTCTATGGTGCGCTGTTTCTCGTAAATCTCGTTTTCCTTCTCCTCCAGCATCTTCTGCTTGGCTGTCAGCTCCTTGTTTTTCTGAGTGAGCTCGCCCTGAGTGTTTTTCAGCTGCTTTTCCTTGTCGTTGATGATGTCGTCCTTGGAAATGTCCTCGCCGTGGAGGTCCTTGGTCATGTTTTCGTGTACTGATACTCCCACATTTCTGAGGTTTGCGCTCGAGAACTTGAACCCCACCTGACCTGACCGCTCCTCCACAAAATTTATCATTATGTTTCGCTGGTCGATGTAGCCGTCTGATACTATGGCCACTGCTCGGTGCTTGAAAGCGTCGAGAGCCTTGCGGAAGTCTGGCGAATAGTTGGTATACAGGATGTTGAGCTCGGGATCTGCAAACGCGTCTTCCACGGTTACATAGTCCTTCACAACAACCTTGGTGCCCGATCCTGAATATGGCCTCTTGGCCTCACGCCTCAGAGTCCTGAAAAGGTCGGGGTCGCAGTTGATGGTGCCTATGTATATGGTGGTGATGTCATCATCGTCCTCCCAGAGCAAGTACTTTGGAATATTGTAAAGCAGCTTTGCCTTCTGGTCGTCTGGAGTGGCACCATACTGTGCTACGGCAACATTCACGCAGCTTAGCAGCGCAATTAATAATATGTATATCTTCAATCTCATTAATGTCTTTAAACTCTACACTCTAATCTCTACACTCTAATCTCTAATCTCTAATCTTTAATCTTTAATCTTTCAACTTTCAACTTTACTCTTTACTCTTTCCTCTTTCCACTAATGATTAGCCAGGATGAATTCCTCCAGGATTTTGGCGTGGTCGAAAGCCAGGGCTGGAAGGTTGTTGAGGTAAAACCAGTCCACATCGGCGGCATCGTCGTTGGCTGTGGCCTCGGTGTCCTCGTCCACGTAGGCAAAAAACACAATGGTGATTGTTCGGCCGCGGGGGTCGCGTCCGGGATCGCCAAAGGCCTTAAACTGCTGAAGGAACTGGCAGTCGATGCCGGTTTCCTCCTCAAGCTCGCGGGCTGCGCTCTGCTCCAGAGTCTCGCCCTCTTCGGTGAAGCCTCCGGGGAATGCCCAGCAGCTCTTGAACGGGTCGCGTTTTCGCTTTATAAGCAATACTTGTCGTGTGATGCCTTCGCCGCGGATCACAATAGTATCGGTTGTTACCGATGGTCTAGGGTATTTATAGGAGTATGACATATATTATTCTTGTCTAAATTTGATAGTCTTTTCAAACTACAAATATATACTTAATAATTTGAATTTGATAATTTTTTTTCAAAAATATTTTTGTATGTTGCAAATTTTCTTTATGTTCGCTAATAATTATCATCATTTTTTGTTTTATCATGGACAACTCTTTGGATAACGGCCTGATGCTTCCCGTTGTGGAGGAATTCTACTCGGTGCAGGGCGAGGGCCTTAATGCGGGACAGGCTGCATATTTTGTGCGCCTGGCCGGTTGCGATGTCTGCTGCGATTTCTGCGACAGCCGCAATACTTGGAAAGTATCAGACTACAAGGCTATTGACGTATCGGAGATTGCCAGACGCGCCTCTGCCGTAAAATCGTGCAATGTGGTGATTACGGGTGGCGAGCCCCTGATGCACAATCTGGGTCCGCTCTGCGACGAGCTTGACCGCTACTGCCTCTCGGTGTGGCTGGAGACTTCGGGCACGCATCCAATATCGGGCAGTTTCGATTGGATATGCGTATCGCCCAAGCGCAAGCGCAAGCCCCTCGACGAGGTGCTGGACCTGGCCAACGAGCTAAAGGTGGTGGTTTCCAGCGCCGACGATCTCGCCATGGCCGAGGAGTATGCCCAGAAGGTGCCTGCCGAGTGCGCGCTGCTGCTTCAGCCCGAATGGGGCAACAGGGCCGAGGCCATGAGGCTGATTTTCGATTACGTGCTGGAGCATCCGGTATGGAAAATCTCAATACAGACCCACAAGGTGATGGATGTGCGTTAGAGAGGCAGCCTCAGCCCGATATGAAAAAATACAAATACAAACAACAAACCGCGAATAAGATATGGAATTCCTTACATTGCTGGCGCTGCTGCCCGTGGCGCTGATACTTTTCTACATATACCGGCAAGACCACGATCCCGAGCCTTTCAAGACTCTGGCAATCACCTTTTTGTGGGGATGCGTTACTGTGGTGCCGGCTTTGTTGCTGGAGATTTTTATCCCTGCAGAAAATCCCTTTGTGGAAAACTACTGCGTGGTGGCGCCCGTGGAGGAGCTGGTGAAAATGCTGGTGGTGATGCTGTATGTGTGGAACCACAAGGATTTTGATGATACTTTTGATGCCATTGTGTATTGCGTGATGGCATCGCTGGGTTTTGCCGCGGTTGAGAACCTTTTATATGTGCTGCTGAACGATGATGGCACAGGGCTGCAGGTGGCGCTGCTGAGGGCCGTGCTTTCCATTCCGGGTCATGCGGTTTTCGCAATTTTCATGGGTTATTTTGTGGGCATTGCCAAGACTCATTTCTATTTTGGACGCAAGCGCAAGCAGTGGGCGTGTCTGGCGGCGGCATTCTTCTCGGCCTCGCTGGTGCACGGCACCTACGATTTCCTGCTCACGGAAGCCGATTATATGGTGGCTTTCCTGGTGTTTGTGCTGGTTACTGATATATGCGCTTTCGCGATGGTGAGCAAGGCTTCCAAGAACGACCATCCTATGATTCAGGATATTAAATGATTATAAATACATAATAAAATGTTGAAAGACAAGCTTAAGAAATACAATATCATCCTTGCTTCGGGATCGCCCCGACGCAGGGAGCTCATGCAGATGCTGGGGCTGGATTTTACTGTTAAGACCAAGCCCACCGACGAGGTTTATCCAGATACTTTGCCCGTGGAGGAAGTATCAGAATACCTCTCCAGACTAAAGGCGGGCGCTTTCAGGGAGGAAGCCCAGGCCGACAAATCTCTCATGGTGATAGCATCAGACACCACCGTGGCCGTGGATGGCGAGATTCTGGGAAAGCCAGCCGACCGTGCCGACGCCATCGCAATGCTACGCAAGCTTTCGGGAAAGAGCCATTCGGTGTTTTCGGGAGTGTGCATAATGACCGCCGATAGGACAGAATCCTTTACCGCGCGCACCGATGTGTGGTTTCGCGAGCTTCAGGACCAGGAGATAGAATTCTACGTGGACAACTACAAGCCGTTCGACAAGGCCGGAGCCTACGCCGTTCAGGAGTGGATAGGCGCGGCAGCCATATCAAGGATGGAGGGTAGCTACTACAACGTGGTGGGCCTGCCTACCCAGATGCTTTACGTTAAGCTCTGCGGCTGGTAATAAGGGTTTTACTTCTTGGGCGCTATGGCCTGAAACTCGCTCTTCTTGCGCGATGTGTCCAGGTCGTAGGAATCGAATATCACCGTTATGGTAAGCTTGCCGTCCTTCTCGGTGATTCTGCCGGGCAGCATGTACTTGCCTATGGGCACGTATTCGTATTGGATGGTTTTCTCTATGCGGCCCAGGTGGTCCACTATCTCGGTGTAGGTGCGCAGCTTGGTGGATATCGAATAGTAGTCGTGGTAGATGTGTCCGCTGGCCTCGGTGACGTCCACCCTAAGCAGGCCCTTGCTGAAATCGCTGTAGCTGCAGTGGTGGCGTGTGCTCATGCCCAGTTTCTCGTAGCTGGCCTCCTGTGGGTAGGTGGCCTTCTGCCTGAGCACCTGAGTCCTGGTGGGGTCGGCGTCAAACATTCCGTACAGCATTGTGGAATCCACGCCCACGGCTCCGTCGAACATCTCGCGGTAGTGCAGCAGGGGTGTGGAATCGTGCAGGATGTAGTTTTCCAGCATGTACATGTTGGGAGCCTTGCGCAGTATGCGTCCGGCGGCCTTGTAGCTGCCGCCATCCATGTAGGAGTAGGTGGAGCTGAACTTTGCCTCCATGTTTTTGGGCGCGTTGCTCAGCCCTGATGCTTCCATATAATCGTTTATGATGGTGGCGGCACCGAATCCCTTGTTGATGCGTATCTCTGATGTTCCCGATTGGTCGGGGCCCTTTATCACGATGTCGCGGGCTGCGGCCTGCTCCACCAGCGCGCAGTGCAGTGCCTTGTGGCTGCCCTGCACTATCAGCATCGAGCTGCCCTTCTGGGTGATGTTGTTGATGAATTCCTGAGCCTCGGCGGTGGTTACGGAGTTTATGCTGTGCTCGAATGTGGTGAAAAAGTTTTTCGGGAAATTGTACAGCACCAGGTTGCCGGCCAGCTCGGCGGCAAAGTCGGGCATCATGAGCCTCTCCTTAAACTGCGTGGTAACGCTCTTCTTGGCGGCGTTTAGCGCGGGCATGCTCTTGAAAGCCGGATTCCGGGGCTCGTATACAGCGTGGCAGAAAGTCTCGAACTCGGGATTTCCGCTGCTGATGCTCACGGTGTTTACGTCGTACTTGAAACAGCTCAGCTGTTCGGTCTTGCCCAGATAGTTGCCGTACATCATGTAGTAGGCCAGGGTGTTCAGCATGTAGTTTTTGGGAGTCTTGTCGCAGGTGTAGTAGTGCTTGTATACCGCGTCGAAGGTCTTGGAGGCCGAATCCGCCGGTATCAGGTGTATCTCGTCGCGCGGTTTTATGGATGTGGCTGATGCTTTTATCCTGGGCGCCACCCTTGCGGCGTTGCCGAAATATTTCTCGGCCAGCGGCACAATGTCGGATGCCTTCATGTCTGACACCACTGTTATAAGGCATTTCTCGGGGCTGAAGCATTGCTTCCTGAAATCGTAGAAATCGTCCTTGTAGATGCTGTTGAGGCCCTCGGCGTTCATCTCGGTGAGGCCAATCTCGCGGCTGGCGGCAAGGCTGAGCATGCGCCCGCTGCTCCTCAGGTATTCCACCCTCTTGCGCTTATACTCGTCGAAATTCACGTACAGGGCGTTGTCGCCATACATCACCTCGCTCAGAAACTGCATCAGCGAGTCCATGGCCTGATTGTGGCTTATCAGGTTTTTCACTATCACCTCGTTGGCTATCAGGTCGCCGCCCACCATTGCGGCCACCACCTGCTTGATGCCCGTTTTGGCGCCCTCGCCTATCTGCGATACGTCGGCGCTCAGTCGGCAGTTGCAGTATTTGTATTCCTTTGTGGTCACCACCTGTATCCTGAGGCCGTTTTTCAGCTGTACAAGCTCGCTGTTCTCTATGGCGCGCAGCACGCTGGCGGTGTTCTGGGCCATTGCGCCCATCACCTGCAGGGCCGATATCAGTATTGCGAAAAATATTCCTTTCATATCTCGTAAGTATTTCTGGCCGTAAAGATAGCAAAAAATATGATACAAAAAGGCCACCGCTATGCAAAATGTTTTTTTGAAAGCGGCGGCCCCAAGTATATAAAGTCGAGTTATAAAAAATCCACGCTGATGCAAAAAATCATCTTCCGTCTCGTTTTTTTTGCTAATTTTGCGGCACATTTCTACGGGAGTTTTGCAATTACCGTTCCAAAACATAAAACTATCATATACAAAAAAAATATATGAAATATTTCCTCATAGCCGGCGAGGCCTCCGGCGATCTCCATGCGGGCAACTTGATGCGGCAGATAAAGGCCTGCGACCCTGATGCCGACTTCATGTTCCTGGGCGGCGACCTCATGCAGGCCCAGGGCGGCAAGATGCTGGTGCATTACCGCGAGATGGCCTATATGGGCGTGGTGGAGGTGCTGGCCAATCTGGGCAAGGTAAGGCGCAATTTCAAGATATGTAAGCAGAATATGCTTGATTATCAGCCTGATGCCGTTATCCTGGTGGATTATCCGGGCTTCAACCTCAAGATGGCCCGTTTCGCCAAGGAGCACGGCCTGCGCACCTTTTATTATATATCGCCCAAAATCTGGGCATGGAAAAAGCGCCGCGCCTACTCCATCAAGAAATACGTCGACAAGATGTTCGCCATCTTCCCCTTCGAGATAGATTTCTACAAGCAGTTCGATTATCAGGTGGAATATGTGGGCAATCCGCTCACCGACGCCATGCGCGAGGCCGAGCCCAGTCTGCTAGGCCCTGATGCTTTCCGTTCCAAGTATCAGCTGCCTCAGAAACCCATAATAGCCCTGGTGCCCGGAAGCCGCCGCAGCGAGATCCAGAAGCTGCTGCCCGAGATGCTGGCGGTGGTGGACCAGTTTCCCGAGCATCAGTTTATCGTGACAGGCGCGCCCGGAATCGAGCCCGATTTCTACAGCAAGTATCTATTGCCCGGCATCAGCAACAATGTGAGGCTGATATTCGGCGATACCTACAATGTGGTGCGCAATGCCCAGGCCGCAGCCGTAACATCAGGCACAGCCACCCTGGAGACCGCTTTCCTGCGCACTCCGCAGGTGGTATGCTACAAGATGAACACCATAACATACTGGGCCGCCGAGACTTTCGTAAGGATAAAGTGGTTCTCGCTGGTGAACATAATAGCCGGACGCGAGGTGGTGAGGGAGCTGCTGCAATCCCACTTGTCCGACGACATAGCCGCCGAGCTGCGCCGCATGATATCCGATGCCGACTACCGCGACGCCATGCTGAAATCCTACGACGAGATACGCGCCATCCTGGGCGACGGCCTGGCGTCGGGCAAAACAGCAAAGGTAATAGTGGATACTTTAAGAAATGTTTAATTCACATTTTTTTTGATGTCGGCAGATTAAACCTTTGCCCTTTGTCAATGTCTTACTTTTGCAAGCGACAAATAGCATGTTTTATTACACTTATTACCAATAATGAGAAAATTAGTAGTATTTTTCGTGCTGATGCTTTCGGTTTGCATCAGCGCAATGGCCGGCAACCCGCTGGCATCAGCAATCACCGGAAAGGTGGTAGACGCATCCACATCCGAGCCTGTTCCATTTGCAACAGTGGCCCTGTATAGCGCAGGAGGCACATCCCCCGTTACTGGATGCACATCCGATTTCGACGGCAATTTCAGGATAGAGGGCGTAAAGGCAGGCACCTACAAGGTGTCGATATCCTTCATGGGATACGAGACTCTCGAGATCCCCAATGTGGTGGTGGACGGACACTCCAACAAGAACCTCGGTACAGTGAAACTCGGCACCGACGATAAACAGATAGAGGAGGTGGAGGTAGTGGCCAAGGTAAACGCCGTTCAGTACAAGATAGATAAGAAAGTGGTGGACGTGGCCGGAAACGCTCAGGCCGACGGTGGCTCGGCTGCCGACGCGCTGGAGGGTGTGCCTTCGGTAGACGTGGACATTGAGGGTAATGTATCGCTCCGCGGTTCGTCCAACTTTACAGTGCTTATTGACGGCAAGCCTACCGCTATGGACGCCGCCGACGTGCTTAAGCAGACTCCTGCCGCAATGATCCAGAATATCGAGATCATTACCAGCGCATCGGCCAAGTACGATCCAGAGGGCGAGACCGGCATCATAAACCTCGTTACCAAGAAGAACGTGATGCAGGGCGTTAACGGCGTTGTAAACCTGAACGCCGGAAGCCAGGGCAGATACGGAGTTGACTTCCTGCTTAATTCACGCAAGAACAAGGTCAACTACTTTGTGGGCGGAAACTTCAACCGCAGGGGATTCGATGGCGAGGGCCTCAACGACCGCATCACCCACGGCGATGACGGCGACAACTACGTATTCCAGACCAACGAGAACAAGCGCCGTTTTGGCGGCGAGAGCCTGAAGACCGGTATGGATTTCTATCCCAACGAGAAAAACTCTATGAATGTTACCCTGGAGGGCGGCATCTGGGGCGGCGATGGCGACGGCTACAATGAGTACCGCACATGGTTCCAGGACAAGGGCTCTTCCGAGAAGAAGAATGTGGACTACCGCCGCTCCGAGACCGACGACGAGGACCAGAGCCTCTGGTTCAACGTTTCTACTTCATGGCAGCACGATTTTGCACAGAAGGGTCACAAGCTAAACTTCGTGGCCAACTACTCGCGCAGCCAGCGCGACGAGGACAACGATTTTATGCAGTATCAGTCCGATACCGAGGATGGCATCAAGTCTTCAAAGAAGGTGGCTTACGGTCACTTGGTAAACAACGACAAGAGTCAGGACCGCGCCCGTGTTAACTTTGATTACACCAAGCCTTTCTCTGGCGACAAGGGCAAGTTCGAGGCCGGATATCAGGGCGACCTCTCGCACTCTTTCCAGGACTACGACTTCGACGACTACAACGTTGCCAACGCTTCGTATGTAAACAACACCGATTTCACAAACGACATTACTTTCAAGCGTTTCATCAACGCTCTCTACTCTACAGTATCGCGCAGCTTTGACAATGGTTTCGGAGTTCAGCTCGGTCTTAGAGGCGAGTACACTTTCCGTCAGCTCTCCAGCCCAAAGGAGGCCGACAAGCACAAATACGAGATCAACCGTTTCGACCTTTTCCCAACATTGCACCTCTCTCAGCAGGTGGGCGAGAGAAACTCTATCCAGTTTGGATACTCGCGCCGCATACGCCGTCCTTGGGAAAACGCTCTCAACCCATTCCCACGCTACAGCGACGAGTACACAAGAATGCTCGGTAATCCCGACCTGAATCCTGTATACACCCACGCCATGGAGCTCAACTACCAGATGAACTTCGACAAGATGTTCTGGGCTTTCGAATCGTTCTTCCGCCACACCGAGGGCCAGATGGAGAATGTTTCAACAGTGGGCGAGAACCACATCCTCATTTCCCGTTTCGAGAACCTGAGCAACAACAACAATATGGGATTCTCCATCACCGGACAGTGGGATCCTACCAAGTGGTTCGGCATGAATGTCGACTTCTCGGTTCGCCAGTACTATATCAACGGTGTGTACAACGGCGAGGCCCGCAAGCAGGACGGCCGCTCATGGCGCACCAGGGAGACCCTGAACTTTACACCTGGCAAAAACACCAAGATTCAGGTTACTCTCCGCTACAATGGCGCCAACAAGTCGCTCATCTCCAGCAACAAGGGCAATTTCGACGCAGGATTGGCCGTACGTCAGAGCCTCTGGAAGAAGAGACTTACAGTTACATTCGGCATGCGTGACATCTTCAATACCCGCAAGATGGATTCCACCACCGACACCAAGGAATACTACCTCCACAACAAGAGAAGCAACACCTGGCCAATGTGGAATGCCGGCGTAAGCATCAAGTTCAACAACTTTAAGGACAAGCGCCCAGGCGGCTACGGTGATGAAGGCGGCGAAGGCGAAGGCGAAGGCGGCGGCGATATGGGCGGCGGCGACTTCGGCGGCGGCGATTTCTAATGGAAATGGATGTGCACAGGCTTGCCTATGATTGATATTCCAACCACAAATGCCCTCAGGGGCGCACTATGCTGCGCCTCTGAGGGCATTTTTTGTGCGAAAATCTAATCATATTTTTTTAACAAAAAAATAGCAAAATAAATTTTTCTCTTAGTCTATAAATTTTTAATTTTGCATCCGTGAAAATATTTATAAAATGATAAGCAGAAGAATTTTACGCATCAAGGCTATGCAGACCATCTACACTTTTTATCAGTGTGGTGACAACGACGTGATAAAATCCGAGAAGGAACTCTTGTATAGCATTGAGAAGTCATACGATCTTTATTTCTACCTGATGTTGCTCGGCATCAACGTTTGCGATTATGCACGTCAGCAGATAGAGTCTAACAGGGCCAAGCTGCGTCCTACCGACAAGGACCTGAACCCAAACATGAGGTTTGCCGACAACAGGTTTATCGTCCAGCTCAGGGAGAATTCCGCACTTGTGGAGCGCATCAGCCACCAGCAGATGTCGTGGGCCAACAATATGGATGTGCCCCGCCGCATCCTGGCCGATCTGGAGGCTACAGATGTATACAAGGCATACATGGCTGACCCCGTATCCAACTATACCAAAGACAAGGAGCTTATCATTTTCATGTTTCAGGAGGTGATGAGCGAGTGCGAGGAGCTCTACAAGACTCTGGAGGATATGTCGCCATATTGGATAGATACCGCCGAGTTTATATTCGGAATGGTGCTCCGCACTTTTGGAAGATACAAGATATCATACGATTCCACATACCCATTGCTCCCTATGTTCAAGAGTCAGGACGACAGGGATTTCGTTATCAAGCTGTTCCGCAAGGCTATAGCCAAAAACGACGAATACCGTCAGCTGATATCCGACAACGCCAAAAACTGGGATCTGGAGCGCATAGCTTTCCTCGATACCGTCATAATAGGAGAGGCCCTGGCCGAGGTGGAGCAGTTTCCCGAGATTCCGCTCCGTGTAACCTTCAACGAGTACATCGAGCTTGCCAAGGACTTCAGCACCGAGAAGAGCCCCGTTTTCGTAAACGGCATCCTCGATAAGATTGTGCAGGGTTTCATGGCATCGGGCCGCATCAGGAAAATCGCCGAGATGCCGGGCAACGGTCAATAAAAGTAAGTATCAGAAACATCCATGACTAACATGACTAGAATTTCAGCATACCTGATGTGTGTGGCCGCCGCGCTCATGATGGCCTGCCAGGGCAACGGCAACAAGGCCGCCGGAGATGCCAACGGCAATGCCGACTCGCTGGCCGCCGACAGCGCAAGCATCTGTGGACCAAGGATAGAGTTCGATACTGCCATCTTCAACTTCGGGCGCATACTTCAGGGCGAGCAGGTGAGCACGGTGTTCAAGTTTACAAACACCGGCGATGCCAACCTTATCATCAACCGTGTGGAAACTTCATGCGGATGCACCGTGCCGGAATACGACAGGCAGCCTGTGGCTCCCGGCGGAAAGGGCGTGATAAGGGTGAGGTTCGATTCCGACGGCAAGGAAGGCACTCAGTACAAGACCATTAAGGTAACCACCAACTGCAAGGACAACATCTTCGACCTGGTGCTTACCGGCGAGGTGGAGGTAAGGTAAACATTATAGAGACAGATTTCTAATTAATAATCAAATAAAAACAAGACATAACAAAAATGAATATGCTTAATATTTTGCTTCAGGCTGCCGATGCAGCAGGAGTGGCCACCGAGCAGCGTGGCGGCGGCATGCAGATGATAATAATGCTGGTGCTCATGGGTGTGGTTTTCTACTTCTTCATGATACGTCCCCAGCAGAAGCGTCAGAAAGAGCTCAACGAGTTCCGCGAGAAACTCGCCAAGGGCGACAAGGTGATGACCGTAGGCGGCATCCACGGCCTGGTATCAGAGATCACCGAAACCACTATCATCGTTACCATTGCGCAGGGCGTGGATATTGCCGTAGAGAAGAGCTGCGTGGTGGCCGACAATACCGATGTGGCACAGGGCAAGTAAAAGAAATACGCTATATCAATACATCCGGGGCTGTCCTTTTCAAAAGGGCGGCCCTTTTTTTTGCGCCCTTGGCGTATGGGCAAAAAAAATCCGGCAGGATGGCCCTCACGGGAGATCCTCACCGGCTAAAACTAAAAAATTATGAAAACTTATAACATCTTTTGCTCTTTGGTGCAGACCAGCGCGCTCTTCGAGAGCACCTTGCCCTTGTTTAGCTGAACCTTGGTGTGCTCGGTTTCGCCGTCTGATGTGCAATCATACTCTAGTGTGATAGTAAGCCATCCGTTGGTGATGGTGCCCTTGCCGTTGCTGATTACGATGTTGCCATCCACCAGCTCGCCCTCGAAACTCAGTTGCGATCCCGAGACGCTTGCCGAAAGCTCGTCGCCGGCGGTGTTGTGGAAATTCACGATGCTTATCTCGCTTTCCGATATCTGCCTGATGCTTACTCCGAAATATTCGGCCGCATCGCCTTCCTCGGTGTTCCACTGCCAATCGCCTTCCAGCTCGCCAAGGCTGTGTGCAAATTCCGGGGCGTCCTCCTCGCATGACTGCATGGCGAGGGCAAATCCCAGAATCATAAGTATGGATACAATCCTTGCGCCCATACCTAGAATGGTGTTCTTTTCTCTTCTCATGTCTGTTGGTTTGTTTTAGTTTGGTAGGAAAAAATTTGTCTTTGGTTTTATGATGCAAATATATCGCTTTTTTTTTATAGATAAAAATGCTAAATGTTATTTTTTTGTTAAAAACATTGAAAACCGCGAAATTTTTTCCATTTTTTTCATCATCTCCCTTTCTTCCCTGATGCTACAGTTCCCTGCCCTTGCTCAGCATCACCTTGTGGTGCTCGGTGGATTCGCCGTCGTAGGCGTCATATTCCAGCACGATGTTTATCCATCCGTTGGTGATGTTGCCGCTGCCGTTCTGTATCAGGAGGTTTCCGCCGGCCATCTCGCCCTGGAATGTAAGCTGATTGTCGTTTACCTGGGCGGTGATCCTCTCGCCGTCTATGTTCAGGAAATTCACGATTTCTATCTCGTTGTCTGATACCTGCTCTATGCTGATGGCGAAATCGCTTGCGGCGTCGCCGTCCACGGTTTCCCACATCCATTTGGTGGCCAGCTCCTGCAGCGAGTGGCTCTGCTGCGGCGCGTCCTGCTGAAAAGCCGAGAGGCTGTTTTTTCCCACCTTGTTGCCGAGCTCCCTGCGGATGTTGCCGTTGTCGTCGCAGCTGCAGTCGGTAAGAAAAAGCATTGGCGACAGGGCCGCTGCCGCCAATGCTGATTTTATGGTTCTGGATATATTCATAGATATATATTCCTGATGTTTCCAAATTATTGCTCCATCGATTCCTTAATCTCGGTGGCCATGGCCACGTCGATGAGGATACGTCCGCAGTACTCGCATACAATCACCTTCTGGTGCGATGCCACATCCAGCTGTCGCTGAGGCGGTATCTTGTTGTAGCATCCGCCGCAGGCGTCGCGCATTACGGGCACAATGGCCAGGCCGTTCTTGGCGCCGCTGCGTATTCTGTCGTAAGCCTTCAGCAGGCGCTCCTCCACCTTGTCGGCAAACTCCACGCGCTTTCCCTTAAGCTCCTCTTCCTCCTTCTGAGTGTCGGCTATGATGGATTCCAGCTCGTTCTTCTTCTGCTCCAGGTCCTTGGTGCGGTCGGAGTGGCGGGTCTGAGAATCTGCAAGCGAGTTTTTCTTGGTTATCAGCTGAGCGTTGGTCTCGCGGATCTTCTTGTCGCGGAGGTCGATCTCCAGCTGCTGAAACTCTATCTCCTTGTTGATGGAGTCGAACTGGCGGCTGTTGCGGATCTCGCCCTGCTGCTCCTTGTATTTCTCGATAGCGTCCTTTGCCTGAAGGATCTCGTTCTTCATCTTAGCGATGTCGCCCTCCAGAGCTGCAATCTCCTCGTTGGTTTTCTGGATGCGGGTGTCGAGTCCCACGAGTTCGTCCTCAAGGTCCTGTACCTCAAGAGGAAGCTCGCCGCAGAGGCGGTGGATCTCGTCGGTCTTGGAGTCTATGGTCTGTAGCGAGTAGAGAGCCCTCAGCTTTTCCTCTACTGTAATCTCCTTAGCCTCCGATGGCTTGTTTGCTGTTGTACTCATTTATTATAGATATTTTATAGGGTTCGTATCAATATCTGATTTCAAGACCACAAAGTTAATAAATTTTTTTTGTAATATACCAACAAAAACATCTTTTATTCCATTTTCTGTCTCAAAATGTCCCAAATCGGCAATTATTATCCTGCCGTCGGCCTCAAAATACTTGTGATAGGTGAAATCTCCGCTCACGAAAACGTCGGCGCCCTGCCTTATGGCCTCCCCGAGCAGGAAACTTCCCGATCCCGGGCATACGGCTATCTTCTGCACCGTGGCCTTGGATATTTCCGTGTGTCTGATGCCGCCGCATTGGAATCTTTCCTTCAGCAGCATCAGGAAAGCCATGGCATCCATAGGGGCCTCCAGCATGCCTATGGCGCCGCTTCCGCACTCCATGGCCTCGCCGGGGTTTGGCTTCAGCATCCCATAGCTGCTTATGCCTATCCTGTCCATCATCACCCTGGCTGTGCCCTCCGGCATGGAGTCGGCGTTGGTGTGGGCGCAGTATATCGATATCTGATGCCTGATGGCCAGCTGTATGGCGCGCTCCACGGGTGTGCTGCCCGTAAGGCTCATGAGCCCGCGGCCGAATATCATGGGGTGGTGGGCCACTATCAGGCCGCACTGCTTGCTGATGGCCTCCTGCACCACCTGCTCCGTAACATCCAGGCTTACAAGGCACCTCTCGATGCTCTCTATGCCGGCGTATACCTGGAATCCGGCATTGTCGTAGCTTTCCTGAAGCCTGGGCGGAAAACACCTCTCCAGCTCCGCTGTTATCTCTCTGATGTTTGCTGACATGTATGTGTTGTGTTTTTTGCTGTTTGTGCCTACAAAGATAGCATCTTTTTCTTTAATTTGCAATACCCACACCTTATAATAAAGTATGTTCTACTAATTTATAGTTTCGCACAGATTACACAGATTACACTGATTCCTGTCCCTCTGTCCTTAACTTTCTCTTAACGTAAACTTATAATTGGCTGTTTTGCAGCGCCGAAAATAAAAAAATCAAAAAAATAACATTAAAAATTTGGTGGAATCAAAAACTCATTTTATCTTTGCGACATAGAAAACACAAATTAGTTAAAGTCAGTATTAAATAAATTTTAAAATAATTGTTAAACATTTAAATTTTAGTTTCGCTATGAAAAGATTTTTCACACTTGGCAAGACAATCATGCTTGCAACAGTACTCTTCGCTGGTCTTTCACTCACATCTTGTGGTGATGACGATGACGACGATGTACAGGTCGACAACAACACCACACAGACTCCTGATGACAAGGACAAGGACAAGGACAAGGAGCCTGAGCAGCAGCCTGAGAACAAGGATCCAGAGAAGGAGCCTGAGAAGCAGCCAGAGGCTGATCCATCTCAGATGGAGGGCGAGGTTATGCTTCAGGTTGACTACACAACTACAGAGTGGAGCAACTGGAGCGGTTTCGCAGAGGGCCTTTCAGGTGATGGCGACGAGAACGGCTTGGTAGTTACTGTTACAGCGGAGGATGAGGCCTCACATCGTCAGGAAAACGGCGATCCTATGCCTTGGTTCAACCAGTACCTCGTATTGGATCACTTCGATGCAACAAAGGTTCTTCCTGGCAAGACATACAGAATTTACGTAGATATGGAGGCTGAGGCCGCTGGTACAATCAGAGGTTCTTTCGGTTCTTGGAACCACAGCTGCGGTTTCCCTGATATCGCTTTCGAGGCTGGCAGAAAGACTTACATGGTAGAGTTCAAGGATTCTGAGTCTGCTATCGGTCCTAACGATGACGGTGGTGACATCCACCTCCAGTTCCTCAGCGGCGATTTCATTGGTTCTTACAAGATCTACAACGTTGCTGTTACAAAGATGTAGTAATAGCTTGTTGATAAGCTAGTACCTATAGTTTTTCATAACTTTTCTCCGTCAGGGGTTTGGTTCGCCAAATTTCTGACGGAGATTTTTTTTTGCTGTTTTCCCAAAAAAATATACGAAATAGTTTTTTTTATAATAAAGGACGACGCTGCTGGTTTCGAAATCGTTGATGGCAAGATGAAGCTTATGACTCCTGTTGCCGGCACACACCGTTTCCAGTTCTTCATTGACGACGATGTTGTAATCGATACTCAAATCGCCGTTCCCGAGAAGTAATCCCTGTTGCCATAAAAGCATCTCAGAATAATGTTTCCCGTCAGGAATTTCGTTTCATAAATTCCTGACGGGATTTTTTTTCATTTTTTTTGAAAAAAATATGTCAAAAAATTTTTTTTATTAAATAATATTGTTGTATATTTGCATCGGTAAAAACAACAAATCAGTTGTTCACCTAACAAAAGAATAAAATTTACAAATTACATTAATCATTTAAAAAACTAAATTAATTATGAAGAGATTTTTTACACTCGGCAAGACAATCATGCTTGCAGCAGTTCTTTTCGCAGGTCTTTCATTGACATCTTGCGGTGACGATGATGACGACGATGTAAAGAAGGACGACACCACACAGACTCCTGATGATCAGCAGAAGCCAGATGATCAGCAGAAGCCAGATGATCAGCAGAAGCCAGATGATCAGCAGAAGCCAGACGATCAGCAGAAGCCAGAGGCTGGTGACACCTACGAGCTCATCGACCTCACTGACGATACTGACGACTTCCCATTCGGTGTTTGGGATTCATGGACAAACGCTGGTTCTATCACAGAGGCTAAGGTTCCTATGTACAATGTAGATCCAGAAGGTGACGAGTTGGGTGACATCTACGGTGATGGTAGCGTTATCGCTTACGTTGACCTCTCTGACTGCAAGACTCTCCAGATCACTGTTAAGAAGAAAGAGCTCTTGAACGAGGCTGGCGAGGTTACAGGTATCGCTTCTCCACGTGCTTTGTTGAACCGTGACATCGACGAGGGTCAGGCTCCAGATCACTTGATCGACTGTGGTAACAACCCTGATCAGAAGGCACTTTACCAGACTGAGGTTGAGAACGAGGACGGCACTGTTACATTCGTTGTTAATATTGCCCAGATCGTTGCTGACAAGGGTTATGCTCACCTCCACGCTATCAAGGTTGCTAACTGGCAGACAGTTGTTTGCACAAAGCTCCAGATCGAGAAGAAGAAGTAATCTATAAGCTAGTCTTATAAATTACCAGCTATAATAAATCCCCGTTTGGAATCCATTTCCAAGCGGGGATTTTTTTGTGTGTTGAACTATATTAAAAAAGACACGCACATCCGTGCGTGTCTTTTTCGGTTTTTGATTATTCATTGTTAATCATTCATCCTCTCTTCCCAGTTTTCGTCGTTGCTTTCGGGAGTAGTTGGGGTTGTATCAGGATCTTCCTTTATTTCCTCTTTGTTGTCGGGTTCCTCGGTTTCCGGTGGGGCAGGAGAGGTGTTGTTGTCGGTTTCCTCTTTCTCTTTCTTGTGTTTTTTCTCGCGCCTGGTGTAGTATTTCTCGCCCTTGCCAAACGGCACCATGTAGCTGATTCCCACACCGAACGATCTGCTCGACATATAATTGAAAAGCCTCAGCTCGCCCATATTCATCAGCTTGCTCATTCCTATGTTGGCCCTTCCAAGAATCTCTATCACGCCGGCCTTGGTGCATATCGCTATGCCTGCCTGTCCGCAAAGTCCGTAGCTGAACGTCCTGTATTTGCCGTGGTATATTCGGTTTAGGCTCGATGTGTCGTAGTAGCTGATGTTGGTCTTGGTTTTCTCCCGGTCTATCAGAAACTGCCCGTAGGTTCCTATTCCGAAAATGCCCTTCACCGCGTGTTTTCCGATGTCGACATGGGCGTATATCGGCACGCTGATGTATTTGTACATCTGGGTGTAGTATAGCTCGTCGGTGGGTTTCATCGTAAATCCCTGCCGCTCATAGTTTACCTCGGCTTGCAGGCCTATTATCTTGGCCAGCTCAAAATGCTTGTAGGCCACTCCAAAACCATAACCCGGCTCCATGTAGGTTATCTTGTTGATGCCGAACGTGTCGCAGCCCACGGTGTTCATGGTGTAGTAATAGTTGGCGCCCGCCAGATTCTGCATCTTGGTATCAAACAGCGCCTGGGCCATTGTGGCGTGGCATACGGCCAAGGCTATCAGTAATGTTAGTATTTTTCTCATTTGTATCTGAAAATATCTTATGTTCCAAGGTGCAAAGTTACAATTAAATCACTAAATTTGCGAAAATTTTCATCAACAATATGCGATACAAAATCGAATTGGCCTACAATGGCAAAAATTACCACGGCTGGCAGGTCCAGCCCAACGCAATCACAGTGCAGGAGGTGCTCAATAGGTGCCTCACCACCTTGCTCCGTCAGCCCATAGAGACCCTCGGCTGCGGCCGCACCGATACTGGAGTACACGCCAGCCATTTCGTGGCCCATTTCGATTGTCAGAGTGCTGATGCTGCCCTTATCTCTCAGCCCTTCCTGCAGAAACTCAACAAATTTCTGCCACCCGATATCGTGGTGTTCTCCATCGAGCAGGCCGCCGACGATTTCAACGCGCGCTTCGATGCCAAGAGCCGTACCTACAAGTACCTGATACACACAAGGAAAGACCCATTTATTGGCGAGAGCTCGTGGTTTTTCCCATACAAGCTCGATCTCGACCTCATGAACCAGGGCGCAAAGATTCTGATGGAATACAGCGACTTCGCATCATTCTGCAAGGCCGGCGCCGACAACGGAACCACCATCTGCAAATTGATGGAATGTAACTTCGTTCAGGAAGGCCACAGAATTACCTTCACCATAAAGGCCGACCGTTTCCTGCGCAACATGGTGCGCGCCGTCACGGGAACGCTCACCGACCTCGGCACCGGCAAAATCACCATCGCCGACCTCCGCAAAATCCTCGAATCCAAGAACCGCTCCAGCGCCGGACAATCCGTCCCCGCCCACGGATTGAGCTTGGTGTACGTGGAATATTAATTTTTAGAACACGAATTACCACGAATGGCCACGAATTACCATAAATTTTTTTTGATTATTAAATTATAGGGTTATAAATTAAAAAGTATTTATGATAATTCGTGATAATTTATGGTAATTCGTGTTTAAGAAAAAGGACGCCCCCGGCGTCCGCCAAAACTAGATTATTCACTTTAATTAATGTATAAACCATGACGTTAATAAAATCAATTTCCGGAATCAGAGGAACCATCGGCGGACATTCCGGCGACAACCTCACACCATTCGACATCGTAAAGTTTACAACAGCATACTCCAAGTGGCTTCGCACCCAGGAGAAGAAAGACAGATACAAGGTAGTAGTGGGCCGCGACGCCAGAATCTCGGGTCCAAACGTTAAGCAGATTGTAATCGGCACACTCACATTCTGCGGCGTAGATGTTGTAGATATCGACCTCGCAACCACTCCAACCACCGAGATTGCCGTTACAGAGTTCAAGGCCGACGGCGGTATCATCCTGACAGCCAGCCACAATCCACAGCAGTGGAACGCCCTGAAGCTTCTCAACAAGGACGGCGAGTTCCTCAACGCCGAGGATGGCAAGTTCATCATCGAACATTCAAAGAACGCCGAGGGCGAGACCAATTTCCCAGAGGTTACCGAACTCGGAAAGGTTGAGGAAGTAAAGAATTTTGAGGATATCCACATTCAGAAAACCCTGGCCCTCGACCTCGTGGACGTGGAGGCCATCAAGGAGGCTAACTTCACAGTTTGTGTAGACACCATCAACTCGGTAGGAAGCCTTGCTGTTCCCAAGCTTCTCCTTGCACTCGGCATCTGCAACTACACCATCATCAACAATACCACCGACGGCAAGTTTGCCCACAATCCCGAGCCATTGAAGGAGAACCTTGTATCGCTCTCGGAAGCCGTAAAGGCAGAGAAGGCCGACGTAGGTTTTGCCGTTGACCCCGATGTTGACCGCCTTGCCATCATGTGCGAGGACGGCGAGATGTTTGGCGAGGAATACACTCTCGTGGCCGTCGCCGATTATATTCTCCAGAATCAGAAGGGCAACACAGTCAGCAACTTATCAAGCAGCCGTGCCCTCCGCGACGTCACCAACAACTACGGCGGAACATACGAGGCAGCGGCAGTAGGCGAGCTAAACGTTGTAACAAAGATGAAGCAGAACCACGCCATCATCGGCGGCGAGGGCAACGGCGGAGTAATCTATCCCGAGCTCCACTACGGCCGCGACTCTATCTGCGGTATCGCACTCTTCCTCACATACTTGGCCAAGTGCAAGAAGAAAGTCTCAGAGCTCAAAGCCACCTATCCACAGTATTTCATGAGCAAGAACAAGATTCAGCTCACCCCCGAAATCAACGTGGACGCCATCCTTGCCAAGATGAATGAGATTTACAGCAAAATGGAAGGTGTCGATGTTTCAACAATCGACGGAGTAAAGATCGACTTCCCCGAGAACTGGGTACACCTCCGCAAATCGAACACCGAGCCCATCATCCGCATCTATACCGAGGCCAAATCTCAGGCCCTTGCCGATAAGTTGGCCGAGGATATGATAAAGAAGATCAAGGAAGTGATAGGCTAAAATAGATCATCTTGGGCGGAATTTGTAAAATTTTCGCAATTTCCGCCCGGTATCTGTACTATACTGGGCGGAATTTGTAATTTTTCTGCAAATTCCGCCCGGTATCTATGCTATACTGGGCGGAATTTGTAAATTTTTCGCAATTTCCGCCCAGTATCTATGCTATACTGGGCGGAATTTGTGATTTTTTCGCAATTTCCGCCCAAGAATCTGTTAAAAAAATTGAGACTTCTGCCCTGATTCTGAACCAACAGAGTTATGTCGGATTATAAGATATAAAATACCTTATTTTACGACATAACTCATTTTTTTTATAGTTATGTCGGATTATAAGCGTGTTTTTACAAAAAAACACAGACAACGCAGAAAAAATCTGTGCTGTCTGTGTTTTTTATATCGGTAGAGACGCACGGCCGTGCGTCTCTACGTGCGCGATTACGCCTCTTCCTTAACCAATTCTGCGCCGAGGTTTACGGCGTCGAGGTTGGCGGGGATAAGCTTGTGATGACGCTCTGGGAGCGACTTCTTGAGGCCGGCCTCGATGTTGTCGAGAGAGACAACAGGGTTTACCTTCAAATAGGCGCCAAGAACAATCATATTGAAAGTCTTGCTGAGGTTGCGTTCGTGAGCGGCCTTGGTAGCCTCTACAGAATAGATCTTGATGTCCTTCCTGGTAGGAGGATTGGTGATACCCGATGGATCGTAAACCAGGATACCGCCAGGACGAACAGCCGACTCAAACTTGTCCAAAGACTGCTGATTGAGAACGATGGCTGTATCGAAAGTGGTGATGATAGGGCTGCTAACACGCTCGTCGCTGAGGATAACGGTAACATTGGCTGTACCACCACGCATCTCTGGGCCGTATGAAGGCATCCAGCAAACCTCCATATTCTGCATCATGCCGGAATAGGCGAGGATTTTTCCCATCGAGAGAACGCCCTGTCCGCCGAAACCTGCTATAATTATTTCGTTAGTCATTGCTTGCTACGGGGTTTTTAAGGAGTTTGAAATCGTCTTTGATATCGCCTGGAACGTAATACTTGAAAGTATTCTCCTCCATCCACTTGTTGGCGCTTACTGGGTCCATCTTCCATCCAGAGTTGCAGTTGGTACAGATCTCTACGAAGCAGAGTCCCTGCTTGCCTTCCTTCTGATACTCAAAAGCCTTCTTGATGGCAGCCTTGGCCTTGCGTACGGCAGCTGGTGTGTGTACCGACTGACGTGTTACGTATCTTACGCCTGGCAGCTGAGAGATGATCTCGGTAATCTTGATTGGGTAACCCATTGTGGAAGTATCGCGGCCGTATGGTGATGTGGCTGTCTTGCTGCCCTCCAATGTGGTAGGAGCCATCTGACCGCCAGTCATACCGTAGATACCGTTGTTGATGAAGATGATGAGAATGTTCTCGCCACGGTTGCAGCAGTGGATAGTCTCTGCTGTACCGATAGCGGCCAAGTCACCATCGCCCTGGTATGTGAAAACAAACTTGTTTGGCCATACACGCTTGATGCCGGTGGCAACAGCGGGTGCTCTACCGTGAGCGGCCTCCTGAGCGTCGCACTCCCAGTAGTTGTATGCCATAACGGCGCATCCTACAGGAGCCACGCCAATTGTATCCTCCACGATGCCCATCTCGTCGATTACCTCCATGAGGATACGGTGAGCTGTACCGTGACCGCAGCCTGGACAGTAGTGCAAAGGCACGTCGCTGAGCATCTCGGTCTTCTTGAAGACACAATT
>JAKSLV010000032.1 GCA_024401025.1 Bacteroidales bacterium
AAATAATTCACCCCGAAATAAGTCATCAGCACCGTTGAGAATGCGAAAATCAGATACCAGTTGAATGATTTTGCGGTTTGGAGTTTTGGGAACATTGAGGGATGAAGCGGAACTACGTAAATCAGCAATGTTATCAGCGCCCAAACCTCTTTCGGATCCCAACTCCAATACGTTCCCCAACTCTCATTTGCCCAGATTGCGCCGATGAAAATGCCGATTCCGAGAAGGACAATGGCGGGATAGAGCAAAACCAGTGAAATCTTCTGAAACCTCAGATTCAGCGCCTCGTCATTTTTTCTGTAATAGACGACGAGCGCAATCACGGCGTTCAGCATCGTTACGGAAAACAATGAATATGAAATCATTACGCTCATCACGTGGACAGAGAGCCAGGGCGAATGAAGCACAGGCATCAGAGGCGTTATGTGCGGATTGCTCATTCCGATATTGGCGACAAGGAGCGCAAATCCCGAAAGCAAAACGCAAAGCGCACCCAAGATTTCGGAAAGATTCCTGACAAGCAATCCAACCACCGAAATCGACAGCGCAAGGAAAAGCATTGTCTCATAACCGTTTGAAACGGGGAAAGTTCCCGATATAAAACCACGAACCGCAAGCGCAAATGTCTGCAATGCAATTATCGAAACCAGCGACCAGAGCAATATTTTTTTCAGTGGTCTGATACCGCCGTCAACTGATTTTCTGATTGCGAGGAAAAGCAAAACCATTCCCAAAGTGAGCACAATCTTGAAAAGCCACGAAGTAGGACCTACCCTATTGTAAGTGATTTCAATGCGTCGGTGCAATGGGCTTGGAAGATTTTCGCCACAGTTTCTAAGTTGGAGTTTCGCAATTTGAAGCGGTATCAGATTCCAGACCTCAGAATCGTTTTCGTCGAGGGCCAGACGCGTCATCTCTACCCACTCGCGGACCATACGTTTCTCGCCGTCGGCAAGTGAGTCGGTGAAATTGTCGGCCGACGAATACCAGGTGATTTTGCCGTTTTTCTCCAACGGCCAAATTTTGAGAGCCTCGCCGTTGGTGAGCGAGATTATCAATTGAAGTTTCTCGTTTATCTCCTGAATTGACTTTGGAAGTTTTTGGTTTTCAGGAACATTCAGACGATACTCACCATCAGGATAAAACAACGACTGAACCGAGGTGTAACCATTCACAACCTCAACTCCGCAACTATCGGGCAAGGCGTTTTTCACCTTGATGACGTTCTCGTATTGCCATTTTTCGGGATGAGTAATCCAGCCGAGAAGAAACTGTTCGGGACTTATTCCACGGAAATTTTTCTTGCCTGTAAGTTTCAGCGAGAAATCCGTGGCGTAGGTGTTCAGCGGAACTATTCTGTCGTTATAGAACACGCAAACTTTCTGAAACTCACGGGCTTGGTCCTTGCTTGGCAGTGGGGACGAAAACTCATCCTGACTTCCGCAACCAGTAACCAAAACCAGCACCGAGGCCACCGACAATTCACGCAAAAGTTTTCTGAATCGTCCGCTTGGATTTATCAGCACCCATATCAGAGAAATAAAAAACAGAAAATATCCGAAATAAGTAATCATCATTCCCCAAACGTCGTAATTGACTATGAAAATAGAACCTTTATGGTCGGGATCGAAGCCTGACTGAAAAAATCTGTATCCGCTGATATTCACGACATTGTTCATAGAAACCACGGCGGTCTCAGAATTGTCGATAGTGATTTCGCTCACAAAATCCATCGGCGTATCAGTTCCGGGATAGTTCACAACTTTGAAGTTGTTGAGAGTCACGATTTTGGGAAGCGAGACTATGAGACCGTCTTTCTGAACAAAGAAATTCTCAGAGATTCCTTCCCTCAAATGCAGAGTTCCCGAGATTGAGAAAAAGTGTGTTGTCAGCGCGCCCAAGGCAATGATTCCCAATGCAATATGAACCATCAGCGCAGGCTTGTTCTTTTTGAGAAGTTTCCTGACGGCAATAACGATTCCCGGCGCAACAACCATAGCCGTCAGCACCACAAACCACCAATGCGAATAGAAATATTTGCTGACAAACGGCGTCCCCATCCGCCACTCCACAAACGTAGCAACAGCCAGAACGCAAACAAAAATTATATAAAAAACTTTGGTGAAAATCAACATTAATATATTTATTTTGACGGCTCCGCCGTCGGGTTTCAAACACAAATTACCATAAATTATCACGAATGTTCATAAATTATTTATAATAAAAATTTATGGTAATTCGTGATAATTCGTGGTAATTTATGTTACAAAAACTAGAATTCACCGTAGGCGGATTTGTGGTCCACAATCGCCATACATTCCATTTCTATCAGCCAGCCGGGACGGCAGACGGGGGCCAATGTTATCACGTAGGGAACATCAGCGAATTTCTCGGCAAATATCTCACTTACAACGGGATAATCGGCAGTATCGCGCAGATAGCAAACAATGTGTGCGAGGTCGCTGACGCCAGATTTCCCCTCGGCAAGAAGCGCTTCCACGTTTTCAATCATTCTATGAGTCTGAGCAACGATATCACCCTCGGCAACGATATTTCCCTTGTTGTCGATACTTGCAGTGCCCGAAATAAGAATATGACGGCGGTCGGCATAATCCACGTAAGTGCCTCGCTCAAAGGTGACTCCGTAATCGGAAGTGCGGTTTAGGTGATCGGAGGCATAGAGGAAATTCATCTGTCCGGGTTTGAGTCCGCCAACAGAATATGCGTCCAAAATCGAGGTTACATCCTTGCTTGAATGTCGTCCGCAAATGCCTGTGGAGGTGATATAATGGGTATCGACGGTGAGGCCGTTGAGGTCGAAATTCTCGCGACGTGCCTTAACCACCGCACCGTAATTCACATCAATATTCTGAACGAAAAACCAGGTGCGGACGCAGTTGTCGGCTATATTCAAGTTATTGTCTATCAGAAGTTTTTCAAGATACGAGAGTTGCAGACCAGTCTCAGCGTAGGTATCAGCAATGTCGCTGACCACCGAGGCTGTATAATAATGCGTGAATCCGTTGCGCGAAACCGCAGAAGTGTAATCGTCTAACGCCTGAACATCAGCACCTTCCTGCAAATACAGAAGAACCGCTATCTTGGAATAATCCAATGGCGGTTGCTGAACAAAGGAAACAGCGCCGTTGCCGATTATTTTCTTGATAGCCGACAGCGCCTGCTCAGCCTGATTGCTTGCGTCGCTGAGGATTACGCGCGCAAAAGCCACGGAATAATCTTTGGCGACGGAGGAAGCCAAGAAATTCCTGATAGCATCAGAGGCTGACACCAACTGCTCCTGAAACGAACCTCCCCTAACCTTCGCCAAGGCGTGAATCTCGCCAACCGCCTCATCGGGCCTAAAAACCGAATAACTAATCTCCGAATTCCCGTATGTAAATTTCTGATATTTCATTTTATTTTTAATTACGAATTACGAAATCCGAATTACGAATTACTCCACCCAGAAAACCTACATAGTAACGCATTCGGATTTCGTAATTCGTAATTCGTAATTATTGATTGCTGATCCACAGTTCCACGATTTTCAGCAAATCGTCGCGACGCTTGGCTTCGAGCATATCGGCGTGGGGCTGATGAAGGGCTCCGCCGGCGTTGTCGATGAGGGCACGATAAAGCACTGAGTTCAAGTGGTTTCCGGGTTCAACAACCAACAATCCTGACACCGCTCCCGAGGGTTTGGAAATTGGATTGAAGTTGTCGTTGTCGGTCAGGAAAAGTCCCCTTGCGCCCTTGCCCGAGGCTCCGTGACACGAGGCACAGGTGGGCGAGAAAACCTCGTTCTGTACCATCCGCCTCATCGAGACATCTACATCGCCCGCAGAAATATCGCAAGTATCAGTTTCCGTAGTCGTCAACTCCCTTACAAAAAACGAGGCCAACTTTACCCTCAGACGGTTTACCACGCAGATTTCCAGGGTCTTGACGTCACCATCAGGTATTCCCGACATCACGATATTTATGTTTCCGTCGGCATCAGGAGCCTGAATATTTTTGGAGATCACGGCGTAATCCATCGAGCCCGTCGGATCGCCGAAACCTGCCAAAACCAGCGAGTAGCCGTCGGAATTCTGCCAGTCGTCGTAACCCGAAACATTGCCCGAAAGCCTCACCGAAAATCCTTTCTTGGAAGTGAAGTTCTCCTTGGGCAGAATATCCCCCTCGTCGCACGACACCAAGCCAAAAACAACAGCCAACAAAATTAATAATTTATTTGTCATTTCCGAAATGTAATTTCATTGATATTTTTCAAAACACAAAATTGGCGAAAAAATCCGGGGACGGCAATACTCAAAAGTAGGTATAAATTGGAAGAGGAGATACTTAGAAATGGGTAGAGGATTTTGGAATATATTAGTAATTATATTGGGGATTTGAAAATGCGATTTTTTAAGAAGAAATGAGTAATTATACAAGATATTCATTATCTTTGCAAGATAGAATAGAAGAAAACAAATATGAAAGGAATACTGGACATTAACAACATCGGGGCATACCGGGAAAACAACAGAATAGAGGCAAAGAAAGCCAAAGGCGGTCTTCCAAACAGTATTTGGGAGACTTATTCCTCATTTGCCAATACTGACGGAGGAATCATATTACTTGGAGTAGATGAAAACAAGGACCACTCTCTGATAATAACAGGTGTGGAAGATGCCCACAAACTGGAGTCAGTATTCTGGAATATGGTGAACAACCGTCAAAAAGTAAACCTCAACATTCTTACAAACAGAATGGTGAAGGTCCACGAGGTAGAAGGAAAACAAATATTATCTATAGAAGTACCAAGAGCCGACCGTCGTCAGAGACCAGTGTATGTTGGTCCCGACCCAACCAAAGGAACATACCGACGAGACTTCGAGGGCGACTATCTTTGCACTGTAGACCAAGTGGCAGCCCTATTCCGCGATGCATCAAACGAGAGTATCGACCAACGTGTATTAAGTGATGCAGATATGGATGCACTTGACAAAGAAACTATTACAAGATTCAGAAATAGATTCCGACAATTCCATTCCACTCACATTTGGAACGACGACGACGATGAGCAATTTCTGCGTCACATAGGAGCCTCCGCAGTTTGCAAGGACGATATGAAATTTCACCCAACTGCAGCCGGACTGCTTATGTTTGGACACGAGTACGACATAGTGCGTGAGTTTCCCCACTATTTTCTCGATTACCAGGAAAAACTGAGCAAAGACACCCGCTGGACTCATAGAATAACATCTTCTTCAGGCGATTGGAGCGGAAATCTTTACGATTTCTTCTTTAGAGTATTCCCGCGTCTAACATCAGACTTGCCAATTCCTTTCGTTACTAACGGTATTGACAGAATAGATAACACAAGACTACATCTTGCTGTAAGAGAAGCGCTCCTAAACTCAATTGTACACGCCGACCACTACGGAAGACAAGGTATCGTTATTACCAAGTCCACCAACAGCATTTCTTTCGCTAACCCCGGAGACATCCGTATAGGACTAAAAGCGGCCTTACAAGGAGGAGTATCAGACCCACGAAACGAAACCATTATGAAAATGTTCAGCCTTGTTGACATAGGAGAACGTGCAGGATCTGGCATCCCAGATATGATTGCCACTTGGCAAAAATATTTGAAACAAACTCCCGAATACAATATCGGCAACAGTCCAACAAGAACTCAATTCTCGCTACAATACAACATTAAGGCTCTACAAGAAGCGGGAGAACTGTTAGCATCAGAAGAAGGTGGACTACGGCAAGATAAAAGTGGACTACAAAGTGGATTGGAAAGTGGACTACAAAGTGGACTAGGAAATAAAAAAAGTGGACTATCTGAAACCGCACAAAAAATTTTGCAACTGATTGAAGACAACCCAACTATAACCTACGACGAAATTTCTATCAGGCTTGGCAAAGCAAGAAGCGGAATAGCCAAACACATAAAGAACCTAAAAGAAAAAGGATTCATAAAAAAATAATACCCTCCAAGCCCGGTGTTCCAAACAAAAAACACCTGGCTTAGAAGGTAAAAAAATCAAAACGCATACTGCAACATCACCACTGCCGAGTGTGTGGCGAGACCGAGGTTGTCGTTATCTCTGTCGAGTTGGGTGTCGTGGTTGTTGCGGGCGGTGTATTGGTACATTGCCGAGAGTTTCAGGTTGCAACCGATGAAATAGTTGAGGCCGAGGGCGGGCATATTCAGGTAGCCGTTGGCGTCCATTCCGTTGCGGTTGTAGATATCGTAGCGGGCTGATATTTGCAGTTTGTCGGTGGCGAAATAGCCCAACTGAGCGTATCCGCCCATATATGAGTAAGTATCAGTAATCTTCTCTCGCTCAGTGAATCCCACGTGCATATAATACCATTCGGCGCCAATATAGAGACGGTTGTGAAGCCAGGCGAATTCCAGACCGAGGCGGTAATCGTTGGTGCTCTCGTTCTCGCTCTCCACGTTCATAGAGGTGCTTGCGGCCAGCAACAGACGGTCGGTGTCGAGAAGTTTTGGACTTCCCTGAGACTGCGGCATCAGGCCCAACGGCATATAGGACAGACGGCCTGCGTAGAGAAGACTTGGAATGTGCCAGTCGTCGCTCGCGGTCTTGGTGGCTGAGTTGCTCGTGGAACCCGTGCCGTTGAAAATGCCGACCTCGTATCCGAATTTTCCGAAAAGACCGTGCATCTCGGCGCCGAGGTCGAAACCGGTCGCAATCTTGGGCGTAACGGCGTTGAGCGAGTAAGGCAGAATCACCGAAGCCGTAAGGCTTGTGGGAACCTGTGGCATCAGAGACTCGCCCAAAGTGGTGAGATAGGCGTGAGAGAACGGAGTCTTGAATTTTCCAACCCTGAATGCAACTCCCTTGTTGACAGCCACATCGAACCAAGCCTGTTGAAGGATCTCGGCACCCGAGGCGGCGGCGTTGATACTGAGATTATAGGAGACCTTCTTGAAGGCCTTGCCATTGAAACCAAGAACGGCGTAAGGGATTGCGAAACCGGAATTTGCGATATTGTCCTGATTATAAGCCTTGTCGAGGCCCTCGTCGTCGTACCAGTTGAATTTTGCGGAAGTCTGCACGAGCATATATGGGCGGAAAACAAAGTCGCCGTCCTTGCTCTGAATTGCAAAACCCTCGCGCCCAGCCAACGACACCACGCCATTATCGTAGTCGTCGGTCTGCGAATATCCATTAATTGCAAATAAAAATGCAACAGCCGAAAATAAAAATTTCTTCATTTGATTATACATAAATTTGGACGCCTACGGCGTCAGTTTTTTTATCCAAAAATTAAAAGAATGGTAAAGAATTAAAAGAATGGATTTCAAACATAAATTACCACGAATTAACATAAATTTTTCATAAATTAATTTTTGAATAATTCGTGTTAATTTATGATAATTCGTGTTTTAAAGATATAATTCTTTTCATTCTTTTTTATTCTTTTAATTTTCGGATACCCAAAATCCGCAGGCGTAGCCGGCGGTTGTCTTTACAGCGACTGCAAGAAGGCCACAAGAGCCTCACGGTCGCTTTTTTGGAGATTGGCGAATTTGTTTTTGGACGCCTCGGCCTCGCCTCCGTGCCACATTATGGCCTCCACGAAATTGCGGGCGCGGCCGTCGTGGAGAAAACAGGTATGGCCGTTCACCTTTTCTTGAAGACCTATGCCCCAGAGAGGCGTGGTGCGCCATTCGTTGCCACGTGCCAGTCCTGATACGTAATTGTCGTTGAGGCCCGCTCCCATTATCTCGCTTCCCATATCGTGAAGTAGGAAATCGGAATATGGATGAATGGTCTGTCCTCCTGTCCAGGGTAGTCGGGTACCGTTAAGACACACTGAGCCAGTAGGTTTGGTATGAAGAGTGGTTACGTGGCAAAGGTGACAGCCGGAGTTGTAGAACATCTGCTCGCCGTGAATTACCTGTGGATCGTTCACGTTTCTCCGGGCCGGAACTCCAAGACTCTGCATATAGAGGTCCACACATTCCATATCTTCGGTGCTTACCTCCAACTGCTTGTAACTAAGGCCCATAACGCTTCCCTGTTCCTGTTGTTTCTGACCCTCGCAAATCTCCTCGGGGAATCGTGAGTTGGTGACTCCCATATCGGACGAGAAACCGAGTTCCACGGTGAGGTCGGCGTGCTGAGCCTTGTTGCCACCGAGTCCGAGTTGTTTTTTTCCACGCTCCACAATGTAGTTTGCCTTGCCCGAAATTCCCCATTCGGGATAGTTGGAGCGGACGGCAAGAGCCTCAATCTCAGCCGGATCTATGGCCATTATCTGACCCATTCCCACGTGTCGGAGAGGGATACGGACGGTGCAGAAAAGGTCGCTCGCAGGTATCGAGTCGGCGTACCAGTTTGTGATTGTGTATTTTGGGAGGGCCAACTCATATTCCTCGCCGTCAGGAAAACTAAACTTCTGATAATCAATATCTATCTTAACCTTTCCCTCGGCATCTACTCCATAAATAGCCTGATCGTGAACCACACGACCGTAATCGGAGAAGAACGCGCCGTTTTTGCGTGTAATGTATATCAGCATCGACGAGAAACCATACTGACCCGATCCGCCCTCGCTCCAGATTGCGGGTTTGGTGCGTCCGGCGTTTCTGTGACAACTACCACAGGAGTATCCGGCATACACGGGTCCAAGGCCTCCGCCGTAGCCGTTTCCTGAGGTTCGGGCATCGTCGTAAAGCCTGTCGCCACGCTTGAAACGTGAGAGGTAAGTACCTGACACCCAGTCCGCTTCCTGATCGTAAGCCTTAGAGGAGTTCATAAACACGGTAGAGGTTCCCGCGGACAAAGCATATCCGCTTGGAACCTCAACGCCCGTGATATCAAGCCCCTCGTCGTCGCACGAAGAAAGAATCAGCGCAAACGAAAATAATATTAAAAAGTTCTTCATAGAATCCAAACTTCTATCACAATAAGATAAACTAAACAAATTTAAAGAACAGAAAACGGCACTTTAATTTCATCCCTATGGTTTTCAGTGCCAGAAAACCGCCAAAACAAGTTTTGGTCGGAAAACACCCAACGGTAGAAAACGTCAACAAAAGAAAACCTCATATAAAAAGTAAATTTATGAAATATGGTTTTCTATGTTTTTATTTTCTGCGTTTAGCGTTTTCGGTGTTATGAAATAACCCGTTTTCTAGCGCCTAAATACATAGAAAGGTAAAACAAAGCGCTGTTTTCTATTTTTAAATCTGTGTTCTATAAAACTAATATTCCCTTGCCTTTCCGTCCTTGAAAATCAGGTACTCCAAGGTGTGGAAACCGCGTACCGACTGAGCGGCCTCTATGGCCTCGCTCTCCTCGTCGTAGTCGCCGTTCCAGTTGAGGGCGTCGAACGAGCCTTTCTCTATCAGGTTCTTGATATTCTCCTGATCGAGTGGCCACGAATCCATATTGGGATCGAGACCGAGGTCGCCAACAGGTCCAAAGAGGAATGCCTCGGAAGTCTCCCAAGGAGCACGTGCCTCGAGCCAGGCGTTTCCGGCGGTGGCGAAGTTCTTTGTGCTTGGCTCGGACTCAACTGCCTTTACAGCGGAGAGCAAAGCATCAGCCCTATCAACCAACGATTTGTAGGTAGGCAACACAACCACGTCAACGTAGTTTTCGGCAATGGCCTTGTATGTGGCCTCGTCCTCGTTTTCCTCCAACCATTTGTTCAGGTTCTTGGAGCCGTCCATCAGGAGATCGTTGAGAGCGGCGCAGGCCTCCATTGCCTGCTCGGCCTCCTTGCTGTCGATATTGTTGCGGAAAGGCTGAGGAATGTTCTGAATAGCCTTGTAGGCGTTGTCGATAGCGGAATTGAGTTCATTGTAGAAAGCCTCATCCTTGGATTTCAGGTAGTTGGCGATAGACTTATCGGAAACCTTGCCGTCGAGCGATCCGTAGAAAGAGTTTCTGATAGAGAGAATGTTGTTGGAATAGTCGTCGCGCGAGTGCCAAGAATACCACGACTCCACGGCATAGAGAGCCTCGGTGGTTTTTCCGGCCTTGTAGAGGTCGTAAGGCTCACCGATTTTTGCGGTGCCCACCTCGTTGGCGATATCTGCGCAACCCTGAGCAATCTCTTGGAGACAGTCGAGAGCCGATTTGTAGTCGCCCTTCTGAGACTTGAATGTTACTGAGTATGCCTCGCCACCGTTGTAGGATTTTGTCCAAGCATCGTAGAGAGTGGAAGCGTCAGATTTCAGGAGAGTGGCCACACGTGTGGCGTAGGCAGTCCAGTTCTTCACGTTGCTTGCGGTAACATCATCGTATGTTACGGTGATTTCCTCATTGTTCTTGTTGTTGTCGTCATCGTCCTTGTCGCAAGAAACCAACGACACACCCATCGCCAAAGCGATTGCAAAAAATACTTGTTTTTTCATTTTTATATTGTATTAAATATTATTATCGTTTTTCGCACAGAAGAAATAGTTTGAACAGAAAACGGCACTATAATTTCTTTTCTATGGAGTTCAGTGCCAGAAAACTACAAAAAACAAGTTTTTGATAGAAAACCCTTAACGGGAGAAAACATCAACAAAAGAAAACCGAAAATAAAAAGGTAATTTACAAGATATGGTTTTCTAATGTTTTTATTTTCTGCGTTTAGCGTTTTCGGTGTTATGAAATAACCCGTTTTCTAGCGCCCGAACACCAAAGTTCAATACAACAAAAGTAATGGGCGCTGTTTTCTATAAAAAAATCTGTGTCATCTGTGTTATCTGTGCGATTTCATTTGCGGACAAACCAGCCGATATACGCCAAACCGAAGGCGAATTCGTTTTCGCTGTTGTATTTGCCACCACCGATTTTGCGGGAGGTGTAGTCGAATTTGGCTACAAGGTTTGGAAGTATGTAGTAGTTGATACCGCCAACCAGCATCGAAACCTTCAATCTTGGATCCATAACTTGGTCAGACTCACCCTTTTCCTGAGGGTTGTAATACTCGTATCGGACAAAGGGAACAAGGTCCGGGAATTTACCGCTTTGGAAAAACGGCTTCACATTCAGTCCCGCCTCGCATCCGTAACTTACTGCCTTGCTTGCAATTGGAGTAAGCCTTGAATACGGCGACTTGTTGGAAAGTTTTATGTTTTTCTTGCTGATATCGCTTGAATTGTCAAGATTGCCATCAAGGATATTTCCGCGAAATGTCACGAACTTGTTCTTGTACTGAACATCGGCGGTTATGATTTTTACCGTTGCCTTTCCGCACGATGAGTAGGTCTGATACTTGTCGGCGTTCTTGCCGGCGTCGGCCAGGTAATAATAACTTGCGCCAATCCTGAGACCGGGAACTCCCTTGTAATCAAGACGTCCCACAATGGCGGGACAGGTGAAATTGTCCTCCTCGAAGATTCCCTGCTTGCCACCGGCCACCCATTTGTTGCGGTCGAAACCGTTGGCGTTAAGGCCCTCAATCACCTGAAACTGATAATCGAACTTGGCGAAATTTCTGCCCACGGAACCAAAAATCTCAACACCGTTTTCGTGCCAGGTTGAGGGCAGTATTGTGGTCTCGCCCTCGGGACGTGTAGTTCCGAAAAAGTTGATTGGCTCGTGGTGAGAGTTGGTGAGTCCCACGGGAACTATTATGTGGCCGAATCTAAGATTAATCTCGCGGAGGAATTTTCTCGTGATATGGAACTGCTCAATGGCCACCTCACCGCCTTTCTCAATCTCGGTCTCGTATTCGCCGTTCTCTGAGTTTTCGAGTTCCATAGCCGAGCCCACGCCTCCGCTCTCAAACTCTATCTCGGCGCCAAGTTGCCATTTCTGATTGAAGTTGTAATCGAAAGCGAGCACGAATCTCGGAATAGAAACCGAGGCGCGGTCCACCTTGGGATTGCCGTCGGCGCCACCATAAAAACGGTTGGTTCCGTAGTCCTTGAACTGAGCAAGCATCTCGCCGTAGCCTCCGAAACGGAATTTCCAGACATCGGTGGAATCCTGCGCCGAAACCGCAAACGGAACTATCAGCGCAAGGCTGAGTGAAAGAAAAAAGTTTTTCATTTTCTGCGTAATTTATTTTTCGACTGCAAAATTGCGCTGAAAATGTTAAGTGGGCAATACTCAAAAGTAGGTAAAAATGCGAAGAGGCGATACTTAGAAATGGGTAGAAATAAAAAAGCCGACTGGAAAGTCGGCTTGAAAGAAAAATTGTCACAATAATTATCAATTATTCTTGTTAATCAAATTGACAACAACCTTTACCATAGTGTCCATCTCCTCGGGTCTTGATTCGGCAATCATCAAAGTAAGGGCAACAAGGGTATTGTCACCAATACGCTTTGATCCATCCTCACGATAAAGAATGCCATTCTTTTCGAGGAACCAAAGGAACAATGTTGCTCCAATGCGCTTGTTTCCGTCAGAGAAAGAATGGTTCTTTACTACCAAATATAGCAACATAGAAGCCTTCTCCTCCAAACTTGGATAAAGTTCCTCTCCTCCAAAAGTCTGATATATCTGACCTATACTGCTATGAAATGATCCATCTTTCTCGTGGCCAAACAAAGGACTGCCACCAAACTTTTCGTGCAGACTATGTATCATCTCCATAGCGTTTTCGTATGTAGCGTGAAAACGCTCTTCCTTGCGTGTATTATCGATTACAAGTTGCTCATAATCATAACGATCAAGAGTATCAAGAGCATATACATAATCCTGAACCATATTAAAGAGGTCACGAGTTTCGTCATTAGACTCAATCTGCTGAGTATCAATTGTACGCGACATAATACGTACAACATTTTTCAACTCCTCATAACGCTCCAATTTAATACGGTCGTTTATGGCATATCCTTTCACAAGATAGTCTTTGAGAACCTTGGTAGCCCATTGTCTGAAACGGGTACCATTAACAGATTTCACTCTATAACCTACTGAGATTATTACATCAAGATTGTAGAAAGGCACAGGCTTGTCAGAATTAGGAACGTGCAAAAAATGCACGTTGCTTTCTTTGGGCAACTCGCCTTCTTTGAATAGATTAATAATATGTCGTCTTACAGTTGACTCATCCCTATCAAATAAAAGGGACATCTGCGAAACACTCAGCCACACGGTCTCCTGATCCAACTTAACATCAAGTTGAATAGAACCGTCGGGGGCGGTGTAGAATAATATCGGAGAATTGTTTGTCTGCTCCATAATTACAAAAAATTGGGGATTAAAACGCAAATATAATAATTTTTTGGAAAACAAAAAAGCCTACTTGAAAAACCTCAAAACCCCTACCCCATAGCAATACCTAGTTTTAGGTAATTGGGAAACGAGAAAGAATCGGTGATTAGTCATTTTTAGGTATATTTCAGCCAAAATTATCACTGAAAGAAAAAAAATTACTAACTTTGCGGTCGGAAAAAACAAACAGACAAATGCACGGCAAGCACGACAGGATAAGGATTTTGATAGTGGAGAAATCCACGATACTCACCAACGGCATTCACCAGACCATTGAGAGCGTGGTGGACTGCCCCGTGCGCTTTATGGAAGTATCAGAAAACAAACCTATTAAGGAAATTATTGATTTCCAGCCTGATATCGTGATAATGAATCCGATATACGGCCATCTGCTGGATATGGAGGAGCTGAAAAACGAGATTCCTGAGATACATTTCCTCGGCATCATCACAGGGCCGATAGACCCGAGCCTGCTTGCCGGATACGAGGCCAACATACATCTCTACGACACTCCCGACGATATCCACAAGGCCATCGACAGGATTATGGGATACGACCACCACTACTCTCCCAAGGAGCAGCAGCTCACCGAAAGGGAAAAGGAAATAATAATAGAGGTTGTAAAAGGACAGAGCAACAAGGAGATAGCCGACGCGCTTAATCTTTCCACATTCACAGTGACCACCCACCGCAGAAACATTGCGAGGAAATTGCAGATAAGGTCGGCATCAGCACTCACTATATACGCGCTCACCAACAACCTCGTGAGCATGGAAGATGTAAAGATATAAAAAAAACTGCCTGTCCCACAGAAGGATAGGCAGTTTTTCCTGGAAACTAAATCCACATAATATATTAATCCTCGAGAGGAATAATATCGAAAGGAAGATTGGTGGCGAACTTGAGGTCCTCGGCATTCTCCACACTGCTGTCGTCGCCATCCTCGTAATACCATTTTACAGAAACGCTTGCGGAAGGCTTCTGCGACACCTCCTTCACGAGAAGCAGGATGTC
This sequence comes from Bacteroidales bacterium, assembly GCA_024401025.1. Taxonomy (GTDB): domain Bacteria; phylum Bacteroidota; class Bacteroidia; order Bacteroidales; family UBA3824; genus UBA3824. The sequence continues at coordinate 14,214 of JAKSLV010000032.1, forward strand.
GGCCAGCTTGCGCAGCGACGACGAATTGTAATAGTCGAGCCTGATGCAGAGAGTAGTCTCAGGATTAGGCGACTCCTTGTACTGCTGAAGCCAGTCCATTACCGACTCGTAAGCAGTCTCAGTATCCTCCGGCAGCGAACGGCCCTTTATTGAAAACAGGCCATTCTCGGGGTCAAAAATCACCTCGGGTGTTGTGGAGGTTTCTTCTAAATAAAATTTCTCAATCATTGCTAAATTATAGTTTGCAAGAGCAAATGTAATAACTCTTTCTCAATATATCAACAAAAATACTGCCTAAAGTTTATTTTGACGAAAAAAAAATCTCCGCGGCCCTACAAAGTGGCTGTCATAGAGAGAATTTTGGAATGGGCGGCAATATCGTTTATCGAATATCCTATCTTGGATTTGCTCTCGCGCGCGATGTCGATAAGGCCGAGGCCCGACAATATGGTGACATCCTCATGGCCACCGCGCAACACTTTCCTGTAATAATCGTCGAGCTGCTGCCGTGTCATCGCATTAAGCTTTTCTATGTACTGGCCAATTTTCTGAGCCTTGGCGTCCTCGATGCCGTTCGACGCGCTTACGATGTAATCGCCTCCAAGCACGCCCATCGAGAAAAGTCCCTCATGGCGGCCCTTCTCGGAAACCTTGGCGTGTTTTGCTATATTCTGAAGCATCTCCACAAGGATATGGTATACCTGACGCTGCGTCTTTAGGTTCTCCTCGCCGAAGTTGTTCTCGGCCATCGAGAGTATGGGGTTGATGGCTGTCTGCGTAAAATCGCCCTTCATGGCAATGTAGCGGCCGTTTTGCTCCATGATTCTCTTCAGGTCCTTGGTGGACTGTATTGGCAGGGGATCGCTGGTATCGGCGGGATCGTCCTTCAGCCTAAGCTGGAAATAGAAGAAACTGCGGTCGGCGTCGATTTCCACAAAATCGAAGTCGATCTTCTCCTTGGTTTTGCGCACCATCTCCATGAAACCTAGGCCCGCGCCGCCCTGCTTAGAGAGTTTCTTATTCTGAAGCGTCTCTATGAAAAGCCGTTTCAGCTCCTCGGGCGATAGGGTGTTTACTCTGTTGAGTTTCTCGCGAACCAGCTCTATATGAACGTTTTCCACATAGTTGCCAGTGGTGATATAATAACTGCCGTTGTACTTGCGCACGGCAAAAACCTCTCCCGAGGTAACATCCTCCGCGCGCCCCGACAGTCCGTAGCGCAATATATTCTGGAAACTCTCGATCATGAGGAACGAGAGCTTGTTTTTCTTGCCCTCCGAATCGTCGGATAGAGTCATGTGGCTCTTTAGTATCTCAGTGGCAAAGCCGAGAATGGAATTCTCGAACTTGCCCAGATAGAGGAAACTAAGATCGTCGCCAGCGAGGGTCTGAAAAAGTATATGGTTTGTATTATCTGACATATTGCAATAACGCTAGATAAATTTTTAAATTAATTAACGGCACTAAATTAAAAAAATGATTACTTTTGTAAAAATTATCAGCGGTTTTTTTTTGCAAAATAAAGAGAAAAAATGAAAATACTCACCAAAGTGCTGATTCTGGCGTTGATAATGCTAGGAATAGCCACCCACTGCCACGCCACCCACAACAGGGCTGGAGAGATTGTATATGAGCACATTGCAGGCTACAGATACAAGATAATAGTATACACCTACTGCTACACCCAGACCGAAGCAGACCGCGACGAGCTGGAGGTGGACTGCGGCGACGGCACCGAAAAGCTCTTAGTGAAGCGCACATCCAAAACCACTCTCGACGACATAGGATCCAAAAACTACTCGTTCCTGTGCAAAAACATTTACGTGGGCGAGCACACATACTCGGGCCCGGGCACATACGTGCTGTACATGGAGGATCCCAACCGCAACGAGGGCGTCGACAACATCCCAAACTCGGTAAACACCGTTTTCGCCATCAAGACCACGCTCATGATAAACGTGGCCGCCGGCGACAACAGCAGCCCCATATTGCTGAACGCCCCCATGGACAAGGCAGCCCTGCACAGAACCTTCGTGCATAACCCCGGCGCATACGATCCCGATGGCGACAGCCTCAGCTACAGAATAGCCAGATGCCTCCAGCAGGACGCACAGGAAATTGTGGGATACACCCTGCCTCCCGTTACCGACAGCATCTACGTAAACCCCATCACCGGCGATTTTGTATGGGAGAAGCCCGCGCAGAAGGGCACATACAATGTGGCCATGTGGATAGAGGAATGGCGAAACGGCATCAAGATAGGCCAGGTGCTCAGAGACATACAGGTGGAGGTGATAGACGCCGACAACCACACCCCGGTAATCGACAAGACCGGAAACCATTGCGTGGTGGCCGACTCGCTGCTCAAATTCAAGGTGACAGCATCAGACCCCGACTTCCAGAACGTTCAGCTGTCGGCATCAGGAGGCCCGTTCGCTGTAAAGGAGTCGCCGGCCGAATTCAGGGTAAGCAGGCAGTGGGTGAAGAATCCAGTGGGAAACTTCTCATGGCAGACCCGCCAGAGCCACGTGCGAAACCAGCCCTACGACATGCTGGTGAAGGCCACCGACGACGACCCCGTGGTGCCGCTTACCGGATACAGCTCCATAAACATCAGGGTGATAGCCCCGGCGCCACACATCACTTCCATAGAATCCACCAACAGCAGCGCCCATCTTGAATGGGACAACGGCGGCAACACCAAGGCCGTGGGATTCCGCATATACCGCAAGGACCGCCCCGACGATTACGAGCCCGGAGTATGCGAAACCGGAATGCCATCGTCGTCGGGATATGTGCTTGTGGACGAGGTGAGAGACCTGGATAAGCTCTCCTACGTGGACGACGACCACGGCATAGGCCTGCCAACAGGTTTCAGATACTGCTACAGAATCACAGCCATATTTGCCGACGGCGCCGAGAGCCTGCCCAGCGACCCCTCATGCACCACCCTGGCACGCGGCTTCATAATGTTCACCAAAGCATCAGTGGCAAAAACCGACGAGGCCGACGGCGTCATAGACCTGGAATGGAGCGAGCCCGAGGAGCTGGATTCTGCCCTGATACCGCCCCCATACTATTACCTGCTGTTCCCGGCCAGAGGCATCAAGGACGGACTCTGGGAGAAAGCCGAAGAGCTGGAGGGCCTGCACAACACCAAGAAAACCGACAAGGGTTTCGACTCCAAAAACATGGGATCCATGTATAAGGTGACCTTCGCAAACCTCGACGAGGCCAACAACAACTTCAACGACGTGGGCGCATCGGCATACGCATCGTCGGTGTTCATAAAGCTGGAATGCGGCGACCGCAGGATAACCATCACCCACGACGCCGACGTGCCTTGGAAAAACGACACCTTTGTAATATACCGCAAGGATCCGGGATCGGCCACCTTCGATTCCGTGGGCGTATCCACCAGCGGCAAATACACCGACTACAACCTGGAGAACGACAAGGAATACGGCTACAAGATGAAGACCATAGGATACTACTCGGCTCCGGGCCTGCCCACCCACATCGAAAACTGGTCGCAGGAGGCATACGGCACACCCATCGACACCATTGCCCCATGCATAAGGCTTACGGTGCACAGCGACTGCGAGAACGGATACAACCACCTGATGTGGCAACCCGACTCCATCTGCGGACTGGGAATAGCCAAATACATGATATACTATTCCAGCACATTGGACGGCCAGCTAAGCAAGATAGAGGAGGCTGAACCCACCGCCACCTACTACGACCACTACCCCACCATGGGCCTGGCCGGATGCTACTACGTAACTGCCCGCGACTCGGCCGGAAACGAGGGAGTGGCCGATACCAGGATATGCGTAGACAACTGCGAGGACTACCGCCTGCCAAACGTATTCACGCCAAACGGCGACGGCATCAACGACATCTTCCACCCATACCCCTACCAGTTTGTGGAAAGGGTAGACATGACCATAACCAACCGCTGGGGCAAGGTGGTGTTCGAGACATCAGACCCCGACCTAAACTGGGACGGCAAGGACCAGAAATCGGGAAACCAGCTGCCCGACGGCGTATACTTCTACCGATGCACCGTATACGAGCACAGGCTTACAGGTCTGGAAGAGAGAGAGATAGAAGGATACATAACAATTTTCACCAAGCCTAGCAAAAACCAATAAGCCATGCGAAAACTGATAGCAATACTGATTGCCACAGCAGCTCTGCAGGCATCAGCACAGGAAAAAACACCACTGGAGAGCAACCTCCAATACGCCGGATACCTGGTGGAAAACAGCCGCGGAGTACTGGCATACACCACCCTGAACGACATCATAAAGGACAGCCCGCGCTGCGCCCAGGCGTATTACCTGAGGGCCAAGGCATACATGAACGACCAAAACACCAAGGCCGCCATGCAGGACATCGACATGGCGCTAAGGATAGACGGACAGAACGCCGAATACATGTGGCTGAAATGCAGCCTCCTGATGCTGCGCAACAAGCCCGAGGCCGCGGCAGCATACGCGGAAAAGCTGGCATCGGCACCATACAACATACAGAACGAGAGCGACGAGCGCAAACTGCTGGCCGCCGAGATAATGGTGCTTTCCGGCAACACCATCGACGCGCTGCCAATAATAAACTCGGTGCAGAAAAACGGCGCCGGCCTGCACCGCGTAAGGGGCATGGCATACACCAAGGCCGGTCTCTACAAGGAGGCCATCAACGACCTGGGGATGGCCATCGACATAGACCCTAGCCTGAGCGACTGCTACATCTGGCGCGGACTGGCCAAATACATGAACGGCCAGAAATCTGATGCCCGCGCCGACTGGCAGACCGCCCTCCAGAAGGGCAACTACGCCGCCAGACAATATCTCGACAAATACAAATAGAAAAAAACACCATGGCAACAGAAAACGGCAAGGGGCTGATACGCAGGATAAAAGCCATAGCATACAAGATTAAGAGAAAGCGCATAAACCAGAACCTGCTCACATACATAATAATGGTGATGCTGGCCACCGCCGCATGGATAATAAACAAGATGGGCAGCACCATAAACGCATCGGGAAACAGCCACGTGGAGTTTTACGGACTGCCCAGCAACAGCATACTGGTGCCCGGAATCACCACGGACGGGCTCAGCATAAACTTCTCGGCCAAGGGAAGCAGCCTGCTGGGCCTGCACGGAAACCTTCCCAACATCAGGATAGACCTCTCCAAACTGGATATCAGGACTTTCCCGGAGAGCGACTCCACCCTGAAGTTCGTTACCGACGACGACATAAGGGCCCAGGTGGAATCGCAGCTTCCTGCCGACTACCACTTTATATCGCTGAAACCCGACACCATAAAGCTGGATTTCGGCATATCGCTGAGGAAGAAAGTTCCGGTGGTGCTGGATCAGAAGCTAAGCTTTGCGCCTCAGTTCCGTCTGGCCAGCTCGCCCATAATCAACCCCGACAGCGTGGTTATAAGCGGATCGGCCATGATAGTGGACACAGTGCAGAGCATCAGCACCGAGCTGCTGGAGATAAGCGACATCAACGAAAGCGCACAGCACAAGGTAAGGCTGCTGATGCCTACGGGGGTATCGTGCGCGCTTACGGCCACCAACATACTGCTTGCCGTGGAGAAATTCACCGAGCGCACAATGGAAGTGCCTATACGTCAGCTTAATGTGCCAGATTCCGTAAACCTGAGGATATTCAACCAGAACGCCATGGTAAAATTCAACGTGGGCTGGGACAAATACAACAAGATTACACGCGAGATGTTTCAGGTGGCCGTCGACTACAAGGACCTGACAGGAATCATCCGACCCAAAAACCTCTCGCTAAAGATTATAAAATCACCCGACGACAAGAGCGTAACCAACCTGACAATCTCTCCCGAAAGCGTGGAATACCTAATTGAAAAGGTGGAGAGAGAGGAGGAGAAGTGATGAAGTGATTGAAGTGATTGAAAAATCAAAAATCAAAAATCAAAAATCAAAAATGACAAAAATCGTAGGCATAACGGGCGGCATAGGCAGCGGCAAGAGCACTGTGTCGAGGATAATAGAGAGGGACTGGTGTCCGGTGTATATCACTGACATAGAGGCCAGGAAGATTCAGCTCATGAATCCCAAGGCAATATCAGGGATGAAGGAGATTTTCGGCAGCGACATCTACCTGCCCGACGGAATATTGAACAAGAAAAAGCTTGCCGACATTGTGTTTGCCGATGCCGACAAGCTGAAGGCTCTAAACGGGCTGATACATCCGCTGGTGAAGGAGGATTTCATGGAGTTTGTGGAAATGAACAAGAACCAGCAGTTTGTATGCGTGGAGAGCGCCATATTGATAAGCAGCGGATTCCACACAATGTGCGACTTCAGCATCCTCGTGAAAGCGCCATACGAAACCCGCATCAGCCGCGTGATGCAGCGCGACAACGTATCGCGCAATCAGGTGGAACAGCGCATCAGAAACCAGATGACCGACCAGGAAATGTGGCAATACTGCAAGTACGCCATCATAAACGACGGAGAGGAAAACCTCGACGACCAGATTTACGACATTTTCTGGAAAGAAAGTTAGCGGAAAACTCGCAAAAAAACAGCAGACAGTCATTCATTTTGTGGAAATTATTTCATCAATAATGAAAATTTTTCTTACATTTGCATCGTTATAAAAACAAACTAAAAACATTTACAGATATGAAAAAAATCAGCATCATACTATCAGCAGCCCTCCTGATGGGCAGCACACTGCTAAACACCTCATGCGAATTTGGTGACGAGGTGGACGACATCTACGGCCCAAACAACAACAATAATCACAATCACAACAATAATGGTGGCGACGGCCCTGAGGAGGATGCCCCCGGCGTTATTGAGGATTTTACCGTAACACTGGACTACACAGCATCGGGCAGCAGCAAGAGCGGTTTCGACGCCGACACCAAGCGCGTGGTAAGCATCAGCGATGCCAGCGCCGACCTCGTAACATGCTGGCAGGCCAGCTACGGCGACATCATTTCGCAGCCAGCAGGAAGCTACATCAAGGATCTGCTCAGCTACAACAACATCAACTACACCAACACCAACACCTGCACAATTCAGAATCTTGGAAAGGTGAACCTGAGCAACTATGCCGACAAGCTTACACTTGCAGATATGAATCCCAAGCCAGGCAGCATAGCAAACCTTGCCGGACAAAACCAGGTAATGGTGGAGCCGGGCGATGTTTTGGCTTTCAAGACCAACAAGGGAACTGTAGGCGTGGCCAAGGTATCAGGCATCAGCAAATTCTCCAGAAAGATGACCCTTACCGGCTACGTATATTACCCAAGCTCAGCCAGATAACAAGATCATTATCATAGGACACATATAAAAAAACAAACGCTCCGGCAGATTGGAAGGAATTCCCAATTTTGCCGAAGCGTTTTTTATAATAGCATAAAAATGAACGAAGACGACATTTTTTTCGGCACCAACAAGCCCAAGAAAGACGACAACAAGGACGATGAATATTACGACCCGCCATCGGGTCCCATTTTCAACATCCACATTGGCGGCTGCCTGCCAGCCACGGTATTGATAATAATAGTGCTGGTGTTGGTATACCTGGTGCTAAAAGGATACGGCTACAAGGTAATTGAGCCGGAAGTCATAAAAAAAGAGCTGATAGAGAAAGTAAAATAACAAGGCTTACTTTCTCTTTTGGCAATCTATGAACTTTACATACTCCTTATCCGTAATATTGACATTCTCATCCACATCAAAATTGCATTTGATGAAGTTTACGCGTGTGCTGAGGTCCAGAACGTATGTACGTTCATACATATCGGAGAAAACGCAGTTATTGATCTCGCCATGCTTCACGATGCTGAAACAGAGACCAGTTTTGCTGCAGTGATGGATTTTGGAATCTGTAATCCTGATACCGTCGCAGCGCTCGGCCACAACGCCGTTTACACCGCAGCCATAAATGCCGCAGTTGCTGATTTTGATATCCTTGCAAAATAACGCCGCTATCACGTCGCCCTTGCAATTCTGCATATACACATGCCCCATATTGAGATTGGAAAGCGCGATATTGCTGCATGAGTTGAAGTTTATAAGATCAGCCAATGCGCAAGCCGACTGCAGCAAAGTGTTAGGTTTCTTGCCTTCTATCTTCAGATTGTGGACATCATAAACCACCAGGCCCCAGATGGTATAACCGTTATTATCTCCTGAAAAACCCACGCCTTTCTCGAAATACCCTGGACCCTGTCCCTTAATCTTGCCCGCATTGGCCAACTCTTCAATAGATTTGTCGAGGCTTGGAATATCTTCGTCAATAATAATGGTACGGTTGTCACCAATGGCATTTATCAATTCCACACCATTCTTTACGTGGATAATCTTGTCGGAAAAGCTTCCGGGAATGGGATTGCATATACCGTCGAGAGATTCAAGGTAATAGAAAGGTTCCTCGGAATCCACCTCTTCCCCGTCATACTCGGGTTCAACAGGTAAGTTCACTGGATCGGGAGCTTCGAAATCTATGCCGGCATCCACCTTGCAATTGTTGAAAACAGCCCCCTTGATCGAGTTGCCATATTCTTCAACATCAAACACGCAGCGGTTGAAAACAGCATCAGAGTTGTCGAGCCATAGGCACTCGGTTCTGATATCGGCTATTGTACAGTTGTTGAATACCAAACCATGTGAATCCTGAAGAGCCACGGCATTGTCGGAACAATCGTAGATGTTGCAATCATCCACCTGCACATTATTGGATTTATCGGCCCAAAGGCCAATCTCTCCGCAGCCATAAAGATCCGACTGCTCTACCCTAACATTCTCACAATTATGCAGGCAAACAACATATCCGCCGCATCCATCGGTCTGGGTGTGTCCCAGGGTGAGGTTTTTCAGGCTGATATTCTTGCAGTTTACAAAATAGAGTATGTGATGGAAGTAGTCGTCCTGGCGGATTAGCTTGCGCACGCCGTCTCCCTCTATGGTGATGTTCTCCATATTCATGACGGCCAATCCCCTCAACGACTTTATCAACTCAGGCCTGTTGGATACAGGAAGCTCTTTATCGGTAGACGAAATGTCATTGGCAATACAAGCCCCTTCCACCGCATCATACAAATCGGTGATATCGCAATCAATGATAATCCTGGTGTTGGATTTCAAGGCTTTCACCAGTTCCACTCCACCACTTACCCTCACCACGGTCTGTTCGTTGTTTTTTTCCGGAGTGTCTGATGCTTCTGATACTTGTTCCTCCTGCTGCGAGAGGCCGCTGCCGGTCTGCTGGGCAGATTGCTGATTGCCGCCGCCAGAGCACGATGCCATCATCAGCGAGGCCACGGCAATAAGTGATA
>JAKSLV010000033.1 GCA_024401025.1 Bacteroidales bacterium
TGGACTTCGCTATTACGGAAGCGTCGATGCCGAGATTTTTCATATTGCGGGCGATTTCAATTTTGGTTTGGTCGATTCCTTCTGCTTTGCCTTCGTCAAAGCCTTCTGCTTTGCCCTTGTCGTATCCGTCATCGAAACTGCTTTCCATAGCGTTCTTCTCGTTGTAGTAGGCGTCTATGTGCTGACGGTATGCGCGTTTCTGCTCGGGAGTCATACTGTCGTAATCCATTATCCTCTTGGCTTCCACGAGACCCGGAGTTTTGGTGTCATTGTTTATTGTGGATGATTTCAGGAAACTTATCCATTCCTCCAACGACGACTTGGCGTATTCGTTGAAGTTGTTGATCCTTATTATGTAGTATTCAGGGAGAATGCTGTCGGCAGGGAATTGCGTCTTCTTCTTCTCTTCCAGGTCGTCCTCCTCTTTCTTTGAGAGCATCAGGCGGTCTTTGTCGTGGATGCCTATCAGCTCGCTCTTGCCGTGGTAGATGTAGTCCTTGCCCTGTCCGAAATCGAAATATAGGATGTTGATGGAATATACCTTGCGGATCTTGTCGTAGTCGTCGCCAAGGCTTATCATCTCGGTTATGGCCTTGCTTACGCCGTAGAGCATTCTTTCTATATAGTGTTGGTATTTGGAGACCTGAACCTCAATGATGATGATTTCGTCCTGAGAGTTCTTGGCCTTGATATCCACGCGGTTGTACTTGTCGGATGATGACTCTTGGTTGCCCTCGCTTTCCAGGAATTCGAGGATTGTGCATTTCTCGTTGAGCAATACCGACACGAAGCCTTCAAGAACAGCGGCGTTGGCCTTGTTCCTGAGGAGTCGCTTGATAGCCCAGTCGAATTTTACGTAGTTTGCCATAGTGCTGAAAGTTTGATGCAAACTTATTTAATATTAATCAATTAACCAAATTTCTGAGTGGATAACTGACCGCGAACGGTAATTTCCTGTTGTTCTCGGCTATCCCTATGCCTTCTCAATATCCTCAATGCTGAGTCCCGTGGATTTGGAGATGGTTGTTGCGTCTATTCCCAATTCCTTCATATTGCGGGCGATTTCAATTTTTGTTTGGTCGATTCCTTCTGCCTTGCCCTTGTCGTATCCGTCATCGAAACTGCTTTCCATAGCGTCCTTCTCGTTGTAGTAGGCGTCTATGTGCTGACGGTATGCGCGTTTCTGCTCGGGAGTCATACTGTCGTAATCCATTATCCTCTTGGCTTCCACGAGACCCGGAGTTTTGGTGTCATTGTTTATTGTGGATGATTTCAGGAAACTTATCCATTCCTCCAACGACGACTTGGCGTATTCGTTGAAGTTGTTGATCCTTATTATGTAGTATTCAGGGAGAATGCTGTCGGCAGGGAATTGCGTCTTCTTCTTCTCTTCCAGGTCGTCCTCCTCTTTCTTTGAGAGCATCAGGCGGTCTTTGTCGTGGATGCCTATCAGCTCGCTCTTGCCGTGGTAGATGTAGTCCTTGCCCTGTCCGAAATCGAAATATAGGATGTTGATGGAATATACCTTGCGGATCTTGTCGTAGTCGTCGCCAAGGCTTATCATCTCGGTTATGGCCTTGCTTACGCCGTAGAGCATTCTTTCTATATAGTGTTGGTATTTGGAGACCTGAACCTCAATGATGATGATTTCGTCCTGAGAGTTCTTGGCCTTGATATCCACGCGGTTGTACTTGTCGGATGATGACTCTTGGTTGCCCTCGCTTTCCAGGAATTCGAGGATTGTGCATTTCTCGTTGAGCAATACCGACACGAAGCCTTCAAGAACAGCGGCGTTGGCCTTGTTCCTGAGGAGTCGCTTGATAGCCCAGTCGAATTTTACGTAGTTTGCCATAGTGCTGAAAGTTTGATGCAAAGATAGTATTTTTTGCTCAAAACTCAAAACAGATACTCGCTCCTTCGTTTTTTATTTCTATCTTTGCATATCATTTATTAATAGAAATATGCGGAGTTTCTTTTATCATATAGGTCGCTACTCGCTTTTGATGAAGCGTGTGTTTTCCAGGCCCGAGCGTTGGAGGGTTTTCCTGCGCAACACGGTTAGGGAGGTGGAGAACGTAGGCATCAGCTCCATAGTAATAGTGCTGATAATATCGCTCTTCATAGGTGCGGCCTGCGCCATACAGATGAACAATGTTTTGCAGTATTCCTTTATCCCGAAGTATCTAATAGGCTTTGGCACAAGGGAGATATTGCTGCTGGAATTTTCCAGCACCATAGTGTCGCTGATACTTGCCGGAAAGGTGGGGAGCAACATAGCCTCCGAGCTTGGCACTATGCGCGTTACCGAGCAGGTGGACGCCCTGGACATGATGGGCGTAAACAGTGCCTCGTATCTGATACTGCCCAAGATAACCGCCTTCATATTCTTTGTGCCAGTGCTGATGGTTTTCAGCATAGCCATTGGTCTGGTGGGCGGATACATAGCCTCCTTTATGATAAAGGGACTCTCCACCGCCGACTATCTCCAGGGCATCACGATGCTGTTCCGCCCATTCTTTGTGGCCTACTCTGTAATAAAATCGGTGGTGTTTGCATTCATAATAGCGTCGGTATCAGCCTACCACGGCTACTACACATCGGGCGGCGCACTAGAGGTGGGCAAGTCGTCCACACGCGCAGTGGTAAACAGCAGTATCATAGTTCTTTTGTTCAACCTTATTCTCACCAAGTTGCTGCTATGATAGAGGTAAAAAACGTATTCAAGGATTTCTCGGGCAACAAAGTGCTCGATAATATATGTGCCGAGTTCGAGCCCGGCAAAACCAATCTCACCATAGGTCAGTCGGGCTCCGGCAAGACTGTTTTGCTCAAGTGCATTGCAGGTCTGCATCAGGTTTCGTCTGGCGACATACTTTACGACGGACGCTCGTTCGTGAGGATGAACGAGAAACAGCGCAAGGAAATCCGCAAGGAGATGGGAATGGTGTTTCAGGGCGGCGCGCTCTTCGACAGCAACACTGTGGAAGAAAATGTGATGTTTCCGCTGGAAATGTTTACCGATATGACCTACGAGGAGCGCCGCGAGAGGGCCAACTTCTGCCTGAAGCGCGTAAACATCGTAAACGCCAACAATAAGTATCCGTCTGAGATTTCGGGCGGTATGCAGAAGCGTGTGGCCATAGCCCGTGCCATAGCCCTCAATCCCAAGTACCTCTATTGCGACGAGCCAAACTCGGGCCTCGATCCTGTTACATCCATCCTCATCGACAACCTCATAAAGGAGATTACCCAGGAATACAACATCACCACCATAGTGAACACCCACGATATGAATTCCGTGATGGAGATTGGCGACAAGATAATCTTCATATATAAAGGTCAGAAACGCTGGCAGGGAACATCTGCCGAGATTTTCGATACCGGAGTTAAGGAGCTCGACGATTTTGTGTTCGCATCAGCAAGGATGAAACAGCTGAGGGACCTCAACCGCAGATAGATACAAAATACTATTTTTTTTCGGTCTGAGGCTTCCCCATTTCGCAAATCCTAAACTGGCTATAATTTCGGTTTTGATTAAATAATCCAATATTTTTATTTTTGTGGTATAAATATTATTCATATCTTTGCCAAACGAAATTATTTTCATCAATTTGTTTTTTATTTTTTATTGCCTGCTATACTTATGGGGAATTCGTGCGGAGAGCAATCTCTGTTCGGGTTCCCTTTTTTTGGTCGAAGCTACGTCTTAGAAATTATAAAAAAAAACTGCCAGCGGATTTTAACCCGCAGGCAGTTGAGGATAAAAAATCAAACAAACAATCAAATCGAATCCTATAAAAGAAAAAACATTAGTCCTTTTATTGTACGGTGCAAAGTTACGCACAGCACCATATCTCCGCAATACTCATTTATAGGTATTTTTTTAATTCCTAATCTCGCACTTTATTATTATCTTTGTGGTCGGCATTTCGCCAGGGAAACATCAAATCGTTAATGGAAATGAAAGTATTGTTGGTATCTACATCGGACAAGATAGGTGGCGCTGCCATAGCGTGTACCCGCATTTTCGCTGCCCTTCGCAAGAGCGGCGTTGATGCGCGCATGCTCGTCAGGGACAAGATCTCAAGCGACCCCGACATCCATTCGGTGAATACCGGCGTTATGAGGCGGACCTACAATTTCCTGGCGTTCTGCATGGAGAGGCTGAGGCTTCTGTTCCATCTAGGATTCCGGAAAAAGAACCTCTTCCAAGTCTCGCTCGACAACTGGGGAACATGGCGTTTGCACGACAATCCTCTGGTTCTAGAGGCCGACGTCATCAATTTCCATTGGACAAGTCAGGCCATGCTGAGTCTTGGGCAGCTTCAGAAACTCATTGATATGGGCAAGAAGGTGATATTCACCATGCACGACATGCACCATTTTACCGGAATCTGCCATTACGCCGGCAGCTGTACTCGGTTTCAGCAGCAATGCGGTAACTGTCAGTACATTAACGGCGGCAAGAATGCGAACGACCTGTCGCGAAGATGGCTTAGAAAGAAACTATCGATGCCCATTCGCCAAAATATCACCTACGTAGCGTGCAGCCGCTGGCTTGCCGATACGGCCAAAACTTCCTCCCTGATGCAGGGGGCTGATGTGGTGGACATACCCAACCCGATAGATACCGTAGCTTTCTGCCGCATGGATAGGGGAGAGGCCCGGGCAAGGTTTGGAGTATCAGCCCAAAAGGTGATACTGTTTGGCGCCGTAAACATTGCCGACAGCCGCAAGGGATTCCGTTACCTGCAAATGGCATTGCAGCATATCAGCGCACAGAATCCTGACTGCGTGGATGACATAGAGCTGCTGATATTCGGCAAGTGCGACGAGGCGGCTCTCGACGGATTGCCGTTCCCGCATATAATGGCCGGATACCTCAGCAGCCTCAGCGACCTAAGGGCCGTATATTCGGCGGCCGATGTGTATGTTACCCCATCGCTGGAAGACAACCTGCCAAACACCGTGATGGAGGCTATGGCCTGCGGAACGCCCTGTGTATCCTTTGATATAGGTGGACTGCCTCAACTTATTGACCATCTGGATAATGGCTACGTGGCCAAATACAAGGACCACGAGGACCTTGCCGACGGAATCATGCACATAATAGGCAGCCTCAGGCATCAGGAAATGATGGATAGCGCCCGGCGCAAGGTGGAGGATAATTTCTCCGAGGCCGTGGTGGCAGCCAGGTATCTTGATGCTTACAACAAACTGTAGATACAACAAATTATAAATCAATCTATTATTATGAAAAATCTGACATTGCCCAAGGATTTCGCCTACGACGAAACCATCTTGGAAGACAAGGCTTTGCGTATAGGCCATCTGCCCAATGGACTTACGTATTACATCCGCCACAACGAGGAGCCCAAGAATCAGTGCAACATCGAGTTGGTGCTGAAGGTGGGCTCGCTTCAGGAGGAGGACAACGAGCAGGGCCTGGCCCATTTTCTGGAGCACATGGCTTTCAACGGCTCCACGCATTTTCCGGGCTACAACGGCGCGCGCAAGTACATGGAGGCCCACGGCATCAGCAGCAGCGCCAACATCAACGCCTGCACATCACGCAGCTACACATATTATTATCTCGACAACGTGCCAACCGACAAGGGCGAGGCCCTGCTTGACGACTGCATACAGCTGCTGGCCGATTGGAGCGGCGAGCTTTTTCTGGACGGCGACTGCATAGAACGCGAGCGCGGCATCATAAAGACCGAGTACATAAGGGCGGGCGCCAATCTTAAAAGGCGTCTCATGGATGGAATGATGGACGTAATAACATCAGGCAACAAATACGCCTACCGCCGCCCTCTGGGTACGCTGGATGTGATAGAGGGTTTCCCCTATGACCTTATAAGGCAGTTCTACAAGAGATGGTATGTGCCCAAAAACCAGGCCGTGGTGATAGTGGGCGATGTGGATGTGGACGCCATGGAACAGAAGGTGAAGACGATGTTTGGCAAGTATCAGACCCCTGAAGACAGCCCAAATCCCAGCGAATACCCTCTGGAGATGAATCCCGAGCCCATATTCGCTTACGGATCCGACAAGGAACTTTCCAACACCCACTTTATGGTGATGAACAAGTTTTCGCTATACGATGTAGACAAGGTGTCGGTGGCCGATTCCGTGTACTGCGAGGTGGTGACGGCCGTAATAGAGATAATGCTCGACTGGCGCGTGGGCAAGCTGTTGGAGGCTCCCGACTCGCCATTCGCACATCTCCATAAGTCTATCGACGGTTTCTTCAACAGCAACAGCATAAATGTGCTCGCCGTTGTGGGCCTGGCATATCCCGGGCGCGAGCTTGAGGCCTACAGGATGGTACTTGCCACCCTGCAGGAGATACGTACTTGCGGATTTTCCGAGTCGGAGTTCCAGAAGGCCGTGCAGGTGTACCTAAGCCGCATGGAGAAGTGTCTGGCCGAGCGCAACCACGTGCCCAACAACACTTTCTGCGATTTCTTGACGGATAATTTCGTTGGCGGCGAATTCATTGTCTCGGTGGAGGGAGGCCACAAGTTCTGCATTGCGCTTGCCGATGTGTTGACCCTGGATGTGGTGAACTCCACCGTGGCCGAAATAATATCGGCGGATGGCACCAATCTGGTGTCGCTGGTTTATGTGCCCGACAACGAAAACTCGTCATGTCTGCCATCGGCCGACGATTTCAAGAGCCTGGCCATGGAGGTGTGGGCCTCTGATTTTGCCGCCGCCGATATCAGCGAGGAAAATCTATGCCTGATGCCGCAGAAGCCCGAGCCCGGCAAGATTGTGGCCGAGCAATACGACAGCCTTACCGATTCGTACACCCTGGAGCTGAGCAACGGAGCCAAGGTTATATACAAGGTTACGGATTTCAAGGACGACGAAATCAACTTCAAGATCAAGAACATGAGCGGAACGTCGCAGTTTCAGGTTCAGGATTTCTCCAACTTCCGCCTCATGGACGAAGTGCTTACGTCGGTGGGCCTGGCCGATCTTACCGAGCATCAGCTAAACAAGTTCTACGCCGACAAGGCCATAAAGTATCAGCTGGCCACCTATGAGTATTTCCATCATATCAAGGGCAAATCGTCGCGCCGCGATCTGGAGACCATCATGCAGGTGATATACTGCTATTTCTGTAATCCGGGACACTGCGAGGGCGATTTCCGAAATTTCATAAACCGCAGGCGAAACATCATCAACAACTACAAGTATCAGCCCGACAAGATTATCGACAAGCGCAAGGACGACCTGATGCTTGTGGACAATTCCCGAAACCACTGGATGACGATGGATGATGTGGACCGCATGGATTTTGGCCGCATTCTGGAGCTTCACAGGCAGCTGTTTTCTGATGCCAGCGCCTTCGATATGATATTCGTGGGGTCTATCGACGTGGATGAGTTCAAGCGTCTGGCCGAGATCTACCTCGCCAGCCTGCCCAGCACCAACAAGGGCTCGATGATGCGCCCCGAGGTGGTCTGCGACGAATACAGGGCCATCCACCATTGCAGCCAGCTGGATATGGTGGAGCCAATTGCCAAGGTAGAGGTAATGTTCATGAAGGATGCGTTCCAGTTTACGGTGCGCAACTATCTCTTGTGCTACATTCTGGATGTGTATATGGACAAGATGGTAGGGGACAACATCAGGAGCAATGCCTCCATCTCGTATTCATGCGGAGCCAGCTCCGATATCTACCACAGCCAGAAGGTTCCGGGCACATACTCCGCCTGCCTCTCGATATCGGCCGAGGTAAGGCCCGAGTACGGAATGTATTGCCGCAATCTCATAAATTCTGTGCTGGCCGATGTGGTGGCCAATGGCATTTCCTCCACCGACCTGGCCAACGTAAAAAACGAGATCAGGAACATGCACGCGCCCAATCTCAGGCGAAACACTTGGTGGATATATTACATAGGCGTGTTCAGAAAGTTTGGCCTGGAGCTGTTCCGTAATCTGGATGCTGATATCGACGCCATTTCTGTGGACGACCTCAACGCCTACGCGCGCAACATCATCACCGAGGGCACCAAGCAGACCTACGTATTTACACCCACCGGAGTGGAGCAGGTATCCGCCCCGGAACAACAATAACAATTAAAAAAGTTTTTTTATTTATGAAGACACTTAATCTCATCATCGTGCTGATGCTGCTCTCCATAGCGGGAGCCGTAGCACAGAATCCGCAGGATCCACTTCCCGTAGATCCCGGCTACAGAGTGGGCAGGCTACAGAACGGGCTCACCTATTACATCCGCCACAACGAGGAGCCCAAGAATCAGGTATGCTTCCACATAGCCCAGAAGGTGGGCTCCATGCAGGAGGAGGAGAATCAGCGCGGACTGGCCCACTTCCTGGAACACATGGCTTTCAACGGCAGCGAGCATTTTCCCGGAGGCCGCATGATAAAGTTCCTGGAGGAAAACGGAATAAAGTTTGGCGCCGAGCTCAACGCCTACACATCGATGGAGAAAACCGTTTACCGCATCGACAACGTGCCCACCAACAAGGGCGAGTTCCTCATTGACTCGTGTCTGCAGATCCTTGCCGACTGGAGCGGCGGAGTGCTGCTTCAGGACGACGAGATCGACAAGGAGCGCGGAGTTATCAAGAGCGAGTACCTTATGCGCAACTCGGCACAGATGCGCATGCTCGACAGCATCCTGCCCGACCTCATGAGCCGTACCAAATACGCCTACCGCATGCCGATAGGTCTGATGTCGGTGGTGGAGAACTTCCCCTACGACGACCTGAGAGACTATTACAGGAAATGGTATCACCCCAGCTATCAGGGCATCATTGTGGTGGGCGATATCGACGTGGATGATATAGAGGCCAAGATAAAGGCAATGTTTTCCAAGTTTACCAATCCCGAAAACTACGCCCAGATAGAGCCTGTGATGGTGCCATACAACGACGAGCCAATATACGCCACCGCCAGCGACAAGGAGCAGCGCAACACCGAGATAGAGATTTACTTCAAGTATCCACGTTTCCCAAAGGATCAGAAATGCACCTACGCATATCTGCCATACGATTTCGTGGAATCGCTGGCATCATCAATGGCCTACTACAGATTCGACGAGCTGGCCAAGAAGTCTGATTCGCCTCTGCTCTACGGATACAGCTCGCCATCGCAATATGTCTATGCAACCACACTGGATGCGTTTGTATCTGCCGGATCTGCCAAGCCCGGACGCGAGCTGGAGGCCTACAAGTTCCTTCTTCGCGAGAGCCTCAGGATGGCAAAATACGGATTCTCCGACGACGAGTTCCAGAGAACCAAGGCCGAGATATTGGCATCGTTCGAATCCAGATACATGGAGCGCGACAAGCAGCCCAACTCATATTACGTAAACCAGTGCATAGCCAATTTCCTGGAGAACGAACGCCTTACATCCATTGCCGACGATTACGAATTTGCTAAGCAGATGCTAGATATGATTCCGCTGGAGGCAGTAAACCAGTTTGTGAGCGAGCGCATCTCCACCAACGGCAGCAACATGGCCGCATTCAACATGTCGCCCATATCCGACGATCAGTTCTATTTTACCAAGGATATCTACAAGACTGCCACTCAGGAGGTTTTTGCCGAGGATATTGAACCAATGGTTCAGAAGAAGATGACCGAGCCACTTATCATGAAGGAGCCAAAGGCCGGCAAGATAAAGAAGGTGTCGCATGACAAGCTTACGGGAGCCAGAATACTCACACTGAGCAACGGCGCCACTGTCTACACCAAGAAAACCGATTTCAAGGACGACGAGATTCTCTTCTACGCACATTCGTATGGCGGCACATCGCTCTACGACGCTGCCGAGGAGCACAACCTGAGATACGTGGATGGCATCATGGCCAACGTGGGATTGGGCAACTACTCGCGCACCGACCTCAGGAAATACCTTGCCGGACGCAATGTGTACGTGCAGCCAAGGGTATCGCTCATCGAGGACGAGATGGACGGCAACTCTGTAAAGAAAGACCTCCCATACATGTTTCAGCTGATATACTGCTATTTTGCTCAGCCCGGACACAGCACCGAGGATTTCCAGACCTTGCAGCAGCAGATACGTCAGTCGATAATCACCTCCAGCCTCGACCCCAAGAGCAACTTCAACGATACTGTGGCCGCCATCCGCTACAACCACAATCCGCGAAACTCCAAGCTTACGCCATCTCAGGTGGATATGATGGATTTCCAGCGCATACAGCAGATATACAAGGAGAGGTTTGCTGAGGCCAGCGATTTCACGTTCCACTTTGTGGGCAGTTTCGATGAGGCCACACTCGATTCGCTTATCTGCAAATACATTGCATCGCTGCCCGGCAGCAAGAAACGCGAGACATTCCGCAAGCACACCAACGATTTCAACACCGGAAGCGTAAACAGCAGCACATCTCTCAAGATGGAGACTCCCGAGAGTCAGGTAATAAAATACTACACTCTCCAGAATGTGGACTACAGCCTCAGCAACGATCTTACATTCAGCGTGATATCCCAGATACTCAACAACAGATACTTCAGGGTTATCCGCGAGGAGCAGTCGATAGCCTACCATTCGGGCTGCACCATGTACCTCTATCCCAACGAGGAGCCGGGCAAGGCCGACCTCACACTCAAGGCCAGCAATCCGCTGAAGGCCGAGTACGCCCACCGCGCCAATCAGCTGATGGATTCCATCATGCAGTCGGCCATCGACAAGGGATTCGATCAGGACGAGCTCGACAAGGTGCGCTCGTTCATGATAAAGAACCACGAGGAGGGCCTCCGTCAAAACGGCACTTGGCTCAACTACATGAACAAGTTCTTCGATTACCACGCCGACTACATCAGCGATTTCGAAACCATCATCAATTCGCTTACCACCGACGGCCTGCGCAAATCTTTGGAAGAGTTTGTAGGTGCCTCATTCAAGCATACTTACATCCTCTTGCCTGAAGGAGTGAAGCAGGTGGCTCCGTTGGAATATTAGTGTGGCTGATGCTGCACCAAGGATACCATAAACGCAAAATGCCCGTAGCCGAAAGTCTACGGGCATTTTTGCTTTTTTTTGTAAAGATCTTAGCGCTGGCTGATGGCCTTTAGAGTAAGCTCCAGACCATTGCCACGGAGGTTTTTGGCTATTATCACTCCGTTCTCGTCTATCAGGAAGTTGGTGGGGATGGATTGAATGTCTAGCTCATCCACCACGGGCGAATCCCAGCCCTTTCCTGTAAACATCTGATACGGCCATTCCAGCATGTCCTTCTCTATGGCCTTGATCCAGTTGCTCTTGCGGTCGTCGATGGATACGCTGAAAATCTCGAAGCCCTTTCCTTTGCTAAACTCGCCGTCCTTGTATTCCTTGTATGCCTTCACCAGGTTGGGGTTTTCGGCACGGCATGGAGGACACCATGAAGCCCAGAAATCCACCAGCACCACCTTGCCCCTTAGCTCGATGAGCTCTATGGATTCGCCGTCGGGATTGTCGCCCTTGATGTTGGGCAGTTTGTCGCCAATCTCGGTGCCCGTTTTCTGGGCCATGGCGAGTATCGGAAGCATCAGCAATGCGATAATGTAGAATAATTTTCTCATATTGTTTTTTTTGTAATAAGTAATAATATAGTTGCGATTTGGTTTTATTTATGGCTGCGCCACAATGCAATTACCTCAAATTTCTTACCAAAAACAGCAACTTTGGCATTGGAAAATCGTATAAGTCAGTTAATTAATAAAAATAAAGTTTTTTTTAGGATTTTACTTCTTTAAGTGCTAAAAAATACTAATTTTGCAATTTGAAAAACTTTAGTTTGTACAACGAAATAATTAATAAACATCAAATTTTCTACTATGAAAGGATTTTTCAAAAGTTCGATCGGTAAGAAGACCGTAATGAGTGTATCGGGACTCTTTCTGATTCTGTTCTTGCTGTTCCACCTGTGCATGAACATGGCGGCAGTATTCAGCGCAGAGGGCTACAACATGGTTTGTGAGTTCCTCGGCTCCAATTGGTATGCCGTAGCCGGTACAATGGTATTGGCTGCCGGTTTCCTATTCCACATCATTTACGCATTCGTGCTTTCTATCCAGAACCGTAAGGCACGCGGAAATGACCGTTACGACAATCAGAACCTTCCTAAGGGTGTAGAGTGGTCATCAAAGAACATGCTCGTTCTCGGTATCATCGTACTCTGCGGCCTTGGTCTTCACTTCGCTCAGTTCTGGGCAAAGATGATGTTCGCCGAGCTCGCCGGCTGCGAGGAGGCTGTTGAGGGTTTTGTGGCTACAGCAGGCTATGAGGGCCGTGCCGCAGTGGATGGTGCTGCTTGGATCAAGTACTACTTCCACAATCCTGTAATTCTCGTTATCTACCTCGTATGGTTTGCAGCTCTCTGGTTCCACCTTAACCACGGTTTCTGGTCGGCTTTCCACACACTCGGTGCTAGCAACAGCAAGTGGATCCCAAGACTCAAGTGCATCTCTACAGTATTCACTACTATCATCTGCCTCGGTTTCGCAGTTGTAGCTATCTGTGGCGCTTTGAGCTAATTCTTAGTTTCTTGTCTGGAAGTAATTAAGGATTTTAACAAACAATCAATTAAAAATCATTTCTTAAACGAAATCATAAATTTCATATTATGGCAAATTTGGATTCTAAAATTCCTGAAGGCGATTTGAAGGACAAATGGACCAACTATAAGGAACATCAGCACCTTGTAAATCCAGCCAACAAGAGAAAAATCGATATTATTGTAGTAGGTACAGGTCTTGCAGGTGCTTCTGCCGCCGCATCCCTCGCCGAAATGGGTTTCAAAGTAAAGGCATTCTGCTACCAGGACTCTCCTCGCCGCGCTCACTCAATCGCTGCTCAGGGTGGTATCAACGCTGCTCACAACTATCCTAACGATGGTGATTCTGTTTACCGTCTTTTCTATGATACAATCAAGGGTGGTGACTACCGCGCTCGCGAGGCCAACGTTTACCGTCTCGCCGAGGTGTCTAACCTCATCATCGACCAGTGCGTGGCTCAGGGCGTTCCATTCGCTCGTGAGTACGGCGGACTTTTGGCCAACCGCTCATTCGGTGGTGCTCTCGTATCACGAACATTCTACGCCCGCGGTCAGACGGGTCAGCAGCTCCTCCTCGGTGCCTACTCAGCCCTCTCACGTCAGATTGGCTTGGGCAATGTAGAGATGCACAACCGTACCGAGATGATGGACCTCGTAATGGTGGACGGCCGCTGCCGTGGTATCGTTACAAGAAACCTCCTCACCGGCGAGATTGAGTCGCACTTCGCTCACTGTGTGATCCTTGCTACTGGTGGTTACGGTAACGTTTACTTCCTCTCTACCAACGCTATGGGTTCCAACGGTTCTGCCGCTATGAAGGCTTACCGCAAGGGTGCTTACTTTGCTAACCCATGTATGGTACAGATTCACCCAACATGTATTCCTCAGCACGGTGACTACCAGTCTAAGCTTACACTTATGTCTGAGTCGCTCCGTAACGACGGCCGCATCTGGGTTCCTAAGAAGAAGGAAGACGCCGAGAAGCTTCAGAAGGGCTTGATAAAGGCTTCTGATATCAAGGACGAGGACCGCTACTTCTACCTTGAGGAGCGTTACCCTGCATTCGGTAACCTCGTTCCTCGTGACGTTGCCTCACGTAACGCCAAGGAGCGTTGCGATGCCGGTTACGCTGTAAACGCTACTCAGAACGCTGTATTCCTCGACTTCAAGTACGCTATCGAGCGTCTTGGCAAGGATGTAGTAGAGCAGCGCTACGGTAACCTCTTCCAGATGTACCAGAAGATCACCGATACCGATCCATACAAGGAGCCTATGATGATCTATCCTGCTATCCACTACACAATGGGTGGTATCTGGGTTGACTACGAGCTTTCTACCACAATCCCTGGCTTGTTTGCAGCTGGTGAGGCCAACTTCTCTGACCACGGTGCCAACCGTCTTGGTGCCTCAGCTCTTATGCAGGGTCTCGCCGATGGTTACTTCGTATTGCCTTACACAGTACAGGAGTACTTGGCTGACCAGTTCAACGTTGCAAGAATGGATCCTAAGACCACACCTGAGTTCCAGCAGGCTGAGAAGGAGGTTAAGGAGTATATCGATAAGTTGATGAACGTTAAGGGTAACGAGTCTGTTGACTCTATCCACAAGCGTCTCGGTCAGATCATGTGGAACAACGTTGGTATGGCCCGCTCAAAGGAGAGCCTCGAGACAGCTATCAAGGAGATCGCCGCCCTCCGCGACGAGTTCTGGAAGTCTGTTAAGATTCCTGGATCTAAGGACGGCCTTAACGTTGAGCTTGAGAAGGCCAACCGTGTTGCCGACTTCCTCGAGCTTGGTGAGCTTATCGCACGCGACGCCCTCCACAGAGAGGAGTCTTGCGGTGGTCACTTCCGCGTTGAGAGCTCCGACAACGGTGAGGCTAAGCGTGATGACGAGAAGTTCATGTACGTAGGTGCATGGGAGTACAAGGGTTACAACCAGGCTCCTGAGCTCCACAAAGAGCCTCTCAACTACGAGTTTATCAAGGTTCAGACACGTAACTACAAGACTGGTAAGTAATTCTTTCAGGTTATTTACCGTTATAGTTTAATGTTTTATCAATCAAACAAACAGTCAATAAAATGGCAGAACATAAGGGTTTGAATTTGACCTTGAAGGTATGGCGTCAGGCTAACCGCCAGGCTCAGGGCAGATTCGTTGAATATAAGGTAGAGAATATCTCTACAGAGGCTTCGTTCCTCGAGATGATGGATATCCTCAACGAGCAGTTGATCAATACAGCAGATCCAGACGGTCCAGTGGCTTTCGACCACGACTGTCGCGAGGGTATCTGCGGTATGTGCTCACTCTTCATCAATGGCCGTGGCCACGGTCCAGACGATCAGATCACTACTTGTCAGCTCCACATGCGTAAGTTCAAGGACGGCGACAAGATCACCATCGAGCCATGGCGTTCGGGTGGTTTCCCTATCATCAAGGATTTGATGGTAGACCGTACCGCTTACGACAAGATCATGCAGGCAGGTGGTTTCGTATCGGTTTCTACAGGTGGTGTTCCTGATGCCAACGCTATTCCTATCAGCAAGATAGATGCAGATGAGGCTATGGATGCTGCTGCTTGTATCGGTTGCGGATGCTGCGCTGCTACTTGTAAGAACGGTTCAGCTATGCTGTTCGTATCAGCAAAGGTATCTCAGCTTGCTCTTCTCCCACAGGGTAAGATCGAGGCTGCCCGCCGTGCCAAGGCTATGGTAGCCAAGATGGATGAGCTCGGTTTCGGTAACTGTACCAACACCGGCGCTTGCGAGCTCGAGTGTCCTAAGAGCGTTTCTATCTCGCACATCGCAAGATTGAACCGTGAGTACATCATTGCCAACATCAAGGACTAACGAAAGTTAGGCTTTAGGCTATATTTATAATAGCGGCAACTTTACTTTTTTTTGAGTATTGTTGCCGCTATTTTTATTTGATATTGTTCAAAATCTTGTTTATATTTGTGCGTTGTAAATCAATTAATAAGTAAAAAATGGCAAATATTGAAGATGATTTCGAGGGTTTCAGGAGGTCGAAAGACAAGGAACCCAAAAACAGTAATTCGGGAATGTTCGCCGGCTTGCTGATAGGAATGGCGGCCGCTTTTCTGCTGTCGTTGTTCATCAAGAAGGGCAACGCCACTCCGCAGACAATCCGCATTGTAGACACCGTTTATATAGAGAAAGAGGTTGAGGTAGTGGAAGTGATGGAGCCTGTGCCCGAGGAATTCCTGCACCCTGATGCTCCTGTTTCCAACGCAGTATCAGAAAAAATACCTTCCGTAACCATTTCTCTCGCAAACAGCACGCTGTACGTAGGTTACCCAAATAGACTCTATATAGCAGCATCAGGAGTAGAGCCTTCGCACCTTAATATTACTATTTCGAACGGCTCTATCACAAAGGGGGCTAAGGTAGGTGAATATATAGCCAATGTGATGTCGCCGGGCATAGCCAAGGTGAATGTGGCGATGAATATGGACGGCCGCATTACCTCGCTTGGCTTCAAGGAGTTTTCTGTAAAGCGTGTTCCGGATCCAAGGGCTGCGGTTGGCAAAGACCCCGGCAATATGTTTGGCGGCGAGATTTCCAAGGCTACCCTTATGAATCAGGCAGGCATCTGGGCTTGTCTGGACGATTTCCCCGATATGAAATTTACTGCTGTGGAGTTCACCATAAGCGCCCACGTCAAGGGTTTCCTTTCTCAGGTGAAATCCAAGTCGGCTGCATTTTCGGCCCAGCAGAAGAATTTCCTGAGGGATTTGCCTGAGGGAGAGATTGTGGTGCTCCATGACATCAGGGCCAAGGGTCCAGACGGCACAATTAGAAATCTTCCCTCGATAGTCTATAAGATTAAATAGATTTTTATTTATTGGTAATTATGGGAAATTATTGGTAAATTTCCCATAATTTGTTTCTCGAAAACAAAAAAAGGGGCGTCTCGCGACGTCCCTTTTCCAAAAATTACTAATATCAACTTAAACCAATATATGAAAAAAAACAATTCTCGATTTCTTTCTGTTCTACGATGCAAAATAACAAAAAAGATTTGTTAATCGGTATGAATTGTTCTTAATCATTGTTAATTGTTGGCTATTTGCCCTCCGATGGGGTGTATGGGAACACTATTGTGCATACAACGGGCATCTGTCCGTAGCTCTCGGTGCCGGTGAGGGTCATTTTGTCGTTGTTGATGCTGCCGCTTAGTGTGCCCTTGCATGTTTTTCCGGCTGCATCAGGGGCAGTCTCGAAGGCTGTCTCCTTAAGTGTGATGGTGCCGTCGTCGTTGTGGGTGAATTCCACTTCCACTGTGGCCGATGGGAACAGGCTGTGGGTTTCCTTTAGCTCGGTGGCGGGCAGGGTTACCGAAAGCTTGTTGTCGCTCTTGTAGCTGATGCTTACGCCTGTGGTGTCGTTGGTGGCGGTCATGGTTTGTCCCATTGCGGTGGCTGTAAGGGCGTATGTTCCATGGTATACTGCGTTTTGCGGTGCGGCGTCGGCGTCGTCGTCCTTGTCGCCGCATGAGGCTGCCCCTGCAATGATGCTTGCTGCCATCATCGACAGCATGATGTGTCTGAGTTTCATTTTTTGTATTACTTTTTTTGATGGTTATGAAATCTGCCGCAAAGGTAGTGAGATTTGGGCAGATGCGCAATACTTATTAATGAGGAATTTTTTTTGTTTTCCCTGATGTCAGAACCATCGGTGCCATATCATCCACCATCCGAATTTTATTCCCAGTATCAGATTCCAGAAGGTAGCCCTGATGCTGCCGTAATGGCTGCACATTATGCGGTATCTCTCCTTTAGTCCGGGCACTATGGTGCGGCGTGTCTGTCCGCCTTCCATGAATAGCGAAATCACTTTGTGAGAGTTGCTTATGTGCTCTGACTTCTCCAAAACCTTCAGACACCAGTCGAAATCGGCGGCGTAGCGGTATTGGAGGTCGTAGGGCTGGCAGAGGCTGCGCCTGGCTATGAACGATTGGTGGCAGACAAGCATTCCGCGCTTGTAGCTTTGTGCTGTGAGGCGCTCGGGCGGGCGGTGTCGGCGCGAGTGTATGATGTTGCCATGGCTGTCGGTGATGTCGGTGTCGCCGTAGATAACGTCAGAGGCAGTATCAGCGCTATTGAAAACCTCCGTGATGATGTTGCTGGAGCTGAGGAGGTCGCCGCTGTTGAGGTATAGCACGTATTGGCCGGTGGAGTGGGAGAGGCCCTTGTTCATGGCGTCGTATAGGCCGCGGTCGGGCTCGCTGATGATGGTGCTGATGCGGTCGGCATACTCGCGCACGATGTCCATGGTGCCGTCGGAGCTCTGCCCGTCGATTATGATGTACTCGATGCACGGATACGTCTGCGCAAGCACGCTCTCGATGGTGGCGCGGATGTATTTCTCGCTGTTGTATACTACTGTTATGATGCTCAGTTTGTCCATAATAAAGTGTCGGAGGCGCCTCTGTGCGTTTCCGGATGCAAATTTGGGAAAAATTTGTAAATTTTGGAAAAGATTTTTTTGGTTATATGAAAGAAATGTATTTATTTTGCAGTCTGAAAATACCTTTGGCGTTTTCAACAAAAAACAGAAAATTTTATTAACTAATATTAGAAATAAAAAATTTATTAAAATGGCTCATCACGCATCTGCAAAGAAGAGAATCAGACAGAACGAAGCTATCAGACTTCGTAATCGTTACTATGCAGTAACAATGCGCAACGCTGTACGTAAGTTGCGTTCATGTGAAAACAAGGAAGAAGCTGTGAAAGCTCTCCCTGTAGTATCTAAAATGATCGACAAGCTGGCCAAGAGAAATGTTATTCACAAGAATAAGGCTGCCAATCTCAAGTCTAAGCTTGCTCTCCACATCAACAAGCTCGCTTAATCACTTGTGATTTTTTAGATATTTGTTGCAACAGAACAGACCTCGTGGATACCGTGTCTTCCGCGAGGTCTTTTTTTATGTATGCTGCGCATACATCCGTAAGTATCCGTAAGCTGCGCATACGGCTATGCACGGCGACGCCCCTGCGGGGCTTGGAATGTTGGAGTTAACATTCTGTTTAGATTTCCTTCCGTTTTGTGCGATTTTTTTTAATGTTTAATTTATTGCAGTTTAATATCCTTTTCAGGAATTCTCCTTAACTTTGCAGTGTCAAAAATAAGAAATTAGTTTTTGAGTTTTAATTGTTGTTATTTTTGTTGTTTTTCATTTTTTTATTTTTTTTAATTGTCTTTTCATAATATTAGGTTTAGGTTAAGAATTAGTAGCAAAAAAGCTGACGCGAGTCAGCTTTTTGTGTTTTTAGGGGGTGAGGAAACATAAAATGTGCTGAAATATTTGTTTTTATGTTCATAAAATGTGATATTTGTAGCTGATTTATGTTCATAAAATGTGCAACTATGACAAATTATATTCGTAGAAAAGTGGATAAGTATCTGATAGAATGTTAATTCCGAATATTGCGGTTTATAAACCGCAATATTTGCCAATTCTTACGGTTTATAAACCGCAATTTTTAGTGATTTTGATAAAATGTTCGTCTCGGACGAACATTTTTGCGATTTTGTTCGTCTCAGACGAACATTTTTTTTATCTTTGCATCCGTTATCCATTTACATAATATTTAAAAGCTATGAATTACGACGAGATTTTGGATACTTTCGAGAAGAATATGGCGCGCAAGATAAACTCTATCCCTCAGCGCCTCAGATTGTTCACTACAGAGTTTTCCGAAAGTAATAGTATTCCCAATGATATGATTGTAACAGGGTTGCGTGGTGTGGGTAAATCAACTTTTCTCCTTTATCATATCAAGCAATCCGGCAAAAAGATTCTGTATTTCAGTGCCGACAATCCTTTGATTGCCGTTGAGGATATTTATATGTTTGTCTCTAAGGTTTTTATGAAGGGATATGACGGCGTGGCTATCGACGAGGTTCATTATGCTAAGGACTGGTCGAAGAATCTGAAGGCTCTTTATGACGATTTCCCAGACAGGATAATCTGGGCGAGTGATTCGTCGTCGCTGATACTCAGAAAAGGTCTTGCCGACTTGTCCAGAAGGTTTGTTTTCATCAGTATGCCTATAATGTCGTTCAGGGAATTTATTTATTTAGAGACAAGCAAGATTTTCAATAAGATAGATCCATTTAACTTATCCAATACTTCTATCTGCGCAAATCCTGACGCTGAGTTGATGTCGCTTTTCGAGAACTATAAGAAATTTGGTACGCGTCCTTTTTATCAAAATGGCAATTTCGAGGAAAGGTCTTTGGCTGTGCTGGATAAGGTGATTCATTCAGATATTACTTATTTTCTGCCTACTATCACCGAAAACAATCTCCGCATTATGAACGCTGTGATTGGATTGCTGTCGCAGGCAGCCATTCCGAGAATTCAGTTGCGGTCTCTTTGCAAGGATTGGTCGGTGAGCGCCGAGAAAGTTTATCAGTTGCTTTACGTGATGGAGAACGTTGGGCTTATCTCCATAGCCCGTTATCCAAATGATATGAAGGCAATGAGTGTTGGAGCCAAAATCCTTTTTGCAGATCCCAATCTCTATTATGTTCTTAAAGGCAATCAGGGAACTCAGCGTGAGGCTTTTGTTATGGCCTGTCTCCGCGAGATGAAACTTCCGGTCTATGCTTCCAAAGACGAGACTTCGGGAGATTTTATTGTTGAAAATTCCGGAAAACGTCTTACAATTGAGGTTGGAGGCAAGAACAAGGTTTTCAAGCATTCCGATTTTGTGGTGAGGGACAATACCGATTATCCTTCTGCTAATGTGATACCACTTTGGTTGTTGGCTATGGGTTGGTAATTAATTTCTTGCGTTTTATGAACTGAGATTTTGTTTGTCATCCGAACACCGACCCCGAAAATTTTGTCTTGCTTTTTCTTGGATTGATGGTGGGGATTTTTTATATTTGGGAGTTGGAAAAAAATATAAAAGATAATAAAGCAACAAGATAATGGCAAGTTGGAGAAATTACGAGCATCCGGTGTTCATATCATATTCCTGGAGCAATGATGGCAATCCTGATATTGAGGATGATGTGATACGTCTATGCGAATTGATGGAAGAGAAAGGCATATTCTATCTTCTTGATAAAGGAAAAGGAGAGCATCAGTTGTTGGGTTATCCAAACAGTATTCCCGAGGCTGAGAAAGTTATCGGAAGGGGTGATATGATTATTATTGTGTTCAGCAAGAAGTATCTTCTGTCTCCAAACTGCTGGTATGAGTGGTATCGTATCTCTGAAAGCGATAATTTCGGAGATAGAGTTGTTCCTATTATTCTTTCT
Organism: Bacteroidales bacterium; assembly: GCA_024401025.1. Taxonomy (GTDB): domain Bacteria; phylum Bacteroidota; class Bacteroidia; order Bacteroidales; family UBA3824; genus UBA3824. Next base: position 20,844 of record JAKSLV010000033.1, read on the forward strand.
GATACACCAAGGCTTATAGATATTAATGAGCAATTAACTGCAATGGAGCATAAAGTTGCTGATTTGAAATCTGTAAAACGTTCTAAAACTCGTACTCTTAGCACCGCCGAGGAGTATTTTATCGAATTCGTTAATAATGGGGAATATGAAAACGCCCTTGAGAAAATGGCCAAGTATTTCTCGGATACCATTATCCCTAATTATGAGGACTTGGTAGTTGATGACTACAAAACAGTTATAGATACAATTTACAAAAAGGCTTCAAAATATTTCGACAAGCCATTGAAGTATTCTGATTGGGGAAAGAACCTTTTTGAGAGACCAGATGACACAAAAGAGCTTCTTGATGTAGTCAATAACAACAAGTTCGTGAATCTTGTGGCTATGGGTGGTTCGGGAAAGACCTCTCTCGTGAAACTCTTTATGGCCGAATATGAGACAAGTTTTGATAGAATAGAATATTCGTTGATTAACAATAAATTATCTTCTGATATCTTTTCAAATAATTCAACTCTGAAAGAATTTTTTGACAATGATAAATTATTGAAGGAAATCAAAGATAATGAGGATAAATTTGCTAATGCTATAAATGTTCTCCAAAATTGTGAAACCACAAACAATCTTTGGATTATAGACATCAACGAGACTTCCGATTACAAAGAGATAGAAAATATTATTGATGCTTGGATATCGCAGTCAAACCAGATTGTAAGTCCTTGGAAGAACTGGAGATTTCTCTTTGTAGGCAGAAAATGTTTCCACAACATAGAAACTAATCTTTTTGTCCCTTATGATCTGAAGAATACACACGATGTCTTGTCAGGTATTTTCTTCAATTATTTGGGTAACAGAACAGTGAATTATCAACAAAGAGTATCTGATGGCAAAATCAATCTTGATGAATTGTTTTCAGGACTCTTTGATTTGCCTATTCTTGTGGAACATACAGCCAGATTTTTGAGTAAATGGCCGGTTGTTTGTGAAACTACTGATGCCATTTTCAAAATTATTGACCCTAAAGGTGGTAATAAGAGGGCAAGTGTAAAATTTCTCAAAGAATTGAAGGCCCAAGGTTCTGCGTTTTGGAACAAGAACCAGGATTTTACCAAAGCCCCTCAGTACAAGAACGTTGCTGATTTTCTTACATATTTGTTGTTTTTTGATGATTTGAAGGAAGAACAGAAATATGTTTGTCGTCATTTTATGTTGTGGCCTGCCGAGCCTTTAACTTTGAAAGAGATTCATCGTATGATAGGTGATGACGAGGATTATTCTGAATTTAAATTGGGGCTTTGTCTTGTGGGATTGGAGGAAGAGAGAATCATAGTTGGCGACAATAAGGACGGGGAGAAGGCATACAAAATGCACGCTTTAACAGCGGACGCTTTTCGTGTGCAAGTTCTTAAGGAGAAAAAAGTGGATGAAAGGTATCGCGATTATTCTCAATACTTTGCCAATATTGCAAAAATGGAAAAGACTTCTTCTGAAATCCAAAATTGCCTGTCTTTCTGTTTCGCTCAAACGGAGAAGACAAGTGAGACATACTTGCCGGCCGAATTTTTCGATAATGACGAAGGTTTCTTCAATGCTGATTTCTATAAGAAGTTAGCTGTTTTGACAGGAAAGACACCTCTCTCTGAGAAATGGTATAAGCTAAAACTCATAGAAGAAGTATGTGGAATAGAAGACCATACACAGAAACTAAATAAATATCAGGAATACAAAGACAAATCATCACATAAAGTCTATGAGGAAAATTACACGCCTTCCCAAGGCAACGAAATAGACCAAGACTTAAAAACCGAAGTTTTAAGTCAAATGGTTGAGCTAAAGG
>JAKSLV010000034.1 GCA_024401025.1 Bacteroidales bacterium
ATATAATCATGGCAACAACAAAGCGTTACTTATTCCCTGCCGACTACATGGCAGACCCATCAGTTCACGTATTCAACGGCAAAATCTATATCTATCCTTCTCACGACTGGGAGGCCTCAAATGTTGAGAACGACAACGGCGACCAGTACATCATGAAGGATTACCACGTGCTCCGCATCGACGGCGACCCAATGACCGGCGAGGTTGTTGACTGCGGCTGCGTGCTCCGTCAGGAGGATATTCCATGGGCTGGCCGTCAGCTCTGGGACTGCGACGTACAGGAGTACGAGCAGGAGGTTCCTACAAACGCCGAGGAGCAGGCCGCAGGCATGGGCTACTCCAAGAAGGTGAAGAAGTACATCATGTACTTCCCATTGAAGGACCGCAACGACGTATTCCACTGGGGCGCCGCCATCGCCGACAATCCAGAGGGACCATTCATCCCACAGGCTGCTCCTATCGCCGGCTCTTACAGCATCGATATGTGCGCCTTCCGCAACCCTGCCGATAACGAGGTTTACGTTTACTTCGGCGGTCTCTGGGGCGGACAGCTTCAGAGATACAAGGACAACATCCACCTCGAGACTCCATACTTGCCAGAGGGCGATGCCGACGCGCTTCCATCACGCTGCGTACGCCTCACCAAGGACGGTATGAACTACGCCGAGGCTCCACGTCCAATCGTGGTTGTTGATGAGAAGGGCAATCCTCTCAAGGCCAACGATCCTCACCGCTTCTTCGAGGCCAGCTGGACTTTCGTAAAGGACGGCAAGTACTACTTCTCTTACTCAACTGGCGACAGCCATCTTCTCTGCTACGCAGTAGGCGACAATCCATACGGCCCATTCACATACCAGGGCGAGATCCTGACCCCAGTAGTAGGCTGGACCACCCACCACGCCATCATCGAGTATCAGGGCAAGTGGTATCTCTTCCACCACGACTCAGTACCTTCAGGCGGCAAGTCATGGCTCCGCTCGCTCAAGGTTTGCGAGATAGAGTGGGTAGATGGCAAGATAAAGACCATCGAGGGTATCGACAAGTAATATTCCAATAAACGAATAAAGGAATAAACGAATAAAGGAATAAAAGAATAAAGGGCGCTTCCGAAACAATTCGGAAGCGCCCTTTTTTTATGTTTTCAGTCCAGTCTTATCACCTTGCCGCATTCATGGCGGGATGCCAGGCTGATGTTGTAAGCATCAGACAGCTGTGCAAAAGCCTCCATCACCTTTTCCGGGGTGTTGTTGTCGGCCGATATGTGGGATAGTATTATGTGGCTGAGTCTTGGGTTGGCAAAATCGCGCACCAGGGCCGCCGCCTGATCGTTGCTGAGGTGTCCCTTGTTGGATTCCACGCGCTCCTTCAGGATGTAGGGATATCCGCCGTTGCGCAGCATCAGGAGATCGTAGTTGGATTCCAGGAATACGGCGTCGCACAGCGCAAAATTGTCACAAACAGCAGCATCAGCCTCTCCAATATCGGTCATAACGCCTATGTTGTGGCCGTCTATCTCGATGCGGAAGCTTACGGGATCGGCGGCGTCGTGGCCCTTGGGGAATGCGTGTACCCTGATGCCGCTGATATCTACCGGCTCTCCCGGTGTCATGGGCTTGTAATCGGCCGGCTGATGCTTCTTGTGGATGGCGTTGAAAGTGCGTGGCGTGGCGTATGCGGGAATCATCAGGCGCTTGGATATCACGCGGGCGCCGCCCACGTGGTCGTAATGCTCGTGGCTTACGAAAACTGCGCGTATCTTGCTGATATCCAGCCCGGCGGTGCCCATACGCTCCACAAGGCGGCTGTGGTATATTCCGGCGTCAATTATTACCGCGTCGGTGTTGTTGCCTATATAATAGCAGTTGCCATTGCTGCCCGAGGCTATGTTGCAGATCTCTACCATTACAATTTTGGTCCTACGAGGATGCCGTGCTGAGACCTCTCGATAAAGGCGAGAATCTCGTTGCGCTCCTCGCTCTCGGGCATCTCTGTCTTTATCTTGTCCACGGCCTTGGTAACGTTGAGGCCCATCTGGTAGATTATTCTGTAACATTCCTTTACAGTGGCCACCTGCTCGGCTGTGAAACCGCGGCGCTCCATGCCTACCTTGTTGTATCCGCAATACTGCACAGGAGTGCGGCCTGCGTATGCGTATGGTGGCACGTCCTTGTTGAGTCCGCTCATGCCCGATGTCATGGAGTGCTTGCCCACCTTGCTGAACTGAGGGATGCATGTGCCTCCTCCTATTACAGCCCAGTCGTCGATCTCCACCTCGCCGGCCACCTGTATGGCGTTGCTCATCACTATGTGGCTGCCAAGCACGCAGTCATGACCCACATGGCAATATGCCATGATAAGGTTGTTGGATCCTATCACTGTTTTGCCGCGCGATGCTGTGCCGCGGTTGAGGGTTACGCATTCGCGTATTGTATTGTTGTCGCCCACCTCCAGAGTGGTGTATTCGCCCACAAACTTCAGGTCCTGAGGCACTGCGCCTATCGAGGCACCAGGGAATATCCTGTTGTTTTTGCCGAGACGTGTGCCCGGAAATATGTGGACGTTGCTCATGATGGTGCAGCCGTCGCCTATCACTACATCGTCCTCGATAACGCAGAATGGTCCTATGGTAACATTCTCGCCGATTGTGGCGTTGGGGCTTACTACGCTTAACTGATGTATCATATATAATTATTTGTTTTTGGTTACCAGTGCTACAAATTCGCCCTCGCAAACTACCTTGCCGTTTACGAAAGTCTGGCCCTTCATCATCACCATGCCGCGGCGGATAGGAGCTGTAAATATCAGCTTGAATACGAGAGTATCGCCGGGAACCACCTTGTTCTTGAACTTAACGCCGTCGATCTTGGCAAAGTATGTGGAATAGCGCTCTGGCTCGTCCACATTGTTGAGTACCAGGATTCCGCCGGTCTGAGCCATGGCCTCTATCAGCAATACGCCGGGCATTACAGGCTCGGTAGGGAAGTGGCCCATGAACTGAGGCTCGTTGAATGAAATGTTCTTTACGCCGATGATGTAGTCCTTGCCTATCTCGATGATCTTGTCAACAAGCAGGAATGGGTATCTGTGAGGGAGCAGGCCCTTTATCTGGTTGATGTCGAGTACGGGAGGCTTGCTGAGGTCGAAATACTCTACAGGATCTTTCTGGAAAGCCTTTACCTCGTTGCGGATAATCTTGGCCAGCTCCACGTTGCTGGCGTGTCCTGGACGTGTGGCCAATACCTTGCCCTTGATCCAAACGCCGGTGAGAGCCAGGTCGCCGATAAGGTCGAGCAGCTTGTGACGTGCGGCCTCGTTGCTGAATATCAGGTCCTGAGCATTCAGATAGCCAGCGCCCTTGGCCTCCACATGAGGCTTGCCCATGAGGTCGGCTATCTTGTCCATCTCGGCCTGAGAGTATTCCTTGTCAACAATTACGAGTGCGTTGGCCAGGTCGCCGCCCTTGATGAGGTTGTTCTGGGCCAGGAACAGCACGTCGCTCAGGAATACGAAAGTCTTGCATGGAGCTATCTCTGTTGCAAAATTGTCGAAACTGTTGATAGAAGCGTACTGGTTGCCGAGTACAGGATTGTTGTAGTCGACCATTACGTTGTATGTGAGCTTGTTGTCAGGATAAACGCTCAGCTCTATTCCCTTCTCCTCGTTGGTGAAGTTTACGGTGTTGCGGATCTCGTAGAAAACCTTGTCGGCCTCCTGCTCCACAATGCCAGCCTCCACGAGAGCCTTTGCGAACATTGCTGCGCTGCCGTCCATGATGGGAGTCTCAGCTGCCGACACCTCTATGCAGAGGTTGTCGATGCCCAGAGCGTAGGCTGCTGCCAAAACGTGCTCGATAGTGCCAACTCTGGCGCCCTTCTCCTCGATGGCTGTGCTTCTTGATGTGTCGCATACATTCTCGGCAAGAGCCTTTATCTCAGGCTGATTCTCGAGGTCTACGCGCTTGAATCTGTATCCGTAGTTTTCTGGAGCTGGCTTAAAGGTGAGCTCCACCTCTACGCCTGTATGCAAGCCACGTCCCTTGAGTGTTACGCTGGCCTGCTTGATGGTCTTTTGTTTTTCTGACATATTTTGTTCTATATTAGTTACTTGGTAGTTGGTAGTTAGTAGTTAGTAGTTAGTAGTTGGTAGTTAGTAGTTAGGGCCTCCACTGGCAAAACCTTGCATAGGAATATGTAGTAGATGTACTTACTACTTACTACTATCTACTTACTACTATCTACTAACTACTATCTACTTAAATTACAATCTCTCCTTCAGGGCCTCAATCTCCTTCTGGAGAGCGTCTACCTGCTTGGCAATCTCAGGCATCTTGCGGAGCATCACCTGACCCTTGAAGAAGGTCATCTTAGGCTCGGCTGGATATCCCATCACCTGGTCGGCCTTCTTTATGCTGCTTAGTATTGCCGATCTGGCGCCCACCATTGTGCCGTCTGCTATTGTCATGTGGCCTGCAAAACCGCACTGTCCGCCTATCATCATGTTCTTACCCAGGATGGTGCTTCCGGCCAGGCCTCCCTGAGCCGCCATTACGGTGTTCTCGCCAATCTCGCAGTTGTGTGCCACGTGGCAGAGGTTGTCGAGCTTTACGCCCTTGCGTATTGTGGTGCTGCCCATTGTGGAACGGTCGATGCATGTGTTGGCGCCCAGCTCCACATTGTCCTCTATCACCACATTGCCTATCTGTGGAATCTTCTCGTACTCGCCGGTGGCTGTTGGCGCAAAGCCGAAACCATCGCTGCCTATCACGCAGCCTGCGTGTAGTATCACGTTGTTGCCTATTACGCAGTCCTTGTATATCTTCACACCCGGATACAGAGTTACATTGTTGCCTATCTTTACATTGTCGCCTATGTATACCTGGGGATAGCATCTTAGGTTCTCGCCCAAAGTTACGCCCTTGCTTATGTAGGCAAACGCGCCTACGTACGAGTTGGGGCCTACCTTTACACCCTCGGCCACGTAGCTGGGCTGCTCTATCTCTATCTTCTGCTGGGCCTGTGTGGCCTGATTGTATATCTGCATGAGTGTGGCCAATGCCTCGTATGCGTTGGGTACGCGCACGAGAGTGGCGCTAATGGGTTTCTCGGGCACAAAATCGCTGTTCACCAATACAATACTGGCCTTGGTGGTGTATATGTATTCGGCGTATTTCATATTCGACAAGAATGTGAGAGTGCCGGGCATGCCTTCCTCTATCTTCGCAAAGTTGGATACGGCGGCATTCTCGTTGCCCTCCACTGTGCCGTGGAGCACATCGGCTATCATTTTAGCTGTAAATTCCATATCAGTATAATTTTTTACAAAACTAATAATTCTATTTTTAATAATAAAGAAAAATGCAAAAAAACTACACCGCGTAGCATACGAAGTTTTTCTTAACCGTTTTGCTGAGGGCTGATACTATGGATATGTCTGATATCGAGCCTATGCCCTTCACCTGGCCGTCTTTCATCAGGATGTTTATCTTCTCGTCGCGGTTTCGCGAGTAGGCCTTGTTGTATAGGGTTCCGCTTATCACGAAACTGTCGATATGCTCTTCGGGCACCAGATGCTTGGACAGTATCAGGTCCTTTATCTCCTGAATCCTGCCTTCCGGAATCTCGTCGTTGGATATCTCTATCTTGAACAGCTGCCTGTTGCACAATCTCTTGCACAGGTTGCTGAGTACGTAGTCGCTGTCGTATTGCCATACCTTTATGGCTGATACAATGTCGCTGTCGTCCAGATTTGCGAAATGCTCCAATGGAGTTTTGCCGTCGAAAACTTGGTGCAGCCCGTCCTCCGAGATGTTGTGGCCAAGGAAAAAATCCAGCTGAGGCGGCGCAAACAGTTTCCTGCCTGCCATGGTGATTTCCTTGGCCCTCTTTATTATCAGCTTCAGCATCTCCTCGGCCACCACCACGGTCTTGTGCAGATACACCTGCCAGTACATCAGACGCCTGGCTATCAGGAACTTCTCTATCGAATATATGCCCTTGTACTCTATCACTGGCTCGTCGCCGTGGTAGTTGAGCATCTTTATTATGCGGTCGCTGCTTATAACGCCCTCGTTTACACCCGTGTAGAAACTGTCGCGGCTCAGGTAGTCGAGCCTGTCCATATCGAGCTGGCTGCTCACCAGCTTGTGTAGTATCTTAAGCTCGTGAGTGTTGTTGAAAACCTGTATTCCGCCCTCAAGCTCGCCGCCATGGTCGCGGTTGATAATCTTCATGAACTCCTCCGAAATCTGCTCGTGCGATATGTTGCAGAAAAAGCTGTTCTCCAGTGTGTGAGAGAAAGGTCCGTGCCCCAGGTCGTGCAGCAATATGGCCACCATAGCGGCGTCGCGGTCGTCGGAGTTTAGCCTCAGCCCCTTGCCCTTAAGCTCGTCTATCGCGTTCTGCATCAGGTATGTGGCCCCCACCACGTGCTGAAACCTGGTGTGCATGGCTCCGGGATATACCAGGCAGCTTAGGCCCAGCTGTTTTATGCGGCGCAGCCTCTGCATCAGGGGATGCTCTATGATGTCGAATATCAGCTTGTTGTCTATGCTGATGATTCCGTATACGGGATCGTTTATTACTTTGGGCTTGTATGTCATTTGCAATAAGATTTTTGGTGATGGGTTGGGGGAGGGGCTACTTCTCCAAATACTTGAAACCCAGTATCTGAGCCCTCTGCATGTCGTACATGAACTCGTCGATGGCCTGGCGCTCCTTCATGCTGTTAAGGTTTACCACGTCATGGTACACATTCTGCGACAATACAAACTGGCCGCTGGCTATGTTGGTGTTCAGCAGGCCAAACTCGTTGGGGTTCACTATGTTTAGCTGAAGCAGCGATTTGGCGCGTATCAGCTGCTGGTCGAGAGAATCGCCCGGAGTGTTGGCGAATCCCTGCGCATTGGAGTTTATGGCGGGCTGATGCATGGGTTTTGGCGGCTCGGGCTCGCTGTCTATCTCGTTTTCGCCGTTCACCTCGTCCACCTCCCTGCCCAGTTTTATCATGTCGATTACCCACCATACGAATATGGCGAACAGGCACAGGGGCGGCAGCATGTCGTTATTCATATCTATGCCCAGAAACAGCAGCAGGTATGGTATCAGATGCAACAGACCGGCCTTGTTTTTGTCCAGGTAGAATTTGTGGCCGCCTATGAATCCGGTAAAGAATCCTATGGCGTATGCTATGGCCTTGTCTTTCTTTCTCTTTCTCATGTTTTAGTTTTTTATTGTTTTGATAGAGTGTTTTTGCTATTGAGGTAGATACTTCAGCTCCAGCATCTTGGTGCGCTGCATGTCGTACATGAAATCGTCTATCGTCTGGCGCTCCTTCATGTTTTTCAGGTTCACCACGTCGTGGTACACCTCATGCGAGAGCACGAATTTGCCGCTGGCGATGTTGGCGTTTATCGTGCCAAACTCGTTGGGGTTCACTATGTTCAGTTGCAGCAGCGATCCGGCCCTCTTTAGCTGTGTGGGCAGAGTGTTGTCGTTGGGCGTATTCTCGAACCTGTTGCCGGGCCTTGCGCCTGGTATCGGCGGCATCAGGGTGCTTGTGTTTGCTGATGCTGCCTGATTAGGTATGGGGTTCTCGTCTTTTGGGCCCTGAAGCTTGCTTTTCAATAATAGCAGCGCGCCCGCTATCAATGTTATTGTTATGCCCAGAAAGCCTGCCATCAACATGATGGAGGCGCCCGGATAGTGTTGGATCTTGAACACCATTCCTATAAGTAATAAAGCTCCGCTTATCATTGCGGCCCAAATCGTTATTACTGATGCTACCGTTTTTTTTGCATTTGCCATATCGTTCTTCTTTTTTATGTTTTTATATTGAATACAAATGTAATAAAAAAAAAGATATGGCCACCAATAAGAATGAAAAAAAAATCGCACAGAAACATTTGCGCGGTTTCTGTGCGATTTTTATCAGTTCTTGGGGGAATAATCCATGCTTATTTCTCGATGGCGATGCTGCCTATCGAGAGGGCAGGCAGCTTGAGTACAACCCTCTTCTCTATCTTGGTAGGTGCAACCTCTGTGGAAGACTGGATGGACTGGCTGTTTTCGTCGCTTATCATTGCTGTAGCCTTGAAGTTGTCGGTGTCAAGCTCTATGTTCAGATATTTGGCCTCCTTCGAGAAGTTGATGGCCACAAAGGTAAGCTCCTTGCCGTCGTCGGATTTGTAGGCGGTTATCTTTACCTGAGTGTCTTTGCATGTAGCGTTTACTCTGGTTTTTCCGGTGGCGTATTTTGCATACTGCGACATGATGTATGTGTTGTGCGAGTATGTGTTGACCTTGTTGGTGCCGCAGCGCTTGTCGCCATCGTAGATGAGGCCGTAGAAACGCTTCATGTACCAGTAGATGTATGCTCCGCAGCTGGCCCTCATGCAGTCGTGGATCTCGAGGCCCAGATGCTTGAGGCAGTAGTCCCAGTTGAGGAACACCCAGTCCTTGCTGTTCGACGAGTTCTGTCCGTCGTTGAAGAGGTGCTCGGTCATCCACCACTGCTTGTTGTGTGGGCTTATCTTCTTCCAGAGTCCGTTGATATAGTTGTAGCGGCCGAGAACGTAGCCATTGTTGTGAGCGCCGTTGATGTTGCTGAATCCCTGATACAGGTGTCCGGCAATGATGTCGGTTACTTCGAATGCCTTGGGGCTGTTGATTATCTTGTTGGTGTAGTCTTCCCTCATACCGCAAGCCTCAGGGGTAACAAGTCTTACGCCGGTTTTCTCCACGATGTACTGGCCGTACAGCTCGGTGAACTCGCAGATTTCCTTTGGATCCCAGTACATGAACTCGGCATCAGGCTCGTTCTGAACGCTCATTGCATGCACGGTAACGCCCTTGCTCTTCATGAAGTCTACATATTCTATAAGGTGATTGGCGTAATCCTCCCATTTCTCGCGCACCAGGTGTTTTACATCCTTGGGCAGCTGGCTTCTGGATCCGTCGCTCCATACAATCTCGTGAACCATCTCCACCATCTCGTCGGGAGCTTCCCATGGGCAGGCCAGAATTATGGCGTTGTTCTTTACAGCCTGCTTTATCACGTTGATGTCCTCGCCCCAGCTTCCCTTGTTGCCATAGATGTACAGACGCAGGATGTTGAGTCCATACTTTATGAACATAGTGTCGATCTGTTTGGTGGTGGGAGAGGGAGCCCAGTATTTTGGGGTAAGCATGGCGCCAAAGCCCTCCACTTTCTGATAGGTTTGGTCGAGGTTGAATGTTATGTCGGTGAAAGTTACGGTGTCGAGCTCGTTTGGCTCTTCCTTGGGCTCGTTGCTCTCATCCTTATCCTTGTCCTCATCCTCAACTTTGTTCTCTACATCCTTCTTGATGTCATCTTCCGAATCCTCGGGGTCTCCGCATGACGACAGCATCAGTCCCGCCATCAATCCTGCAATTGCAAAAAATTTAAGTTTCATAAGTTTTTAGTTTTTCAAATAAGTAATTAGTAAAAAAGTTTTCGTCTGCAAATATACTACTTAATATTTACTTAACAAAAAAAACTTGGGGCATTTGTAATTATTGAAAACTCCATAAGATTTTTCTATTACATTCATTGCAAAAAAAGTTGCGAGATTCTTGGGATTGATAAATTTTATTCTGATATTTGCATTGCAATAAATATTATATAATAATGATAGCAACCACACAGTATAATTATGCAGAAGAACTAAGGATGGGCTACAATGCATTGCAGAAAGCTTCTCCATCGCTCCGTCATGCCATGGTGACTATCATTTTGCAAATGTCTGATGCAGAATCGGACAAAATGCAATGGGAAACCGACCTTGATGAGATTTCCAGTTATGAGGATGATTGGGATATGGAAGGCTCGGCCAAACCCAATACCACAGCGATAAGCAATGCCCGTGATTTTTTTGAATCCGCTTCGCATGAGAATCTGCGTCTCTACGCGACAGGCCTGGGGGCAATAATGTTTGTAATCAAAAATGCCAACGGCGAAATCCGTGGAGAAATTGGCGACAACAATTTCAGTTACTACATCGAGAAAGAAGGCGCAGAGACCGAATTCCATAATTCAGAAGTCTGGAACAAGGAAAACCTCTCGCTACTGAAAAAGAAAATAAAAAATCTTGCGGCATGATGGGAAACCAATTGACAAACACCAATGTGTCGCCTCAAGAGACAATAGTCCGCCTCATAATATCACCCAAAAACCTTGAAGCAGACGGCTCATTAAAGCCCAATTTCATAACATTGCGAAAAGACGAGGAAGGCATCTCCTTTCTTCGTCACGACCTCATTGGAAGAGACGAAATAATCAATAGGGGCAATGCGAGAGCCAATATGTACGCAAAACCAAACAAGCCACAAAAACTATATGGCTGGGCAGAATCCATTGCGGAAACAATACAGGCCATTTCTCCCGAAACAATTGTTCTAAAGATAGATGACCCAACAAACTCTCCCGAACATGTAACAATCTGTTTCAAAACGGAAACAGGCGTATTGACACATGGCATTATCACAGACATCAGGATTTTGTATTTGTTCGAGAAGATTAGACAAGTGTTGAAGGTTGTTGTGGTATAGGAAGTGTTTGTGGGAAGAGAATTTACTTAACAAAAAAAATCGCACAGAAAACATCCCTTGTCTTCTGTGCGATTTGATTTTATAAACGTATGGTGGAGACGCACGGCCGTGCGTCTCTACGGGCGGATTATTCTATTGTATATATTGCAGGTTTCAAGTCCCTAACTTTATTATCAGGGCCTTTGGCTTTTACATCCTTTATAATTACCTTGTCGCCAGAGTTAAGACGGTTTATCAACTGCTTCTGTTCCGATTTAGGGGCTGTTATAATTATTGAAAACTCCACCAAAATTTTCAATTATGTATATCATAAGTTCTAATTGAAAGTGCAAATAGAACTTAAGAATAGGGAAGTAAATCGCACAGAAAACAAAAGCAATTATTTTTGCCAGCATCAGAAAAAACAAGTAACTTTGCGGAAATCAAAACTAGTAAATATGAATCTTGTAGAAACCCACCGCATAGAATTCAAACAGAAACTTACCAAGGAATTGGAAATTGAGCGAGAAGTAGTATCGTTCCTAAATTCCAGGGAGGGAGGCCGTATATATATTGGCATTGCCGACGATGGCACTGTGATTGGTGTGGAAGACGCCGACGGAGACACTCTGAAAGCGAAAGACCGAATCTTGAAAAACATTTTGCCATCACCGTTGGGTCTTTTCGACATACAGATTGAGGATATGGAAGAGAAAAGGGTGATCATGATTTCGATAGCCACAGGATCCGAGAAGCCATATTACTGGAAGAAATACGGAATGACAGAGCAAGGCTGTCACATACGTGTGGGAACTGCGTGTCAGCCTATGAATAGGGATATGATAGAGGACTTGTTCTCGCATCGTGTGCGCCGTTCACTGAGGAATGTTCCATCGCCAATGCAAGACCTAACATTCCGTCAGCTGAAAATCTATTACGACGAGCACGGCCATAATCTCAACGAGAATTTTATGAAGAGTCTTCAGCTGCTCACCGACGACGGAAAACCAAACTATATCGCATTCCTATTGGCCGACAACAACTCTATGCCACTGAAACTCGCCAAATATGCAGGAACCGACAGAACGGAGCTTATCGCCAGTACAGATTACGGCTTCTGTTCTATCCTGAAGGCCACCGACTCAGTTCTTGGACGTATGGACATAGAGAACGAAATCCGTACCGAGAAAACGTACCCTTACCGCGTCAACAAGCCTATGTGGAATACAAAGGCAATGAGGGAGATTGTCATTAACGCAATTGTCCATAACGATTACTTCAATGAGGTTCCGCCCAAATTCGAGATATTCTCCGACAGAGTAGAAATCACATCAGCGGGACGCCTTCCCGAAGGTCTCTCAAAGGAAGAGTTCTTCTCCGGCGTATCAAATCCACGCAACAAAGAACTTATGCGCATATTCTGCGACCTTGATATGGTGGAGGCTCTCGGTTCCGGAATGCCTTTAATTGTAAGGACTATCGGCAAGGAAAGTTTCGTATTTATGGACAACTACATAAGAATAGTAATCAAGTTCGACGAAGCCATAACTATTGACGACAATCAGCCCAAAGCCAAAAATGTAGAACATGGTGTAAAAGTCAGCGAGGTTCAATACAAAATATTGAAAACATTGCAAAATGAGCCGAAAATGACATTGGTTGAATTAGGATCAATGTTAGGATTAAGCCGTTCTGGAATAAAATACAACATCAGTAAATTACAAGAAAATGGTGTTTTAAAAAGAAAAGGTTCTGACAAAAATGGTTCATGGTTTGTCTTAATAAGTAACTTCTCTATAAAAAAGAAGGATAAATAGGCTTTATTTACAGGTCAAACTTTATCACAAAAACTGACCTGTAAAACTAACCTGTAAATCAGCATAAAAAACGCATTGTAGGTACTTGTAACAATGATTTTCTTATAAACTAGCATAAGAACCAGCAAGTAAACTGTCCTGTAAACTAACCTGTAAACTAACCTTTAAACTGACCTTTAAAACAAAAAAAATCGCACAGAAAACAATTCCATGTCTTCTGTGCGATCTGATTTTATAAACGTATGGTGGAGACGCACGGCCGTGCGTCTCTACGGGCGGATTACACAATTGTGCATCCTGTGCAAGGCTTCAGCTGCTTGAAGAAGTCGTTGCCCTTGTCGTCTACGAGGATGAATGCTGGGAAGTCCTCTACCTTGATCTTCCAGATGGCCTCCATACCAAGCTCTGGGTACTCTACGCACTCGATAGACTTGATAGAGCTCTGTGAGAGAACTGCTGCAACGCCGCCGATGGTGCCGAGGTAGAATCCGCCGTGCTTCTTGCAAGCGTCGGTTACCTGCTGTGAACGGTTACCCTTGGCAATCATTACAAGCGAGCCACCATTGGCCTGGAACTCATCTACGTATGGGTCCATACGGCCTGCTGTTGTTGGGCCCATAGATCCGCAAGGATATCCCTCTGGAGTCTTGGCTGGACCTGCGTACAATACTGGGTGATCCTTGAAGTACTGTGGCATACCCTCGCCTGCGTCGAGACGGGCTTTCAACTTGGCGTGAGCGATATCGCGGGCCACGATGATAGTACCCTTCAGGTTTACACGTGTAGAAACAGGATACTTGGCGAGCTCTGCGCGAACTGCGTCGATACCCTTGTCGAGGTCTATCTCAATAGTGTTGCTGCCCTCGCCGGCCTTTGCGTACTCGGCTGGGATAAGCTCTGAAGGATTAGAATCCATCTTCTCGAGCCAGATACCGTCCTTGTTGATCTTTGCCTTGATATTTCTATCAGCCGAGCAGCTTACGCCCATACCGATAGGACAGCTTGCGCCGTGGCGTGGCAGACGGATTACGCGGATATCGTGAGCGAGGTACTTGCCGCCAAACTGTGCGCCAAGACCAATCTTGTAAGCCTCCTTGAGGAGTTTCTGCTCCAGGTCGACATCGCGGAATGCGCGGCCGGTCTCGTCGCCGGTGGTTGGCAGGTTGTCGTAATACTTGATAGAGGCGAGCTTTACGGTGAGAAGGTTCTTCTCGGCTGATGTGCCGCCGATTACGAATGCAATGTGGTATGGAGGACAAGCCGCAGTGCCGAGGTGCTTCATCTCCTCTACGAGGAATGGAAGAAGTGTGCCCTCGTTCTGGATTGTGGCCTTGGTCATTGGGTAGAAATATGTCTTGTTGGCAGATCCACCGCCCTTGGCTACCATCACGAACTTGTATTCAGCGCCCTCTACGGCCTCGATATCAATCTGGGCAGGGAGGTTGCACTTGGTGTTAACCTCGTCGTACATATTGAGAGGTGCGTTCTGAGAGTAGCGGAGGTTGTCCTGGGTGTAGGTGTTGAATACGCCAAGGCTGAGAGCCTCCTCGTCCTCGAAA
This sequence comes from Bacteroidales bacterium, assembly GCA_024401025.1. Lineage (GTDB taxonomy): Bacteria > Bacteroidota > Bacteroidia > Bacteroidales > UBA3824 > UBA3824. Next base: position 13,921 of record JAKSLV010000034.1, read on the forward strand.
CCTGTCCAAACCTGCTGACCCTTCTCGCCGTGGATAATGGCTGTACCGGTATCCTGACAGAATGGGAGCACGCCCTTGCTGGCGGTGTCGGCATTGCGGAGAAACTGCAATGCAACGTACTTGTCGTTCTCTGAAGCCTCAGGATCGCTGAGAATCTTGGCTACCTGGAGGTTGTGCTCGCGGCGGAGCATAAACTCTACATCGTGGAAAGCCTGCTGAGCCAGAAGTGTGAGAGCCTCCTTGCTGACCTTTACGATCTCGTGACCCTCAAACTCGCTTACTGATACACCTTCCTTGGTGAGCAAGCGGTATTCGGTGTTGTCGGCTCCTACCTGAAACATAGGAGCATACTTGAATTCAACTGCCATAATTTGTATCTATTGATTGTTTGTTTATGTTCTATCGGCAAAGGTAAAAAGAAATTTTGGAAAAACGGATTGGAAATTGGGATTTTTTTGCAATTGCAATCTCAGGGTTTCCAAAAGGAAATTCATTCGAAATTATTCTATATCATTAGAAAATCGGTCTAACACTCCCTGTCCAATAGAATTTGGAGAAAGAATATACCAATTATCCTCTATATGATAAAACCAACACTCCGAATTTTGGGGTATTTCGCCATTCTCGACAAATTCCCAATTCGAGAACTTGGATTTCAAACTATCTTCGCAAATCATAGAATAAATTATCGAGGTTTCCTGCCGGTGAATATTGGGAACATAGTCGGTGCCAAAGTCAATCAACCCCAACGAATGAATGTAATCAATGTAACGCACATCATGATACTTGGTGTAAGCATCCAATCGTGGAAAAGAGTCGTTCATATAATTGCAATGAGGCGCCACTATCCACATCTGGTGTCCATTGGCATTGCGGTTGGCATGATGCTCAATACTCAAAGAATAATGTATATCATACTCCTTGAAAATGGAAACAAACTTGTTGAAATCAGCCTTGTGCTTATAAAAGAACTCAGTCTGTTCTTCTATAATATCCCCGGTGGCACATGAACCCAATAAGACAACCAGTATCAGGAAATTAAATACTATTATCCTTGCCATGATTAGAGTTTCTTTTTACTTATATCCTGATGCCGACGATTAGGTTGTCATCAGTCTGCGGATATACGATTTCCTTGTCTTCCTTGCTGGTTTTCCAGTTGTCGATGGTTTTCTCGATTATCATCTGCTGCTTGTCGAACGGCATATAGTAAATCTCGGCAAGCAGGGCGCGGAGCCTCTTGGGGGTAAACTTGGAAACCTTGTTGTCCTCGTCGCGGTAGCCGAACTGATCGGTGATGCCGTCGGAGAATGCGTAGAAACAGTCCTCGGCCTGGATATCAGTCTCGAAACTATCGAAACTGTTCTGGTCCTTTATATGAGAGCCGATAGGCATCTTGCTGGTATCGAAGGTCTCTACCTCGCCCTTGCGCACTCTTACTATTGGGCGGTAGGCACCCGCGTAGCGCAGCTTCATGGCCTCCATGTCGAAAACCATGAGAGCGAGGTCCATGCCGTCTTTCTGTACCTCCTCGCTCTTCACCTCCTGACGCAGTGTCTTCTTGAGCGCGGCGCGCATCAGGTTTAGAATCTCGCCCGGCTGTATGGTGTCGAGGTCGTTGGTGGCCACTATCTCGTTGAGCAGGGAGATTCCCAGGATGCTGAGCAATGCGCCCGGCACACCGTGACCCGTGCAGTCGGCCACCACCAGGAGCTTGTGCTTGCCTTTCTGAGACGCCCACATATAGTCGCCCGATACGATATTGAACGGACGGAACATGCACAGGAAATCTCCGAAAATGCTCTTCATATTGTCGGGCGACGGCATGGCGGCTATCTGTATTCGCTTGGCGTATCTCAGGGAACTGCGCATCTGCTCGTTGAACTCCTCGATCTCCTTGTTCTGTTTCTCGATGCACTCGTTTTTCTCGTTGAGGGCCTCGTTCTGGGCGTGGAGCTCCTCGCGCTGCTGCTGAAGCTCCTCGTTCTGAGAGGCCAGCTTGCGGTTCATCTCCCTGCGCTGCAACGATGTGCGCACCACGTATCCGGCAAATATCATGAGCAATACCAGCACGCCCACCACGGTCCACATGATGATTTTCTGAGTCCTCATATCAGCCTCGAACTTCACTTCCTGACGCTCCAGCTGCCCCTGGTAGTCTTTCTTGGTATCGCCAACGGCCAGCTCCACCTCGCTAGACGAGCCTGAGGAATCGGCGTATGCGAGGGCCATCTTGTAGTCGTCGGTTTCCTCGTAGTACCATCGGTATGCCTCATATACCTCATCCAAAAGGAAATTGTCTTTACCCACGTCCTGCAGGGCCGCGCGGGCCTCTTTGAGGGCCTCCAATGCCTCGGGGTATTGCTCCGATGCTATCAGGAATTTGAGCTTGTGCTTGTTGATGGGCTCTATGTTGTAGCCTATCTCCTCCTCGTACTTGTCGTATTCGCGGAGGAAATGCTTGCAGCGCTCTATGTATTGCTGTTTCTCGTTGTTGTCGTCGGTGGCTTGAATGTTCATCACAAGGAGGTCCACCATCACGCCGCTGTTCCATATCACGTCCTCGTATTTATATACGCTCTTCAGATACTCGATATCCTTCTGGCAGATGTCTATTATCTTGTTGCGGGCGGCTACGGTGCTCTCGTCGTCGTAGCTGAGGAGGTAAGCCTGGTAATAGTGTGTATCAGCATACCAGAAATCGTTCTTGATCTCGTCGGCATACTTCATAGAGCTGTCGATGTAGGTCTGGGCATAGTCCAGAAGTCCGTTCTCTATGTAGGTGGTTGATTTCAGATTGAACGCCCAAATCATCCTCTCCACGTTGTGGATGGAGCGGAAAATCTCTATTGCCTTGTCGAACCACTGGTTGCCGTTGGTGCCCTTCTTGGTGAACGATATGCAGTTGCCGAATATGGCGTAGGAGATGCCGAGATCCAGCCAGCATTTCTCCTCCAAGGCCATAGGGATGGCCTCGTTGGTGAGCAGGTCCATGGCTCTTTCGTATTCACTGTTGTTGTAGTAGCAATCGGCTATGTACCGCATGGCCCTTACTGTCATAGGCTTGTCCATCGACCTCTGGGCTATCTGGAGCATAGCCTCGGCGTATTTCATAGTGGTATCAATCTGGAAATTCTCCTCGCAGATCCTGTCGAGCACCTGGAGTTTCTGATCCGTGCGCTGTGTGGCGTCGGCCACTTTCGACAGGCTGTCGAGCACCTGAAGACGTTCCTCAGGCTGTGCCACCACTATGCCGGAGAAGGCAAGCACGGCTATGATAAGTATGTATATTCCTCGTCTCATAATTAATTAAGTAGTCGGTATTTTGCTCCAAAGTTATACAATTTTATCAAAAACAGCAAACTTTTGTGGTTAATTTATCCTTATACCGTCATTCTTGATTAATACTCATAGAGCCTGAAATGCTGTATCTGATAGTCGCCAACCGGAATGCGCACATGACGGCCCTGATGTGTCTGGTCGCCGCTCAGGTGGCGGAGTATATGCATCCCGCCGTCGGAGCCAAATTCCACCTGCTCGCATTTGGCCAGGCCTATCTGCTTGCCGTTGGGTTTGGAATATGTGATCACCACGCCCGAGCCTATGGCCAGATAGTCTTCCTTGCCCTGGCGGATGATGATGCAGGCAGCCTCGGGCCAGACGTCAGACTTGGCGCCGGGCTCCCAGCCGAGCGAGTAGCTGTGCCTGATGCGCAGTGTGATGCCGTCGGGGGTAATGATCTCGGCCTCACGGTTTTCGTTGTCGAGGATTACGGCATCCATATCGTCAGAGCCCTGATGCTTCAGAATTATGGGCTCCACCTGACGCAGAAGCCTGTACGAGGCCACAAGCGGCGAGAGTACGCTGACAGCAGATGAGAATGCGTTCAGCTGGTCGTCCTGCGAGAGGTCGATATTGTTCCAGTCGCTCTGGGAGGCATTGGCGTAGAATGGATAATCCTCTATGCTGAACGGGCAGAATCCCATGGCGTCGTGATGGCCAAAGGCATAGAGTGCGCGCATGCCGTCCTGGTCCTCGAGGCGTATCTCGGGGATGAAGAGCGGATTGTTCCTGAGGTGGTACTTGGCAGTCCAATCGGGGAAGCCCTTGTCGTAGAGATCGAGACCCAGCACGGCAATGCTTGGCGCGCCGCAATGCCAGATGTCGATGAGGTGGGCCAGCGGGCCCGCCGACGGATACTCGCCGGGCTTGCGGTTGCGGCTGTTGAGGGCCACGTTCACGTACATAGGCAGATTGTAAATGGCCTTGCCCGCCTTGGCCACCTGCTCCACATATACGGCGTATGTCCAGGCCTGGAAAATCTCCTCGGCGTACATGTCGTTGCCGAACATATCAGCCCAAGAGCCCTTGTCGCCCTTTATCTGCAGGCGTGGATTGTTGAGGGTCTTGCTGTTCCTAATCAGGTAGTCGGTGAGAGTCTTTGGCACCTGACTGTTGTACATCTTGGTGGCGTCGGTGCTGTAGTCGCGGGGCTCCTTTATCATGCCTATCTCGTTTTCCACCTGTATCATTATCACGGTCTGATGCTCGGAATCCACATCGCGGATATGCTGCATCAGCTTGCAGAAAATCTTCTTGTCGGCCTCAAGCACGGCAGCCGAGAGCGACGATGCCTCTTCCATAGGGATTCCGTTGCGGTCGTGCACACGTGGGAAACGCTTGGTATCGCGCTTGAACCATTCCGGGGCGTAGCAGCTCATGGAGTTTTTCCAGGCTCCAAACCACAATACCACCACCTTAAGATCGTTTTTGCGGGCCTCGGTGATGATGTTGTCCACCGAGGTGAAATCATACACGCCTTCCCTGGGCTCTATGAGTTCCCATGTTACGGGTGCAAGCACGGTGTTGAGTCCCAGTTTCTTCAGGTGCGGGAATATCCGCTTTACGTCGTCCAAGGTGGAGGCCGAGGAATTGCCAAGCTCGCCGCCTATCATTAGCATGGGCTTTCCGTTGGCCACTATCCTGGCCCAGTCGCCGTGATTATCGAGCTGAGGCTGCGCATTGGCGCACAGGCACAGGAGTCCTGATGCGATTAATGATAAAAAAAGTCTTCTCATTTTGTTTAGTAAAATTGTAATTGGATAAAAAAAAGCAAATCCCGACATTCTACTAAAATATCGGGATTTGTAATTTCATATATTGCGAATCCGAATGGCTATACGCCCGTCCGGCTCGGACTACTTAACATACTTCAGCAAATCCTTGCCGATGTCTCTTCTGTGGTATGCGCCATCGAAGGTGATCTTGTTGGCATCCTCCAGGGCTGTGGCGAGAGCCGAGTTGATGTCGTCGCCCAGGGTGGAAACAGTGATTACGCGGCCTCCGTCGGTTACGAGCTTGCCGTCCTTTATCTTGGTGCCGGCGTGGAATACCTGACAGTTCTTAACATCGGCGGTGCCCTTTATCTCCTTGCCCTTCTCGTAAGCCTCAGGGTATCCGCCTGATACCAGCATTACGGTGGCGGCTGTGCGCTCGTCGAACTCGCACGACTTGCCAGCCAGACATCCGCCGGCAGCCGAGGCTATAAGGTCGAGGAGGTCGCTCTTGATGCGGAGCATTACCGACTCAGTCTCAGGATCGCCCATGCGGACGTTGTATTCTATAACGTATGGATCGTTCTCCACATTGATGAGGCCGAAGAAGATGAAGCCCTTGTAGTCGATGTTGTCGCGCAGGAGTCCGTTTATTGTAGGACGGATGATGCGGCTCTCCACCTTGTCCATGAATTCCTTGTCGGCAAATGGAACTGGTGATACAGAGCCCATGCCGCCGGTATTGAGTCCCTCGTCGTTTTCGCCGATGCGCTTGTAGTCCTTGGCCTCGGGCAGGATAACGTAGCCGCCGCGGCCGTCGGTGAGTACGAAAACAGAGAGCTCGATGCCCGAGAGGAATTCCTCGATTACAACCTCGGCGCTAGATTTTCCGAACTTGCCGCCAAACATCTCCTTCAGCTCCTTGCAGGCCACCTCGAAATCGTTCTCGATGATAACGCCCTTGCCGGCTGCGGGGCCGTCGGCCTTAAGCACGTATGGAGCCTTCAGGGTCTTCATGAACTCTACTGCATCGTTGTAGGTATCAGCATTGAAAGTCTTGTACTTGGCAGTAGGGATGTTGTGACGCATCATGAACTGCTTTGCGAAATCCTTGCTGCCCTCCAGCTGTGCGCCGTCGGCCTTGGGTCCGCATACGAGAGGAATCTTGAAACCCTTCTCGCTCATTATCCTGTCGGTGAGGCCGTCGATGAGGGGAACCTCAGGACCCACCACTACCAAGTCTATCGAATATTCCTTTATCGCATTCACGATGCCGTCGAAGTCCGACACCTTGATGTCGAGGTTCTGTGCGTAATCTACGATGCCGGGATTGCCGGGAGCGGCGTACATCTTGCCGAGCATTGGGCTCTGAGAGATCTTCCAAGCCAGGGCGCTCTCTCTTCCGCCCGATCCTATAAGTAATACGTTCATATTGCTTTTTGTTTATTGAGATTTCTTTTCGGCCGTAAAATTAGAAAAATTAATGATATTATCATATCTTTGCAGTGCAAATTTTTCATAAACATAATATGATACTCAAACAAGTAAAACAGAACGGCATAGAGGTGATGGTGGCCATAGCGGTTTTGGCCGTGGGCATGGCCCTTTCGATGTTTCTGGGCGTTACCGTGCGCCACATAGAGCTTCCACACGACGGCACCCCGCTGTTCAACACCATATACGCGCATCTGTTTGGAGGGCACGTATCAGTGGGCACACAGCTGGTGTCGCTGATACTGCTGGGCCTGGAGATAATGATGATGATACTGCTGAACTCCGATTTCGAGTTTACGAGGGCCAAGCCGTCGATGTTTGTGCTGGTGGGCATATTGCTCTCGCTGGCGTATGTGCCCAACAACACCCTGCTGCCCGAGCAGATAGCCAACATCTTCATAGCCCTTGGCCTCATAAAGATGATAGCCAGCCACGGCCTCGACGATGCCACCTATACGGTTTTCGATTCGGGCCTGTTTTTCGGAGTGGCGGCGCTGTTCTGCCTGCCTGCCTTCATGATGATACCCGTGGGCATATTGGGCCTCATGGTGTTCCGCCCGTTCAGGGGCAACGAGTTTGTGGTGTTCCTAATAGGGCACATCACTCCGGTGCTTTTCTATGTGGCACTATATTATATAGTGGAGGGCAATGTATCTGACCTTGCTGCATATCTTGGCAGCAGGCTTCAGGAGGTGTATCATGTGGAGTTCGGCCCCAGGATGGTGGCATCGCTGGCGGCGCATGTGGTGGTGGTGCTTCTGGGCAGCCTGGCCATCACCAGGGAGTATCCCAAATTCAACCTTATAGGCAGCCAGGCCTACAGGCTTTTCTTCCTGATGTATGTGTGCATGGCCGGTCTGTGTTTTGCCCCGATGTTTGGCGCGCAGACCCTCAGGCTGGTGTTCCTGCCTTTCGCCATGATGCTGGTGACAGTTTTCCACGAGATGCGCGATTCGCTGTGGGCCGATATTGCCGTGGTGTTCTTTGTGCTGTGCCACGTGGGCGTGCAGGTGCTCTGGTATATGTAGCCGTTTTTCCTATCTTCCTGATGCTGCCCCATTAACAAAAAAGAGCGGATTCCGCAAATACGGAACCCGCCCTTCGACAATTTATCTATCATGAATGCAACTTAAAATCTATTTTGCGCCGTAGATGGAGTCTATAATGTCCTTGTATTTGGCAGATACCACCTTGCGCTTAAGCTTCTGAGTCTGGGTGAGCTCGCCGCTCTCGGATCCCCATACATCAGGCACTACGTGGAATTTTGCAATCTGCTCCACCTTTCCGATAGTCTTGTTCACCTTCTGGATTTCCTCGTCTATCAGCTTTATCACCTCGGCGTTTGTGGCCACATCCTCGTTGGTCATCTTGCTGGAATCTGTTCCGTTGTTCTGGAGCCAGATCTTGATGGCCTCGAAATCGGGAGATATTATGGCCGAGGCAAACTTCTGGTTCTCGCCCACGATGCAGAGCTGCGATATGTATGGCGATTCCTTCACCTTGCCCTCTATCATGGCAGGAGCGATGTATTTTCCTGAAGATGTCTTGAAAATCTCCTTCTTTCTATCGGTGATGTGCAGGAAGTTGCCCTCCGAGAGGTATCCGATATCGCCGGTGCGGAAGTATCCGTCCTCGGTCATAACCTCGGCGGTGGCCTCAGGATTCTTGTAGTAACCGGCCATCACGTTAGGACCCTTTACGAGGATCTCGCCGTCCTCGTCTATCTTTACCTCCTCGTTGCTTACCACGGGGCCTACCGACGAGAACTTGTGGTGCTTCACCGATGCGTGGGCCACAACGGGCGATGTCTCGGTAAGTCCGTATCCCTCGCAGCACTTGATTCCGGCAGCCCAGAGCATGCGGCTAAGGTTGGGAGAAATGGCGGCGCCTCCGCAACCGAAGAACTTCATGTTGCCACCAAAGAAATCGTCTCTCCAGTGCTTGTATACAGGATCCAGCTGCTTGATGCGCTCGTAGTACTCGGGACTCTTGCCCTCGTGCTCCCACTCGCGTCCAAGAGCCACGGCCTCGTCGAAGAGCTCCTTGTCATGTCCGGTGAGCTTGGCGCCCTCCTTCATGATGCCCTCCACAATCTTCTCGGCCACGCGGGGCACGGTGTTTACGCCGTTGGCGCCTATCTCCTTGAAGTTCTG
>JAKSLV010000035.1 GCA_024401025.1 Bacteroidales bacterium
CAATGTTTTGCATTTCGGCTGGCGAGCCTTTCCTGTTGAAATACATAGTGCTGATGCCGGCGTTTTGGGCGCCCTTGATGTCGGTGCTGAGGTTGTCGCCTATCATCAGGGTTTGGCTTCTGACGGCGCCGGATTTCTGAAGTGCGTACTCGAAAAACCTCACGTCAGGCTTGTTGTATCCGGCGTCCTCGCTCAGGATTATTGTGTCGAAAAACTCCAACAATCCGCAGGCCCTGAGTTTCTTGTACTGTACCTCGTGGAATCCGTTGCTACAGATATGAAGCCTGTAACCTTTTGATTTCAGATACTTTATCAAATCCATTGCGTTGGTAACAAGTCCGCCTTTGTTGCCACAGAATTCAAGGAACTTGTCGCTGACTTCCAGGCAGAATTCCTTGGTAGGATTCAGCCCCTTTCCGAAACTCAGCGGACGGCGGAAACGCTCCACGATAAGGTAATCGCGCGAGATCTCGCCCTTGGCATACTGGTCCCAGAGTTCCACGTTGGTTTTCCAGTATTCATCATAGAAAAACTGCGGATCGTCGAAATATTTATTCAACTGAAAATATTCAAACATTTCGGACAATGATATTACCGCATTGCCCCTCGTATCATATAGCGTATCATCAAAATCGATGAAAAGATCGGAAAAATTCATTTTTGATTTATGATTTTTGATTTCTGATTGCAAAGATAAGAAAAAGTTTTTAATTTAACGGTGGTTAATTTAATGGCGGTTAAATTAATGTTTCTCTTTTACTTTCTCTCGAAAACCGCTACGTGTCCGAATATGTATTTGTTGCGTTGTTTGTTTAGGAATTTGCCAACAATCATATATTCAGCCTTGTTTTTGTTATGGGCCAATCGTCCTTTGCCTTGCTCTTTCTTTTCGATATTGATATAGAGTGTGTAAATTTTGCCTCTGATATATCCACGTTTCTTTCTGCCAAAATTGATTTCTATGTGTCTGTATGCGCATTTAGGTTTTTGCCCGTGGTAAGGTTTTTCCAGCATTACCCAACCGTAATCATAGAAATTACTCAACTTTATCACACAGCCATTGCTGAATTCAATTCTTATTTCACTAAAACATTCTTTTTGATTGTCTTCTTCATTGTATAAAAATTCCGGCACAAAGTTTTCAATGGGGATGTGATTGACTATTACATTTGTGATTGAAGTTCCCAATATATATGAAAATACCTCATCAACATTTATTCGGTCTTCGTTGTCGTTTCCCATATATGAGTCCGTTTCCTTGGGCAATCCATTTATCGCTGTATAGATGAGGCTATCTCTGCTATAATCTATATCCCAATGACTTCCGTCTTCAAATTGGAACATAAACGGCTCGTCGATTTCTACAGATTGTAAGATTTCTGAATCATAGCGCCAGGTGTCGAAATTGATACCGACGAATTTCATTCCTGTTACTTTTCTGCCGATGATGTTGTTTTGTTTTACGAATGTCTCGAAATCAGACGGCTCTTGTATTTTCATACATTTCCATTCGTAAAACTGTTCTTCGTTGGTTATTTCTTTCATAATGTATTCTCCCAAATTCAATTAGTACATTTTTTCAATTCAATTAATACATATCCTCGAATTAATTTTGTTAGTTCGAGGATTTTTTGTACCTTTATGTAATGAAAATCAGTAGCGACGGGTAGAGCGGGATATTTTCACGTAGTGGCTGGCGTTGGTGCGGCAGGTGCGGGAAAGCATCCAGATACAACTCTCAAGTGCGTCGGGGGCGTCGTCGTGGCTGTGGCTGCCGTGCTGGAACATAAGCAACTGTTCTATCAGTATTTTAACCCCGTTAGATTGCTTTTCCAATTCGTTTATCACAACGAGACCACGCTCAAACAAGGGCTGCATAGATTCTATGCGAGCAAACTTATCCGGTTTCTTGCGAGAGTCGCCAATTATCGGGATGTGGATACCGGCATTGTCGCCAGCCTTGCGGAACTCGTCGAGGATGAGGTCCTGCATAAAGTTGCTCTCCATATAGAACTGCACAGGCACACGGCCAGCTATCCAGCGCATTATCTCGTAATGCCATTCTATCATTGCTGATACTGACGTCTGGTCGGCGTACACCTTTATTATATGGAAATGGCCGTCGGAAGTAACACCTGCCAATACTGTAGCCTTGTAGTCGGCTGTGGCGGATGATTTGAACGACGGGTCGGTGTAGCAAACCACCTTGCGGTATTGTCTAAGTGGCAGAATAGGGCCATATATGATGTGCTTTTGCAGAAATATCGCACCCTCCACCAGCGGATTGTTCATATATTCCTTCTCGAAATTGCGCTCTCCCATCATCTGGCGCATTTCCTGAACTTCCTTTAGTTTGTAATTCTCTTTCCAGGTTGGCTTGCCGTCCTTGTCGAGGATATTCACAATGGTGTGAAAAACATTTGGACGCTCCGACACGTTGGCGAGTATCGAGTTCTTGGCGATCTTGTTGCCCACAAGGATAAAACGACCACGTCCTGCCTCCATAGTTCCGAACAATGCCGACAGCACCCATTCCGTAGCATCAGCCACTCGCTGAGGGTTCTTGCACATTTGGTCGTCGTCGATATCGTCTATCAAAATGAAGTCGGGGCGGTGTGAGTCGTTCTTCAGTCCTCGTGGACTCTGACCACGGCCCAATGCCACAAAATAGCAATTGTCAGCCGTAATGAACTCACCCTCGGCCCAGTTTCCGCTTTTCATCTGAGTGCCGAAATCGTGGATGTACAATTCGTTGTATGCCAGTTGCTGCTGAAGGTCGGCCAACAGTCTTACCGCCGCGTCCTCAGATTTGGAGACCACCACCATTGTATTGAACTGCCGCTCGTCCTGAATCTTCAGCCACAGCGGCACAAGAACTCCCAGGTGGGTACTCTTGGCGTGGCCTCGTGCCCACTCGAAAACCGCCCTCGCATTCTTGTGCTTCAGGATATATTCCGCCGCCTCCACCTGAAACTTTCCGCACTTGCTTCTCGCAGTATCAGGGAAATACGTCTCCACAAAGTAGGCGTAATCCTTTCTGGCACGTTTCTTCCTGCGCTCCTGCTGGGCTTTGGTTTCCGTGATATGTCGTTTGGCTGTCAGGTTCTGATAATGCTTCATCTCTGCCTGCCACTGCTTGTATTGCTCGGTTCTTGTGATGTCCATAGATTTTAAGTGATTGAAGTAATTGAAGTGATTGATCTCTAATGACGTATTTTCTCGTCCTCGATATCTGAGAAATCTTCTTTATTGCCTTGGGGAAGTGCTGCTATGATACCCGTATGCAATGCACCTCCGTATGCATTTGCTCCACAGTTCTGCAAAGCGCTTATTATACCGTCTATTCTCTGCGACATTGTATCAAGCTGCTTCTTCAGTTCCTCTATCTTCACCAGGCCACCCAGTTCGCCGCCGTTGATTACTATCTCGTCGGTCTGCTCCTGGAGTAGGACTATCAGGTCACGCATTTTGCCTTCTGATATGTCGGCCACAAGCACAAGGCTTCCGACTTTGGGCTTGGCGATTATTGTGTTCACGTTGCCGGAGAATCCTGCCGAGAGCCGCACATTTTCGTGCAACAAGTCTTGGTATTTCACCGTTATTGTTGTATCTTGCACTTCGGTAACCTCGGCCTCGAACAGGATGTCGGTGTTGCCGGGTCCGTTGGCTATCTGACGGATCAAGTGTTTTATCTCTGATGTCTTACCCATAATACATTTGTGATTTATGAATTTTAGATTTTTGATTTGCGTTGTCTTGTCACTCATCAGCGCTGGTGCATTTGCCCAAAAGACAAAGACTGTTGTTGTCTATGACTCTCCCGACCACTCCGAATGGCACACCGAGAAGGTTGAGGAAAGCAATTACGCTCCTTACGAGTTTGCTTTCGACCTCGACTTGCTGAAGCCTGAGAATATGAGGTATTTGCAAGAACACGACACCACAACATACACTCCAGAGGAATTTGAGGCCAAGGCAAAGAAAGACGCTGAGAAAGGAAGAGTGGAAATACAATACATTAAGGAGAAAGACCCTTATAAGAAGGACTCCCTCTTTCAGGTTTTGCAAAGTCTATAACTTCTTGCCTAATTCCACCTTGCGGATGCCGCCCTGCCTGCTGTATGAGGTCTCCACCGACTTTACGAAATAGGTTCCGTTCTTTATGGTGTCTGTCTCGTCGGAGAGTTCGGCGCGGTATCCTCTATGGCACTCAGGTATCAGCCAAGCCTGAAAACTGCCTTCGTAGCCTGTGTATGACTTGCGCTTGTATATCTCGTCGGCCATCTTCTGAAGGTCGGCTTCCGTTGTGATGCCCTTGTAGTCGATGGTCTCGGTGTCGCCACCGCCTTCTCCGGCATATTTCTCTATCTGCTTGCCGTCCTTGTTCTTGCCTTTGGCTGTCACCTTCAGCTTGCGGTCTTCCTTGTTCTTGTATTTAAGCGAGAATCCGTCTCGGTCAATGTTTTTGGCCATATCATATTTCACGGTGCCGAAATTATCGGTATATACCGGATGCACGTGCAGAGTGCCGCCTATCACATATATGCCACAATGGCTCTCGTCCTGAATCTGCTTGAGTACGTCGAGGGCTGTCGCTGTCTGAATGGTGAACTTGTCGTATTTGAAACTGTAGTCGCACTCCAGTTTCAAATTAGGATTCACCTGCTTGATCACCTTTTTCAGGATATCCTCCACACTCGGATTCTTCAGCACTTCGTTTTTCAGGTCTGTGATTCTGAACTTGTACATTTCGTCCTCGCAGTTTATTACCATTCCGTTCCTGTCGGCATACACGTTTGACACATAGCCCAGGAATTCTTCCTTCAGTTCATCATTGTAGCCAATATTTACCGATACCTTCTTACCTCTCGCAATGCTGTCGAGCCGGGAGATCGGCTTGTTGTATCTCATATACGGCAGCTTGATCTCCGCTGTCTTTATCAGCGACTCCACGCTTTCCTTTATGGTTACCGATTCCAGCAAAGGCAGTTCCTTGCCGTCTATCATTATCTTGTGACTCATCTTGTACATAGCAATACGTTTTACAATGGTTCTGCCTTTACGTTTATTGTTGCGCCGTCGGGACCTATATTGATGGATTTTACCGCTATGCCGTCGCGCCGGGCATTGTCCCTGATGCTGTGCTTGAGGTCGGCGGCATCAGTGTTGCAGATATATGACGGCAAGCCCACGCCGAGTGTCGGGTGTTCCCTGATCTCGCCGGGATTACTCTCGCATATCAGGGCCAGGTTCTGGTAGATGGTGTTGCCGACAACCATACGGCCGTTCTGTATCTTGAGGTCGTAATCGTCTGTAAGAAGTATTCCGAAGTGTGTCATTTTTATTCAAGGTTGTAAAGTTCGTCGGATTTTGCCTTTATGGTGAAACTTTGCGAATTCATTCCGGGAGTGAACGGGAAATCGCATTGCTCGATGGCTATGCGGAGTATCTCGTAGTTGTCGTTGAAGTACGGACACACAAGCTTGATTGACTCCTCGGCATCCACTATCTCACGGAGCATCTCAACGTATTCCTCGGCATAATACTCAGTATCAGTATTGAAAACGCCTGCAATCGTAATGTCGTAGTCGTCCTTGCTCCACTGCTCTTTCACCGTGCCCCTGATTTTTCCCTTGGCTATCTGACGGCGCACCACTATGTTCTTGGTGGTGATGCTTACCAATGGGTCGGTAGGGAAGGTGAATTTTGTGCCGGTGCTCTCTATCTCCAACTGGATAGGCAACTGAAACCTGTTTGGTCCGATGCGGTACTGGTCATATACGTTGGGCACCACCGGGGGCAGCGCTATCGCCTTGGGTATTGTTGGAGTTCCTGCGCTTGGGAGCAGCGACTCCGCATCGGGTCCTATTATTCTTAATCCTGCCATATTGAACTTTACTCTTTAAACTATAAACTTTTTATACTGCGCTTGTGGCTGAATAGAGAACTCTCTGGAGGCATTCCACCACCTTGTTCTCCATATCGTCCTTGTTTTCCTCAAGTGTGCCATTGAATGCGATGGTCTCCACAAGATTGGATAATGTAATGTTGATGCTTGTGTTCCTCGTGCCTCCGCTGGCTACTGATTCCTTGCCCTTGCCTGTTGCGTTGGCGAGGTCGGCGGTGCCTTGTCCTGGCTTGCCGTTTACCGCGGCGGTTAGCTGTGCCATCGGGTCTGTTGACTGGGATTCTGACTCTGATGCCACATTTTTAACAGGATCAATGGCACCGATGCTCTTTCGGTATTCCTCCACAAAGTCCTTGGAACTCTTGGCCCATTCCCAGCCAGTCAGTTCTCCCACCCAGCCAAGCAACTGCTGCACAGGATACAGAAGCATATCCATTATACACACGCCGATACGTTTCAGACCTCCTATTATCCCGTCACTCTCGAAAGCATTTACAATGTCGTCCCAATAGCGTTTTATTGTCATCACAATATTCACTATCCAACCCAACGGCCCCATCAGCAACGCAATTGACGCACCCCATCTATCGTATGCGTCAATCACTTTGTATATCAGAGTTATCAAAGCAGCTATTCCAATAACTATAAGGGATACCGGATTCGCCGACATAACAGCATTCACTATACCCATTACAGCTGCCAATGCTCCAAGGATGCCCACAAATACGCCTACCGTGTCCAGATTGTCAGCTATCAGGTCAAACACCGGACTTATGAAATCAATGGTGTTCATAAATGCGGGTATCAGTTGATCTGTAATAACAGGCAACACTTTCATCACAATAGGCAAGGCAATTTCATACAATTTGGCCTTTAGATCATCTATCGCACCTGTTACCATCGCTATCTTGCCTTGAAGGGTGTTCTCCATCACGTTTTTGAGAGCTCCTGCAAATTGGCCACTTCCCTGGGTAGCATTAACGAAAGCCTGTTTAACCATATCGCCCGTTATCTGTCCCTTGGCCATCATCGCGTCAAGTTCCTCACGGCCCAATTTCAAATCTTCTTCCATCTGTTTGAGAGGGTCGAATCCCGCACCCACCATCTGCTTCCAGTCCTGTGTCTGAAGCTTACCCAATGCACTCATCTGACTAAATGCAGTAGCAAGTGAGCTCATTTTCTGTTTGTCGCCCATAGCGATGTCGCCAATGGCAGAGAGAACCTCCATTGTGGTATCAGAATCCACGCCATACGCCAGCATAGCCTGTGCATTCTCATTAACTGTACTGGTGCCATAAAGCGCGGCCGCGTCGGTTCCTCGCAGTTCATCAGCGAAGACCTTGCCATCCTTGCCCTCTTTTTTCAGCAATGTACTGAAGTTTACGGCCGCAGTCTCACGCATCATTCCTTCCTCAAAAATTGGCGATATCTTAGATGCAATATTCTGTACTGCACCTAAGATGTTGTTGAAATTGAAAGAGCTGTTGCTTAATTTGTCAAACAATGATTCCTTGACCTGCTTACCCACTTGTTCTGCCGAAGTTCCTACTTTCTTTAGTTCTTTTTGGACATTTTCTGCCGAAGATACTACCTTGTTGAGCCCTTTGTTGACATTTTCTGATTCTATCTCAACTTTATCAAGAGATTTTTCGCCAATGTTTCCAAAAACATCTATCTTCTTACAGATATTTTCAAGAATAGTTGTTATTTTTGCAAGTGGTGCGGTAAGGGACGAAAAGTCGCCTACAAGCGTTCCCATTGTCTTTATGGCAGATGTGGCTTGCTGCATCTGAGGCATCCCCAGCACTTCAAGATTTATGTCAAATTTAATATTGTTGTCCATTTATGAAAACATTTAAGGTTATCCTTACCGTTATCCTTGCATTGGCAGGTATTGTATGTTTCTGTATCGGCAGAATTGTTATTGGAGTTATCCTCTTTGCAATAGCTATTGCGTTATGGATGCCAAGAGGCAACGGCCCTATGACTTATCGCTGGTAATTTTCTCAACGCCGTTGCAACACCTTTGCAACGGCGTTGTTTTTTTCTAACCCTCATCCGCCACGCTCCAGCCGTTGGCGTCCTTGCTGGTAAGGAACTTCTCATTCACAGAATCCCAGAAGCCAATAGTATCTACCGCCTTGGAGATTCCGTCGTATGCCATCTCCGCAGGCAGTTCCTTCACCACCTTCGCAGGCATCAGGCTGCTGTATACCGTGCCGTTTGCGAGGTATTCCAGTTTGGATATCTCGCCCGCGTATGACCTGCCGCCATTGCTGCTTCCTGAATACAGTGCAATGAAGGTTGGCATATTCATCTGAATGCTCTCGTTGGCAATCGCATACTCCACGCCGTTTACCGTGAGACTGTTCTCGTTGCCTTCTATCTCAAGTATCTCGCCCACTTTGTAGTTGCCGAAAAACTGCAAGGCCGATGTATCCGCATTGCTCACACAGCTGAAATACCCCACCTGATAAGTGTTGCTGTCCACCACCTTCAGACAAATATTCATCTGCCTGTATCGTACGCCATCCACAGAACCGCTGCATCCGCACACATTTACCAAAGTGCCCGCCGCATAGTTCAGCGCCGTAGGCCTGATGATAGCCCTTATCGATACGTCCTTGCTCTTGTAGGTGTTGCTTCCCGGGATTACCCTGTAGGCTGGAACATAACGGCTGCCGTCTCCCCTCAGCCAGTCGTAACCCTCCAGATACTCGTTTATCTGGCTTGGGTTGTCGGGGGCATCAGGGATTACCGGCTCGTCGGGAGTCTCGGGTGTTGTTGGTGTGTCGGAAGGTATTTGCAGCTTTTCTTTTATGAGGCTCACGTCGTCCCTTATCTTCAGCACCGCCTCTATCAGCGCCTGATAGTCGGCCTCGGTGGGATAACAGCCTTTCCTGAATTTGTCTTTGAGATTATCGTCCATATCGTTGGTATTTTATGACAAAGGCCCGCAATTGTCGCATTGCGAGCCTTTGATTATAGTTTGAAAGTGTTTGTTAGTTGATAACGTTCATCACGTTGAGAGGAGTCCAGGAAGCACCCGAGCCCTCGCCGGGCAATGTTATGTCGTGGTCAGTAACAGCACCAGCAAACAAGGTGTCGGGCATACTGTTGCCAATCTCGTCATATCCATAGTTTCTTGATTCTACTCCGTCGTAGAATGCAAGATAGTTGTTTCTGTCCATAGGCGCGTAGTAGATAACAAGGCTGCCATCGTATGTTACAGCCTCGTATCCCATAGTGCTGCCTGTCTTATTTACCACCTGTGCGAGTTTGTTGTCTGCACCGCTCCAAGAAGGACACTTGTCCACCCAGGGCTGCAAATCTACCATTCTGCCTGTGTTTACAATCTGTTTGTTGTAGAGAACTGAGGTGTCGAAGCCCCCCAATGGTACTGACAATGGACTTCCAGCAGGGATTACCTTTGCTTCCTCACCCTTCTTCTCATAGATGAATCCGTGAGTGTACTTGTCGTTGCTCTCGCCCGTGTAGATAGCCACGGTGCCGGTTGGAGCGGCGCTGGCGTCGAGGTCTGCGATCGCCTTCACGCAGTCCAGCTTGTTCTCGTCCTCCTTCAACGAGATCACGCCATCCTCAGAGATATCGATGCCATCGCCTGCGGTGTACTCCTTCTGCTCGGGAATCTCGTCGAGAATCTCCTGCTTCAGGTCAGCCAAAAGACCAGTCAAAGTCTCTGTGTCGGTGATGCCGGTGAGGAACGCCTCAATCTCCTTCCACTTGTTGATGGTGGCGTCGGATGCGTCGGCGTCCTCGAGGAAGGAATTTACTTTTGCGATAAACTCAGCCAAACCCTCGGGAACCTCAGTTCTCTCCTCAAGAGCCTGAATACGGCTCTCGTGACCTGCGATATAGTCCTCCGCAGTGTCAAGATCGTCCTTCAGAGTGCTGATGTCGCTCTCGTTGGTCGATACCCTGCCGTCAAGAGAGCTGATGTTGCCCTCATTGGCCTCCACCTTGCCCTTAAGCTCAGTGTCGTCGTACTGGGTCTCCTGGTTCTTGGCATCCTGGAGAATTTCCTGCTTGAACTCCTGAAGGAGAGTGGTGAGAGTCTTGCTGCCATTATCGGCCGTCACGTCGTTGATGTCGATGCCGTCGTCCTTGTGCACGTAGCTGTCGAACACATTTGCGAAATCACCCTCAGTCGGGAACATTCCGCGCTTGAACCTCGCCTTGAGGTCCTCTACATTTGTCTTTGCCATGTTGTTGTGTGTTATTAGTTATTCTATATAAGTAAAAATCATTTCCTTGAAAATCGCTGAGCCCGTGCCTCCATTTAATACGTCTCCTGTTGTCTGATTGCCAGTAAGCACCATAGGCATTGTGGGGATACCATCAAAGATTCGGCCAGTAAAATACAGACTCAACGTATCACGCTCCTGCACCGCATAATTACAATACAGAGAACTGCCCCCTTGTAGATGCAAGAAACAGTTGAGTATTGTTTTCCCCTTGAATACATTGCCGTTCAGGGCCAGAAAATCGGAAGCCTCAAACTTTCGTGTCACTATCTTTACCTTGTCGCTCTTGCTCTCGATGGCTGCCTTAAGAGCCGCACATTCGGTTTCTATCCTTTTGTCGGCTTCCAGGCGTTCGTCGGCTTCCGCTGCTATCAGCGCCTTAAGCGCCACATTCGATACCTCGTCCAGCCTTGTGTAGTCGCTCCATACCTCGCCTCCGATGCTTGTGTCGTTGGCCACCTTGTGCCTGTACAGATTTAGGTAGTCCGTGTTGTCCACGTTCACGCTCTCAGACATCTCTTCTATCAGGAATTTATTTTGCAGACTCTGCTCTGGGTGGTAGATTATCTCGCCGGTAAGCGGACGTTCCTCGCTTGCCTTCCAGATATAGCCCTCGCCTCGGTAGCCGTTGCGCATATCCTCGCATCCGCAGAGTATCAGTCTGCCGGTGCCATTGCCTGCCGCTATCCTCGCCAGTACGGCCAGTATCGCCGTGTTGTCCTGCATGCCCCTCAGGGTACCGCAATCCAGAGGAAATTTGTCTATATCAAAGTTGGCTGTCTCTATATACCTGTTCATCTTTATCCTTGCACTTTAGTTTTCAACTGTTCCTTATCACATAGTTCTTGCTCGGCAGCTTGTATCTGTCCAGCAGCGTCATCAGCGTCTTCGATGGGTCGCCCAGCTTGTTGTAGTTCGGGCCCTTTGTATCTACCACATCTCTCGGCACGTTCACCACAAAATCGCAGATCTGGCTGCCGCTCTCGCGTCCTGCCAGGAATACGCAGGGCATATCTCCGCGCCTCAGCACCATGTCGTTGTAGTTAACGCCTCGCTGATACACATTGTAGCCTCGTCCGCTGCTCATGCTGCTGTCCGTAATACGGATCCTCCTCAGTGTAGAGTCCAGCTTGTCGTTCAGACACAGCTCCAGGTTCACCGTCTGCCCGTTGTACCTCACCCTGTGCAGGGTCTCCTTGCGCCAGTCCTTCAGCAGGCCCAGAAGCGTATATAGCGGTGTCAGCATATAATACACCAGTCCTATCAGCATCGGCCTCCTCAGGCACGTGGGCAGTATCAGCACCCCCAGTCTCTTTATGTCGGTCTCCAATATCCTCATCGTCAGTGTTCTTCGTAGGTTATATCTATCTTGCCCGGTATCAGATACCCGGCGTATGGCTTATACAGGTCCGCTATCTCCTCTGTGCGTCCGTCCGCCTGCCTTACTGCCTCGCAGTGCCGCACCTCCACTATATCGACGCCCTTCACCCTTTGCAGGGCGTCTATCAGCGCCGTGTGGCTGTACTCGCCGTTGAATGGCAGGTTGCACAGATACTGTCTTATCGCCTCCCTGCATTTCTCGTCCACGCTATCCTTGTGCATCAGCGCGTCGTACCAGATTGATATGTTCGCATTGTAGATATCGCCCGGCTGGTTTATCAGCTGAGTCCTCACCCCGGCATACTTTATCCTGGATATGTAATGCTGTATCAGGGGCTCGCAATTCGGATACTCGCAATCCTCTATCTGGCAGGGGCGCCCGTCCTTGTCGCCCGCCACCTTCAGTACCAGCACACCGGTATCCGCATCTATCGCCACGGCGTGCTTTATTATCCTGCGCTTCTCTATCTCGCTCTCCTCCATACCATCCGTCACAAACTCCCCATACTCATCAAGGGGTACGTTGTGGATATACTCCAGAAGTTTTCTCGCATACCACTCAGGACGACCGGGACTCTGACGGTTTATCAGTTCCTCTATCTCGTCCTGCACCGTCCCGAAAATCCGCTCCAGTGCATACGTGCAATACGCCGCTATGTAGATCAGCAGTCCCTCGATGCTCGCCTTCCCGAAATGGTCGCCGAACTCCTCGCCGTCCTCTATCCCGTAGAGCTCCTTCAGCATCGGATTGGTCATAAACTGAGCCTTCAGCTCATCCGTAATTTCTTTCAGTGTCCTCATGATACTATAAAGTCTATCTCTATACCCATGTAGTTGATGCCGCCGATCTCTGTCTCCAATGAGGTGGCGGGCTGTTGGTGCAGCCTGTAATGCTCCACTGTCTTAGTGTCCGAAATGTCGGGAAGCCTGATGGCGCCATGGCGCTGTTCCCATTCATACGGATCCTCATCTATCGGCATGCCGTTTAGCAGTGCTATATCCACCGCCGCCTCCGCCCGCCCGCAGTGGACAAGGGCAAGGTCTATAAGGCTCTGCCTTGGCTGTGCTTTATTATCCATTGTCCTTATCAAGTGATTGAAGTGTTGAAGTGATTGAAACGCTCAATTACTTCAACATTTGTTGTACTTGGCCTCCTGCTGGCGTATCCATACCAGGTCGTGGAATGCTCTTGCCCATTCATCGTCTGTGAGGCTGTCGGGCTGAGCGATATGCAGGTAGTAGCGCAGCTGCGCGTTCACCTGCCTTACCGTCTCAGAGGGCTTCATCACCGAGGCCTCTACAATTTTGAGAGCTCGGCAGCCTTTACCTCGATGAGCGCACCCAGTTTCTGACTTGCGCCGAGGAAGTAGCCGTCGTCGGTCTTTATCTCCTCGTCGCCGTCGAGCCAGCAGTTGTTCAGCATTGTCTCCGCCACCTTGATGGGGTTCTGTCCGATGCTGCCCACGTATGCTAAGATCTTGCGGTCCGGCTTGCGGAGATAGCACTCCTTGTCCTCTACTGTAATCTTGTAGATATCGCCGTACTGCTTCTTCCAGCGATCTATCTGTTCCTGTGTGATTGTCTTTGGCATTTGTTGATTTTCGATTTTTGATTTTTGATTACTCTAATCTCTCCTCTCTAAACTCTCGTCTATTTCTACAAGGCTTTCTTTCTGTCCAAGAATACGAATGGCACCGACACCTCCATATTGGATGCGCCCTGGTCCATACTCATTGTCTCCTCCGTGAACTGACAGCCCACGAGCATATCGGAGCGGACTGGCATTGGCGGGTTGCCGTATGCCACCTGAATGTCAACATTGAGGCTCAGGATGGATTTGTCGGGACTTGCCTCGCGCAATGCGTAGAGCTCGCTCTGTGTAATCTTGATGGTGCCGTCGTTGGTTACGTTGCCCGGCTGGATGGCGATGGGCTTGTTGCCCTTGCCGTAGAGAGGTTTCTTGTCCTGCTTCTGCGAATACTGCACGCTGAGCAATCCCACGATGGGCTTGCCTCCTATAAGCACGCTGATATCAGCCCAGGCATACTCTCTTGTATCAACTGTCTGCTGTACTGTATCTGACATAGTTATGGTAGTTAGTAGTTAGTAGATAGTAGTTAGTAGATTATGCGTCGATGCTGAAGCCGAGATCTACTGTAATGTACTTGGCGTAGCCGTATGGGCGCACGCTGAGCGCTATCTTGAGGCTTGAGGTGCCCACCACGTCCTGATTTGGGTTCACATAGCAGGATACGCCGTTGTCGCTGTCGTTGCCCGGATCGGTGCCGAGGTTGCCGTAGTTGGTCATATTGAGCACAATGGCTCTCTCCACCACGTGCTGAATCTCGGCACAGGTCACTGGCGGTATCTTGCCGTCGCTCGTTACCGGTATCTCGTTGCATACGTATGGCAAAAGTGCCTTGTAGGCTGTGCGGTATGCCTTGTCGATGGTTCGGCGGCGCTGTATCATACCGTAGTCGTCGCTCGCTGGCACGCACATTGCGTCGTCGGCAATGAAGAATCCGGCCCTGCCCACGAAGTTTCTCGCCGTGATGATGCCCTTGTTGTTGATAGGCTCGGCGTAGATATTGTTCACGATGGTTCTGCCCTCGCCGCTTCCGTGATAGATGGCGGTAGCATACACCGCGCCGTTCTCGCCCGATGCGGGGCTCTTGTGGACCGCTATCTTGGCCATCATACCCGCCACGGTATAGAGGAATGGTGTGCCCTCGGTGTCGGCAAGGTTGTCAACCACGGCTATGCGTGAGAGTTCCAGTGCCCTGAAGTCGGGGGTGGCCTCTATGAGGTCGCTTGTTGCCTGTACCAGGAACATACAGGGGGCAAACAATGTCTCGGTGGCCCAGATGGCTACATTTTGCAGTATCTTCATTGTGGCCACGTCCTTCACGCCATTTACGGCAATGATGCGCACCTCGCCATTGTACTTTGCTATCTGGTCCTTGAGAGCCTGGTCGCTGATGGCGCAGCCAGTCACGATCAGCCTGCTGTTGCCGCCCACCTCGTTGTAGAAGGCCACGATCTCCGCCCTCTCGGTCTCGCCCTTGCCCAGACGACTGCGGTAGTCCTCGATATTCATCAGGTCCATATCCGCACCCTTGTATCCGCTCAGCACCATCATTGTCACGCCATCGTCCATAGGCTCGTTGCCCCCAATGGCGCCATTGTTGAAGTTGATTTTTACGAATGGTAGCATATCTTTTAAGTAATTGAAGTGTTGAAGTGATTGAAGTGTTGAAGCGTTCTATCATTTCAATCACTTCAATTACTTCAATCAATTGATTTATTCCCGTGGTTCGCTGTCATCACCCATCGACGACATCTCCACGGTTACCGGACAACTGGCCGCGTGAGGGCACCTGTTTATGGCGTTGATAGCCTTGCGAAGCCGGGCGCACTCCTTGCGTGAGGCAATCACCTCGCGTCTGGTGGAGGCTAATTCCTTCTTCAAGGGCTCTATGATCTGCTCATTGAGCAATGCCGTGCCGGTTCTGAAGTTGTCCATTTCTATCTTGTCGGTCTCCGCGGTGGCGGCGTCTTTCTTGGCCCTCAGTGTAAGAAGGTGCAGAAGTCCGCCACCAGTAACGGCCGACAGTATTGCTGTGATGACAGTTTCCCACATAGGATGAAAGTTTTATGCGCTTGTTACCTTGAAAATACCGGCACCATCTGTGCGGATCGCCGCGCCGCCTGCAAGCATTGTTGCGGAGATAATGTCGCCGAAGTAGTCTGCTCTGTGCTCATCCTCCAGGATATCCACATTGCCGAGCGCTCTCGATACGCACTCCTGATGCCAGGCGAAGGCTGTGGTCTTGTTGCTGGCTGCGGTGTCGATCACCGAGCGCATATAGAAGTCGAAGCCGAGATACTTGCCCACTACACCCTTGGCAGAATCAGCTGACGCCGAGAATGCGAACTGCTCGCTCTCCGAGAGTTCCAGAAGGAGCTCGTTGTAGGCGGTTGGGGTCAATACCCAGCAACGGCCGTCCTGAGGAATGTCCTGCTTGTCGAATGCGGTCTTGGCCTCCATCACCACGGCCTTGCCGAACTTGGCGGCCACTGCTTTCTGTGTGGCCTTGGTGCATCCTGCAATCCACGCCGAGAGTACGGTGCTGTGCACGGTCTCTGTCACGGCCTGTCTTACGCCGCTCACCACCGAGTTGCGCTTGTCGTAGCTGAGCTGCACCTCCTCAATGTTGCCCACGCGTACAGGGCCTACCTCGTACTTGTCGAGTTCGTAGTCCAGGTCGGCATCAGTGCGCTCCACCGCCTTCACTGGATAGGTTGTGTTGTTTACTGTTACGGTTGGCAGCGAGCCTGCATTAGGCACGTGCACCTTTGTGCCAGCCACAAATGCGCTGTGGTCGGCCGATCTCGATGCGAAACTGTTGTCCGCAAAGAGCTTCTCTATGATAGTGGGAATCCACTGCTCTTTCAATATTGCCATTTTTCTATGATTTTGGGATTATTGATTTAAAATTCTTTTTGAGACGTGCCAAGGCGCGTCTCTACTTGCCGAACTTCTTGGCGTACATTTTTGCATAGACCTCGGGCTGTTTCTGCTTGATGGCGTAGAGTGTGCCGTTCTTGTCGCAGAGGTCCCAGTCGGGAATGTCCTCGCCCTTGTCGCCCTTCACCATTGCCTGTAGGGACGTACGCTCTCCTCTCTCCACTCTCGTCTCTCCACTCTTGGCTCTCATCTCAAGAACCTTCTGCACTGTTGCGTAGTCAAGTGCCGCAAGTGTTGCCCAGAGCTGCACCTCGTCCTTGCCGATGCGTCCCTCGGCCACTGCGGTGTTCAACATTGTGTCTATCTGTGTGGCCTCCATCTGTGCCACCTGTGCCTGAAGCTCAAGGATTACTCGGTCTTTCTCCTCGTTCTGCGCCTGAAGCCTGGCGATCACCGCGCTGTTGTCGGTGTTTACTGTCTCGTTCTGTTCCATATTGATATAAAGTTTTTTGAATTCTTCCACTGATAGGGCGTGCCGGTCGTCGTCGGGATTGTAGAGCACAAGGGCGTTGGCGTCGCTCGGTATTGTCACTATCGAGGCCTCCATCAGCTCGCTCTCTGCGGCAAGCATCTCGCCGGTTGGCGTGGTCTCGAACCTCAGGACCCTCATACCCACGCTGCAGCCTTTCAGGTGTCCGCGCTCTATCTTGCCGATAATGGGTTTCATCTCCTCGTCGTCGGTGTCGAATGCGGGGTCGGCCATCAGCTTGCCGTCCTCCACTCTTATGTTCTCCCAGTGTCCCAGGATACGCTCGGTATCGTGCTGGTAGAGCATTACTGGATTGGCCTTGAACCTCTCCAGGTTGATGCCCCCCACCATAGTGCGGAATCCGTAGGAGTTCACGCTGTTGCTGTCACATAAAATTATTGTCATTTTTTCTTGTTGAATTGGTCAGTGATAAACTTGTCCTGAAGGTCCACTATCTTCTGAAGGAACTCAGGCTTTATGTTGTTGTCGTACTGCATTCGTTCCTCCATCCAGCGGTTGAAGTTGCGGAAGGTCTCTATGTTGTCCATCACAGAGGCGCGCTTGTCCAGCTTTTCAATGCTGTTCGATAGCTTTTGTATCTGGCTTATAAGCTTGGCCAAATCGCCTGGATCCATATTCTCTATGGTCTCCACCTTGTCGAGAATCTTGCTTATAAGGAACAGAATCTTGTTCACTATCTCGGGGCGCGTGATATTGAGCGCCGCTCGTTTTTCTTCCCAATGCCCGTCCTTAGCCCAGCGCGATACAGTGTTCTCGCCTACGCCCAGCTTCTCAGCAATGGTCTTTTGCTGGTCGCCATTCATATAGTATAGGCGGGCCAACTCTTTCTCCTGGTTCTTCTCGTTCATTGCATTTTCGATTTTTGATTTTCGATTACGATGCAAAGGTGGGCTATTGCGCTTTGCTTTCCCAAAACATTGCTCAAAATGAGTAATCTTTTTTCTCTCCGGCCTCAAAATCCTCAATTTTGCCCTTGGAAATCTCAAATATTTTGCTATTGCAATATAGAGGAATCAAAAATCGAAAATCAAAAATCGAAACTGCTATGAAGCCATCCGACATTACAACATTGCTTGGAGACCTTCTCTCCCAGATAGAGGAGTTCAAGTATATAGACAGGAACTGGGGACAGCTGGAGCTGGAACAGCCTGCCGTTAAGTTCCCCTGCGCCATCACCGACGTGGACAACATCCAATACGCCGACCTCCTACAGAAGGCTCAGCTGGCAGAGTGCGAGTTCACAATTACGATCGCCGTGCAGAACTTCCACAACACATCGCAGAAATCGCCCTGCAAGGACAAGGGACACGATATCTTTGACCTTATCGACAAGGTGCACGAGATTCTGCAAGGATACTCCACCGAGGCCCTCACACCTTTCTGCCGCCGACGTCTCCAGAAGATAGAGGCCGAGAAGGGATACTCAATCTATCAGCTCACATACATCACCGCCACCAGGACACAGATATTGCCAAAATATCAGACCGCCAAGCCAAAGCCAATCATAGAGTGTAAAGTGAAAAGTGTAAAGCTTAAAGTGTAGAGATGAGAGATGAGAGATGAAAGATGAGAGATGAGAGATTAGAGAATCAAAAATTAAAAATCAAAAATCAAAAATGCTGATCACCCCCCAAGAACTAAAATCCGTGCTCTACTCATATCAGGTGGAGCAAATAACAGACGAGGACGATGAGATTGTCTCTGAGGCCATCGACACCGCCGAGATGCTGGTGCGTGGATACCTCGACTCTGCCAACAAGCGCCGCGAGACAGCCGGACTCACAAAACAACAGTACCGAGCCTGGAGGATATACGATATCGATGCAATGTTCAGTGCCGAGGGCGAGGCCCGCAACCCATTGCTGATGCGTATAATCAAGCGCATTGCCGCATTCAACATCATCGAGCTCTCCTGTCCCGACGTGCTCAGCGAGCGTATCACTGATATCTACAATAAGACCATCGAGCTGCTCCAGCGCATTGCCGGAGAGGGCGAGTATGCGCTCTCAAGATACATCATCCCTGATGCCGTATTCGTTTCGGCTGGCGCCGATGATACAGACCCCGACGCCTCAGAATCCGACCTCGACCTCCCATTCCGTATGGTGTCGAGACCAAAATTCAGACACGAACCGCTGTAATCCGCCGGGCGGATTAATGGACAATGGATAATGGATAATGGACAATGCCCAAATCAAAAATCGAAAATCAAAAATGAAATCATCCCTTACTTCACAAGTAGTGCGCAAATACACCAAGCGCACTCGCACAGATATAGCCGACTGGCGCAATGCAGAGATGCTTACCGAGAGTCCCGACAATCCGAGATTCTGGAGGCTTCAGGATATATACAAGGACGTGGCCAACGATGCACTATTGTCGTCGCAGATTGCCAACCGTCAGGAACCCGTTATCGCCCTCAGATGCGAGCTGGTGTCGGATTCCGGCGACGTGGATGCCGACGAGACCGAGCGTTTCAACAATCTCCCAATCCTTCAGGACTTGGTGCAGGCAATCCTCGATGCCGAAATGTATGGATATTCCGTTGTGGAGCTCTCCCCCTCCCCCGAGGGGAGGTCGGGTGGGGCTGTCTCTACATTGCCACGCCGCAACATCGACCCCGTGTTTGGTCGTTTCTTTCCTGATGCCACCGACCTCACTCACATCAAATACCGTGACCTCAAGGAATACGGGAAGTACATCCTGGAGTTCCGCGCCAATCACATCGGACTCATCAACAAGGTGGTTCCCCACGTGCTTTTCAAGAAGTTTGCCCAGAGCTGCTGGAGCGAGCTTTGCGAGATCTACGGCATTCCGCCACGTTTCCTGAAAACAAACACTCAGGACCCCGAGATGCTTCAGCGTGCCGAGGTGATGCTCCGTGAAATGGGATCGGCCGCCGCTTTCGTTATCGATCAGTCGGAGGAACTGGAGTTTGCCACCGGAGTTTCCACCAATGGCGACGTTTACAACAACCTCATCACACTTTGCGACAATCAGATCTCAATGGCCATCTGCGGCGCCATCATCGGTCAGGACACCCAGAACGGAAACTACTCAAAGGAGAAATCCAACCAGGAACTCCTCCAGAGACTCATCAACTCCGACAAGCGTATGGTGGAGCTTGCGATGAACTCCACAGTTCTACCGGCGCTCCGCCATCTCGGACTCATTGCCGACCGCGGGCTCAAGTTCCGTTTCGCAGTAAGCGAGGACACCGAGGCCCTCTGGGAGAAGGTTCTCGCCGTGCTCCCATACAAGGACGTGGATTCCGACTGGCTCTCCGAGAAATTCGGTATGCCGATAAAAGACAAAGCAATGGCTTTGTCTAATGGACAATTGAGAATGGATAATGGACAATTGAACGCTGATAGTTTTTTCGCGTAAGGCAACCCGACAGAACATATTTTGCCGGGTTGCACTCAGCATTGAAAAGCCTTTATAATGGCATTGAAAAACCATACACATTAGGCTCTCCCTCCCCCGAGGGGAGGGCTGGGGAAGGGCTTCCGCCATTCGACGATTCTTTCTACGATGCAGTAGTAAATGAGCTCTACGGAAATGGCGGATACACTCCCGACTACCTCACAACACCCAATGGCTCGGCACTCATCGGCGAGACCAACCGTGTGCTTATGGATGCCGTCACCAAGGGAGTGTCATCGATAACCGAGGAACCCGACCCGACATTCTCGGCGGCCTTGGCGCAGAACACCTTCATCTTCTCGGGTTTCAAGACACATCAGGAGCTTCAGGAGGTAAACAGCCTTCTCCACGACAAGGACGGCAAGCTCCGCCCATTCGACGAGTTTAAGCGCGACGTGGATAAGTTGGGCAAGGAATACAACCAGAACTATCTCCGTGCCGAATACAACCACGCAGTGCAGTCGGCGCAAATGGCCGCCAAGTGTCAGGAGTTCCAGAAGCACAAGGATTTTGTGAACCTCCAGTACCGAACAGCCAACGACGAGCGGGTACGAGCCGAACACGCCGCACTCCACGGAACCACATTGCCAGTGGACGACAAGTTCTGGACAAAGTACCTTCCGCCCCTCGGCTGGAACTGCCGTTGCACTGTAGTCGAAGTCCTCAAGGACAGCTACCCCGAATCCAACAGCGACGAGGCCGTCCGTGCAGGCGACAGCGCAACATCACGCCCAGCCGAGAAGATCTTCCGCTTCAATCCCGGAAAGGAACTCAAGGTATTTCCGCCAAAACATCCGTACCTGCCGAAACTCGACAAGTGCAAAACCTGCAAGCTCGGCAAGAACATTGGCTTGTCGGCAAATGGGGAGAGTATGTGTAGTGTATGTAGCGCTTTGCAACAATGTATGGGAAAGACAATCGAAAGCAAGAAGGACAAAAAAAAGGAGAATGCAAATATGCGCAAACGTGTTATTGAAGAAGAAAAAGGGAAGGGCATATACAAACCTTCAGAGGAAAATCCAAGACTTCTCGTAAACACAGAATGTGATACCTCAAAAGACGAACTCCCCAATAATACAAGATGCGCATTGGCTATGCTGGAGGCATTCAAGGATATGGAAATCAAAATCCGGCCTAATGTCATCATAGACCACTTAAAGAATGCTGAATATTACATCAATGGATTATTAGCTGACAGAAAGGGTGTTGACGGCCCTGACGGTGTTACAAGTGGCTTTGTCAAAGCTATTGACCAAGGATGCCAGGTTGTCGTCATCGACTTTGATCGTTATAAAAAAGGTCAATGGGTTGATTATAATCTTGTAGCAAGGAATATCAAACGGAGGCATCAAGATTTTGAAGGTGGAATTATTATGGAATGCTATGTAGTTCATAATGGCAATGTCGCGAGAATACCCGGTTGCATTGTTGAAAACACCGACGATTGCATTAGGAATATAAAAGGTATTTTAATTCAAAGGTTGAAATAAAAAATGGGAGACCCCCGCAGAGTATCCCCCTTGAAGCGCATTATACGCTTATCCCCGGCATTCCTTGAAGTTATCGCGGCGCCATCGGCTATGCTTGATGCATTTAAGCACCACAAAAGTACAAAAAATTTTTTAATTACAAAACAAAAACGCAAAAAAAATGGGAACAATACAAACAACTGTCACACTCAATCTCGACTTCGACCACCTTGTTATGCAGTCGCTCACCAAGGACGAGATGCTTCAGATAGTAGAGGCCGTATGCCTCTCTGCCGACTATCAGCAGGATACAGAGACCAAGCAGAAAGTCGCCGACATTGTAAGGAAGTATAATATTATTGATCAAAAATGCTCCTATGCCACTTATCGATAAACTAATCGCAGCAACCCTTCAGAGGATTGGCGTTGGCCTTGCCGAATACTTCGACAAGTCTTTCGAGACAAAATCATTCGACGGCAAGCCGTGGCCCAAGCGCAGAACCGACAACCGCGGAACGCTGATGAACGCCACCGGAACACTCCGCCGTTCCATCAAGTACACCGTATCGGGACGCTCGGTGCGCTTCGTCAGCAATATGCCATACGCCAAGATCCACAACGAGGGAGGTAAAATCAAGGTGACGCCAAAACTTAAGAAGTTCTTCTGGGCCAAGTACCGCGAGGTGGTCCCCAAGATTAAGCGCAAGAAGAACGGCGACCTTATGAAATCGTCTCTCAAGACCGCCAAGATTGCCGAGTTCTACAAGGCAATGGCGCTAAAGAAAGTCGGCTCATACATCACGATGCCCCAGCGTCAGTTCATCGGCCCGGGCAAACAGGTGAACGCCATCGTGGAGAAACAAATCAACATCTGTATCATCCAGCCCCTCACCGAGGCT